>NZ_CP019791.1:3947332-4250973 GCF_002007645.1 Anaerohalosphaera lusitana
GGCCAGCATGGGTGCGGTCCTGTTTGCAGGCGGCACAAGCGGCAAGCGATATATGCTCAAAAACGGCAGGGTCATGCTCCACCAGCCCCTGCTCTCTGGCATTATGCAGGGTCCGGCGACTGATCTTGAGATCGAAGCGAAAGAGATCATCCGACTGCGCGAACGGCTGTATCAGATCCTCGCCGAACATACCGGCCGGGACGCTGAGAAAATCGAACGCGATTGCGACCGAAATCTGTGGCTCGAAGCGGACGAGGCCATCGAATACGGCCTGGCGGATTCAGTCCTCGAAAAGACCAAATAGAATGATCTGCTGTGATTGAAAGGCTCGCCATGAGGCAGCTAACGACAGTTTTGATTATTGTTTCAGCGGTTGTTATGACCGGGTGCGGAAACGGCGCCCGGTCTTCTCTTTATGACAAGGTCGACCAACTGCAGAGCCAGAACCAGGAGCTGACAAAGCAGGTTCAGCACCTCGAACAACAGAACGAAAAGCTCAGCGAAAGAGTCGATACACTGCTGGCAGTAGGCCCCGAGGCGAGAGCATCCGCCCTGCCGGCACTGGATCGGATCGAACTGAGCAGTAGAAGCGGCATTTATGACAAAGACAACGACGACAAAGCAGAGAGCCTGGTCGTCTATATCCAGCCGCACGATGAAGCGGGTGATCCGTTCAAGGCCCCCGGCAGCGTTGAAGTGCAGCTCTGGGATCTGCAGGCAGATGCGTCTGATGCGATGGTCGGCAGGTGGCAGATAAAGCCCGATCAACTCAAGGAAATGTGGGCGGGCACCTTCATGACGAACTATTACCGCTTGAAGTTTGATCTGGGTTTCCAACCTGCCGACGACAAAGAATATACCGCCAAAGTGACGTTCAAGGACTATTTAAGCGGCACTGTCTTCCGTGAACAGGCGGTCGTACAAGTCGAAGAGTAACACAAAAAATTGCAGGACAGGTCAATTTCTTAGCGCCCGCAAATCCCGCTTGCAAAAACAGGCAGGTTCCTTATCATATCGCCATGCAGAATTTCAAAAACAAGATACTGTGCGGCGACTGTATAGAAATGCTCAACGGAGTGGATGAGCCTGTTGCGGACCTGATATTCGCCGACCCCCCTTTCAATATCGGGTATGAGTATGATAAGTACAAGGATACGCTGAAAAGCGAGAAATACATCACCTGGACGCGTGACTGGATGGGCGCCTGCGTCAATGCTCTTAAGCCGCACGGCTCGTTTTACATCGCAATAGGCGATGATTATGCCCACCACATCAGGCTGATCGGCGAACAACTTGGCCTCACGCTCCGCAACTGGATCATCTGGCATTACACTTTCGGCCAGCAGACAAAGACCATGTTCGCCCGATCACACACACACATATTTTACTTTGTAAAGGACAAGGCAGATCACGTCTTCAATGATCACGCTGTACGCGTACCTTCCGACAGACAGCTCGTATACGCCGACAAGCGGGCAAATCCGCGCGGCAAGATGCCCGACGATGTCTGGAACACGTTCAGCCGGGTCTGCGGAACGTTCAAGGAACGTGAAGGATGGCACCCCTGCCAGATGCCCGAACTGCTGCTGGGACGGATAGTGTCAGTCAGCTCCAATCGCGGAGATCTGGTGCTGGATCCCTTTAACGGGTCCGGGACCACGGTAGCTGCAGCATATCAACTGGAAAGAGACTATTGCGGCATTGACATTTCAAGCAATTATGTCGAAAATAGCAGGAAGCGACTGGAAAAACTCGCCCAGGAACGCCAAAACCTCCAAAAGGACGGTGAGATCCTTGATATGCGCCAAAGGATCGAACTTAAAAGGTTCTATTTCGAAGTCAGGAAAGATGTCAGCGAAATACTGCGACGGAAGAGTCTCCTCGAGATATTCACAAAGCTGTACAATATCCGTTTGAACGAAGAACGTAAATTTGATCCTCAAGAGGTCGCAACTGCATTGCAGGGAATTTTAGATTGACTGATCATAAGCATCAGGAAACATTACGGACACTCGTCTTCTTTTCGTTGAGTGCGGGACTTTTGACCCTTATTCAGGCCCCTTTCGACGCACATTTTCTCGCCTGGATCGCACTGGTTCCGTTCGCAATGGTGTGCGCCCCGGAAGTAAGGACCTGGCGGCTGGTTTGGACCTCTTATATAGTCAGTCTCGTTTACTGGATCGGCAATCTGTACTGGATCGGCTACGTAACAGTCCCCGGATATGTGCTTTTCAGTATCATTCTGGCCCTGTACTGGCCCGTTCTCGCCCTGAGTGTTCGATATATCCAACGCAAAGGTCTGCCCCTATTTGCCTGCCTGCCTATTCTGTTTGTTGGCGCCGAAGCTTGGCAGGGATTATTATTTACGGGCTTCAGTTGGCGTCTGCTCGGTCACAGCCAGTACCAGAATCTCACTGTCATTCAGATAGCGGACATATTCGGCGCACTGGGAGTATCTTTCCTGGTAGGCATGGTCAACGGACTCATCACGGACCTGGGAATATCGCTTACTCAGGGCAAGGTCATGCGTTTTTCCAATCTTTTCAAAGTTGCTATGGTAGGTGCAGCCGTTTTCTGCACGGTCGACTACGGCCGAATGCGGCTGGATGAGACACCGCTTCACCTCACCGAAGGACCGGCCGTGGGATCGGTTCAGCCCAATATCCCCTCTCACATCAAAGAGGAGGTCGAATCGGGCGAAAAAATTATGGACGAGCTGTTGATCAGCAGCGAGAAATGCTACCAGGCCGGTGCGGAAATGGTCGCCTGGCCCGAAACAATAGTGCTCGCGACAATGAACAAGGATTTTCTGCGTCATCTCAAGCCCGGCAGCAGGGCTCTGAAATTTAATGACAGAATAAGCGAATTCGTCTCAGGCAAGGGATATCTGCTCATGGGCGCCCACAGTGCCGAGGTTGGCATTCGTGATGGAAAATACGACGTGACGGACAGGTGGAACAGTGCACTGCTCTACAAACCCAACGGCAAGCAAGCTGCACAGCGGTATGACAAGATCCATCTTGTACCATTCGGCGAGTTTATCCCTTTCAGGGGCACCTTCATCGCTGATTTCATCACCTGGCTTTCTCCTTATGACTATGACTACAGTCTGGAACACGGTGACGAGTATACTGTTTTCGAGATGGACAGCAGCAAGGGCAAATTCAATTTCGGTGCCATGATCTGCTATGAGGACACAGACCCTCGTATAATACGCCGAATAGTGGGCACACAGGGCGTAAAACGTGCTGACTGGCTGGTAAACTTGAGCAATGACGGCTGGTACGTCAGATTTGACAACGGCAAGATCATCCCAAGCGTTGAATTACCTCAAAGAACGGCCATCACCGTTTTCAGATGCGTTGAAAACCGCATTCCCGTTATCCGCAGCGTTAATACGGGCATAAGCTGCCTTATAGACAGCACCGGAAAGATCCGCGACGGCTACGTAGAAGGCAACCTGCCGGTTGAGGCGATGGAAAGACAAGGAGTGGGCGGCTATTTCGTCGATAACATACCAGTTGACTCAAGGATAACTTTTTTCAGCAAATATGGGCAAAAACTCGATATAGTATGTGGAGCAGCGTTCGCTCTGACTGCCTTGATCGTTCTGGTCGCTGATTTCAAACGATATCGTCACGAGAAACGCACAGCATAACTGATATTTTGTTGAAAAGGGTTAGCATGAGAAAACTCACATACTTAACGGCTGTTTCGATGATGGTTTTTCTGCTTGGATGCGAAGCCGAACAAGTCTCGACTCAAAATGGCAATGCACTCAGAGAACCGGTCAACATCCGGGAACTCGAACCAACCGCGATCCGGGTCGTAGAAACCAGCCTCAGTGACGAAAACCCCCGCATCAGAAGTCATGCCATCGAAACGGTTGTCAAATGCAATCGGCGTGAAATGATGCCCATGATAATCGACCGGCTCGAAGATGAATCTTTTCCCGTTAGATTCGCAGCAGCAATGGGGCTTGGTGATGCAAACTACTCGGCGGCAAAAGAGAGCATCCGCCCCCTCTTGAAGGACCAAAACCCGCATGTCAGGCTCTCAGCCGCATACGCTTTGAGCCGGATGGGTGAGCCTAACCACGAAAAGCTTCTGGTCAAGACACTCAAGAGCCCAGACAAGTCTCTCAAAGCCAACGCTGTTTTGCTGCTTGGCAAGACCGAAAAACGGGAATATATAAACGATCTGTACGCAGTTGCTCAGGAACCCGAAACATCTGAGCAGGTGATCATGCAGGCACTCGAAGCCATAGCGATGATCGGTGATAAGGACGTTTACCGCCAGCTTTGGCCCTTACTGATAAGCAAATATGCTGACGACCGCCAGATCGGTATTCGGGCAATGGGTGCCCTCGGCACTTCGGATGCCGAAGATGCGATCATTACAATGCTCGAAGACGAAGTAACCGAGGTCAGATTATGCGCCGCCGAGCAGCTTGGCAGAATGGGCAACAGGGTCGGCAGACCCGAGGTCCTGGACTATCTCAAGGACCGCCAAACAGATGCTTACACGATTAGCAAACGGCGGGCAGACTTTACAGCGGCCCTGGCGATAGGCAGGATCGGCGGAAGTGAGCTTACCAGATTCCTGCCCGGATTGCTGGAAAGCGACTGGCAGCACATACGGCTAAATGCTGCCGGCTCCGTGCTGCTGCTGGTAAGATAGCAAAGCGGTCCGCGAACCTCGGAATAATCGCGGTTCAAACGAACAATTTGGCCGTAAATCCATAATTTACAATATATTATGCTCGTATAAAAATATCTTGACCTTGACTGGGCTGTGACGTACAATTCTGGTTAAATTTTTAAATGGCGCAGTCGCCTTGCGCTTTGCATTGAGCGGTTGTCGAGGTCAGAATTGCAATTTTTAGAAAGTGAAGGAGTTTAGTTTGAGTACTCTTACTAAGGTTTTGATAGTGCTGCTGTCCTTTGGTGTCATTTTCCTTTGTGCCACGACAGTAAGCTATGTCTCGTCAACAAGTACCGCGCAAAGTGATCTTGAGGACCTGCGTACCGAATACAAGGCCCTTGAAGGTGACAGACTGGCCGCAGAAACGGAACTGAACCAGGTTCAGGCACAGGCAAAGAAGCTGGAAGAGGAACTCCAGGCAGAGATCACCGAGCTTCGCAAAGAAAACAACATGCTGGCAGTCGACAAGCGTACCGCCGAAACCGCAAGCATGGAATATCAGAGCAAGTATACTAATCTGGCTTCCTCGCTGGAAAGCCTGGAAAATACCATCGGCAATCTTCAAACTCTGCTGGCTTCCACTCAGGACCAGCTCGAAGATACGAGGGCTCAGAGCATCAGGGACCGCAAATACCTCAATGAGACGACAGAAGAGCTGATGGCAAAGACAGTCAGGCTCGAATCACTGCAGGCCCGTCTCAAGCAGGTTCTGGAGCAAAAACAGACCCTCGAAGAACAACTGGCGGGCGAAGAGGTCACTGTTGCAACGGTGACGCCTACTCCAGGTGAAATCGCAAAGCCCGCCGGACAGGTAACGACAACACAGCCTATTCGCGGCCTGGTCACTGAAGTACGCGAGAATCTCGTCGGTATCTCCGTTGGAGCGGCGGACGGCGTAAAAGAAGGCCAGACATTCCATGTGATTCGCGGAGAGGAATTTATCTGCAATATCGAAGTCACAAATGTCGATACTAGCAAAGCGGCGGGTGTACTTGAGCTGGTTGAGCAGAGACCCCGAGTTGGTGATAATGTTACTACAGAGCTTTAATTCCTATGGCAGCTAACAATAAAAGAGTCTCGGCAAGCGACATATATACAGCGATACTGGGTTTGGCTACGGCTGCGGTAATCGCAACGGCAACCTATGTAGCGATCATGAATTACATGAATTACGATCAAGTCTTGTAAGTCGGAACGAACCTTGCAAGCTCCAGTAGTAGGCCAGGCAGGCCAGGGTTGACCGATCGGAGGCGGGCTTCACGGCGAATGAGCTAATTGAAGGGAATCACTGTGATACTGGACACTATATTAGGCTGGTTCAGCACCGACATGGGCATTGACCTGGGCACCTGCAACACGCTGGTGTGCGTCCGTCATGAGGGGGTTGTCCTGAACGAACCGTCAGTGGTAGCGGTACGCAAAGGCACAAACATCGTTCTAAATGAAGGCGAGGCCGTCGGTCTTGTCGCACGCGACATGCTCGGCAAAACTCCCGGCTCGATCACCGCTGTCAGACCGCTTAAAGACGGCGTTATCAGCGACTTCGAGATCACCGAGCGTATGCTCAGCTATTTCATTCGAAAGGTCCACGGCCGAAGAGGCTTCATGCGGCCCCGCGTCGTCATATCCGTTCCCAGCGGCATCACCGCGGTCGAACGCAGAGCAGTTATCGACAGTGCAGAACGAGCAGGCGCAGGCAAAGTATATCTCCTGGACGAACCAATGGCGGCCGGTATTGGTGCGGGCCTGCCGATAACCGAACCGACCGGCTCGATGATCGTTGACATAGGCGGCGGTACTACCGAAGTCGCGATCATGAGTCTAGGAGACATCAGCACATGCGAATCAGTACGTGTCGGCGGCGACAATTTCGACGAAGCCATCATCAACCATCTCAAACGAACATACAACCTGCTCATCGGCGAACCTCGTGCCGAACAGGTCAAAATACAGATCGGCTCCGCAGCTCCTCTTGAACAGGAACTGACAATGGAGATCGCAGGCCGGGATACGATCTCGGGCTTGCCTCGAAAGATCGTCATTACAAGCGAAGAGATCCGCGAAGCTCTGCGCGAACCGATTGCGGGTATCATCGAAGCGGTAATGCAGACGCTTGAAAAGGCCGAGCCCGAACTCGCAGCGGACCTGATCGAGAACGGCGTACATCTGTGCGGCGGCGGATCACTACTGCGGGGCATGGACAAGGTTATCTCCAACGCAACCGGCCTAAAGGTGATCGCGGTAGAGGACCCCCTTTCATGCGTAGCAAGGGGAACCAGCGTATTCCTCGAAAACCTCCACCTGTGGAAGGACACTCTCGACCAGGAAGGTTATGCCTGGGAGTAGTCGGGGCAGGGGTGCCGATCGACCGCGACACAGTTTTTCAAGTTCCAATGGGGTATAAAGCTTCCTTATGGCAAGTCGGTACAGGAATATTTCCAGAGATTCGATCTTCACGAGCCTTTTGATCCTCGGGATTATCGTTCTTCTGATACCGCACAGCCATACCAAAGTAATCAACGAGGTATTCGAAAGCACTTTCCGCGAAATATTGAGCATGGGGCCTCGCGAGAATCCATGGCTGGGGAAGTTTGAACAAACAAAGGGCAGTTCCGTCAGTAAAGAAAAATATGCCCGGCTGCAAAGTGAATATCAACGAGTCCGAAAAGAGCATGCAAATACGCTGGCCCAGCTAAGAGAAAGCCACCGCAGATTTGAACAGCTTTCCGGCATGCAGAGCAAACTGCCCGACGTAGGAAGCGGGCTGTCACTCTCTCAGATAGTCAACAGTCGCCTCAACGGCAACAGGCGTGAACTGATCATCAACCGCGGACGCGATACAGGTCTGCGCCCCGGCCAGTACGTCATAGGCAACGATGCGATGATAGGAATACTCGCCGAAGTTGCCGAAAGCACCTCCCGCGTCAGGCTCGTAACCGACAGTCAGCAGAACACGGAAGTGCTCATCCGCAGCGAAGGGTCTGATAAGAACATCAGGGCACAGCTCTTCGGAGACGGAGCCGGCAAGTGCAAGATCAAGCTGCTGCCCAGGGAGCATAAAGTCAGAGAAAATGATCTGGTGTACGCCGCGAACGATCGCGAATTCCTCGAGACACCGGTAGTAATAGGCTACATCGAAAAAGTAACCCCCGACGAGCAAAAGCCGCTCTTGTGGGACATTACCGTTGAACCCTTTTTCGATGTCGATGATCTCGACGAGGTCGCGGTAATTGTAATGCAGCCCGACATCCTAGGACAGATGGAGTAACAGTTAAATAAGCAAAAATCGTTCAACTTCGATTATTCGCAAATGAAGTGGATAGTATTTATAATCCTGCTGATCACATTCGCACTGCTGGACGCCGGCAATGCGCTGAACTACATTGCGCTCGGCGGAACCAATATCCGTCCCGCCATGCTGCTGATCTTGATGCTGTTTTTCGCGATCAACTGCGAAAGGCACACCGCGATACTTGTTTCTTTCGCGGCCGGATTCATGGCCGACGCCGCAGGTTTGACCGTGGGCCCGCACATCGTAGCGTTCGGCATCATCGGATACGTCGCCTCAACTCTTCAGCGAGACATGGTCATGCAAAGCTATGTGCGGCAGTGCTTTACGATACTCATAATTGGTGCGTTTGCGTTGGCCGGGGTACGCGGGCTGATGATGCTCAAACCGGACCTGCAAACAGCATCAAACTTGACGGCCCTGATCGGCACGATCATATACTCAGCAATTGCCGGCCCCCTTGTCTGGACCGTACTCACATGGCTTTCGCCCCTGGTGGGTATCGACCGACTGCGATCGAACAGGATATAGCGTTTCGATATGTATAAACGAAGACTTCACATTTTCATCGTACTCTCGATACTGGTCACCAGCGCAGGCGTTGCCAGGCTGGCATTTCTGCAGATAGCCGCCAAGCGTCAGGCCCGTGAAGAGATAAGGCTTTCACGAATTCTCGCGCCGATCCAACTGCCCACAGTTCGAGGCAGCATACTCGATCGCAACGGACGCATCCTTGCGGTCGACCGCCCCGCTTTCCACGTCCAGGTCAACTACCAGCTTACCCGACTGCTGGACGAAAGATTCTGGCAGGCCAATATTCTCAAAGATATCGCTGGGGGCGACAAGACGATCGAACAGGCAGAGACCGACCTGCGTGAATACTATGCAGAGGACATCTCCAGGCTCATGCAGATCATGGAACGGTGCGCTCAGATGGCGGACACCCCGATCAGCGACATCGAACAGCGGATACGCGACATCAACGACGAAGTGTGGGCCCTGCGAGAATTCTTCGCATGGCGGCGCAAGTTTCCTGAATCCGAGCTCAAAGACAAATATGCCGCAAAAGGCAGGTACGTCCCAAGATGGGCGGCACTCGAGGATTTCCGCGAAAAGGTCCCGGACCGCGGCGAGAGGCTCAAGCTCGCTCTAAAGGAAGATTTGCTCGAAATGCACAAGGATTATGCACTGGTCGACCTCGCCAGCGAAGAGGACCTGCTCGATGCCCAGCTTGAGTTCGCGGACATAGAGGAAGTCAGCATCGACCCCGAGACGAACAGGGAGTATCCCTATGGCAAAACTGCGTCGCAGATAATTGGCTGGGTCGCCCCGCCGCAGGAGAATGACAAGGAACTGTTCGAAGAGGACAAATATTCGCGATACCTGCCCGACGACACTGCCGGCCGCGGCAACGGCGTCGAAAAAGTATGTGAGGTGATCCTCCGCGGCAGACGCGGCGAAAAACAGTACGACATGGACGGCAGGTTGATCGGCGAGAAGGAAACCATCTTCGGCAAGGATGTGCAGCTTTCACTTGACATCGAGCTGCAGCAGGAGGTCGAGGGTTTACTTAAGAGCAACAGCCTTGATCCGAATGTAACGACAGGAATGGGCGCGGTCGTGCTGGACGTCGCGACGGGCGATGTGCTGGTGATGGCGTCAGTGCCGGGATATGACCCCGCGAATGTGCGGGCCGAATACGGCAAGCTCCTACAGGCACCCGGAAAACCGATGCTCAACAAATGTTTGCAGGAGCATTACCCGCCCGGCTCGACAATGAAACCGTTCATTCTGCTGGCCGGACTGCAGCACGGACTCGTCATGCCGGATGAACCGATAAGCTGCCCGCCCAGACCCGCACCCAAGGGCTGGCCCAACTGCCTCATTCTCCGTAAATATGGTTTGTGCCATGACACTCGCTGGACCAACAACGCACGCAACGCCATCAAGGGAAGCTGCAACGTTTATTTCTCAAAACTGGCGGATCGTTTTGAAGCTGACGATCTGCAGGAATGGCTGTACAGTTTCGGCTTCGGACGCAAGCTGCTGGACGGCCCTGAATTCGGTGAAAGGCTTGACGAACTCCGCAGGCAGAAAGGTACGAACCGCAATCTGAGACAGACCGCCGGCTCGATATCTTCTGCAATGGGACCTTTCCCAGGTGACGATCTCGAGGACCTGCCCCCAATCCGCAATTATGAAAAACGCATGTTCGGCATCGGTCAGGGCTCGGTCCGTGCGACGGTGCTTCAGGTCGCCAACGGCATGGCCATGATCGCAAGGCACGGCATATTCAAAAAACCCCGACTGTTCCTCAGCGAATCCGACCCGATGAACTCCTACCAACGTGACCTCGGTATCGAGCCGGCCAAAATCGACGCAGTGCGCGAGGGAATGTACGCGGTCGTCAACGAAACCGGCGGTACCGCCAGAAAGGCTTTCGTCGACAGTTCACTGCTCGAAAACCAGAGCCTGAAAATCTTCGGCAAGACCGGCTCGACGGAAAAACCCTACAATGCATGGTTCGCAGGCTTTGCAGAGGATGATTACGGGCGTGCCATCTCGTTTGCGATAATCGTCGAAGGCGGTACTAGCGGTGCGGGCGACGCGGCACCGATCGGCGAACAGATCATACAGCTATGCAACAGCCTCGGCTACATAGGCGAAAAAAAGGCTAGTCCTCTTGATCATCTTCTGGCGGGACCCTGAGGTACGGCAGTGTCTTTTCGAGTATCTCTTTGACCACCGGCGCCGCCACACGTCCGCCGCTGTAACCCTTCCGCAGCGACTTGTCTGGCTTGCGCACTGAAACGAGAATTACCACGCGTGGATCATCTGCCGGCGCTCCCCCTGCAAAAGACGCTACGTAGTTCGTTTCATCATATCCGCCGCTGGCGATATTCGCGGTACCTGTCTTGCCGAAGACCTGCCATTTCTCAAGATCGGTCGCCGTTCCCGTGCCGTCTTCAACGACCTCTACCAGCGCTTCCGTGCGGACCCAGTCGGCAACCTCGGGTTTGAGTATATAGCCTGCCAGCGGTTTATCGTTCGACAGTTCCGTCACTTTGCCGTCCTGATCCACGACCGCACGAACAAGGTGAGGCCTGACCGCCCTGCCGCCGTTAGCGAGTATGCAGTAGGCCCGCGCGATCTGAATGGCCGTCACTGTAACTTCATGGCCGAACGGCACACGCGTAATACTGTAGCCGTCCCATTTCTTCAACGGTCGAACGACTCCGCTTTCCTCACCCGGCAAGTCGATACCTGTCTTCTGCCCGAAGCCGAACAGCTTCACACCGTCATGCAGCTTCTTCTTGCCCATTTTCTGACCGATCTTCGCCATGCCGATATTACTTGACTGAGCAAGTATCTCTTTGACGGTCAGGTTCCCGAAACGGTGATTGCCCCACTCTCCGATCCTGCCGAACCCCTTGCCGGAATAATTCCCCCGTTCACAGAATATCTGCTCGTGATAACCGATAACGCCCTCATCCAGAGCCAGCGCCGCGACGATCGGCTTGAAGATACTGCCCGGCTCGTAAGGGTCTGTAAGTGCGCGGTTTCTGCGCCAGTCGGTCTCGGATGAATTGATATCAGACGGATCAAAGTCCGGCACCGACACCATCGCAAGGATACCGCCCGTCTTAGGGTCCATCACAACGGCCACAGCGGATTCGGCATTGTACTCTTTATATTGTTTATAGATTGCTTCACGAGTGAACTGCTGGATCGTCGCATCCAGAGTGAGGACCAGCCCCAGCCCATCCTGCACAAGTGATTTGGGCTGCTTTTTACCGATCGGCTTGCGGAACGCATCCACCACGAACACGTCCTTTCCCTCTTTGCCCGCCAGCACATCATTGTATTTCAGCTCCAACCCCGCCTGTCCCTTCTGGTCCCAGCCTGTAAAACCTGCCACATGACCAAAAAGACGGCCCATGGGATAGTATCTCTGCCAGTCGGTCTTGACGCCAACCCCCTCCAGCCCCGTCTGCGTCGCGGATATGCGTTCATCGGGGGAAATATCTTCCTTTATCTTGACATAGCCCGGATTTGCGCTTTCGTCGATAATGCGCGATATTTCATGACCCGGCATTTGAAGTATTTCCTGAAGCTCGACCGCAGCCTGGTTGCGTCTATCATCCGAGTCAAGCTTTCTGGGCTCAACGAACAGCGTGTCGATTCTGTTGCTTGCTGCGACTATCCGCCCCCTACGGTCCACTATGATCCCCCGTTGCGGCGTTTCAGTGATCACAGCATGCTGCTGACGCTGTGAATTTTCGCGGTAGGTCGGGGCCTTGATCTTCTGGAGGTAGTAAAGACGTGAGACAAGCAGACCGAAAATGCAGATCAACAAGACGAATATTGAACTAGCGATGTGCCTTGTTTTCATTTGGTATTACTGTGCCTGATCATCTTCTAACTGCTTTTCGATACGGTCGGATATCGTGGTCGGACTGATGATGCTCTCAAGTTCAAGCTGTTTCTGCCACAACTGCTGTTTGAGCCTTTGCTGACGCACATACTCCTGACGGTGCAGATAGAAAGTTCTGCTGGAAGCGGAGCGCAGCCAAGCAGTCACTATCAGCACCAGAGTTGCAAAAAATACGATGAGTACAAGTCTTGGACGGGACATGCTCGCTCAATATCTTATTTCGGCGGCAGAGTCAGGCGCATGCCTTCCTCAATGTCGCCCGGATCAGAAAGCTTGTCCTTGTTCAGCTCTACGATCTGGCGATACTTGTGGCCACTGCCGAGATACTTGGCTGCAATATTCCAGAGGGTGTCTTTCGGCTGTACAACATATACGCGGTTCTGCCTGGGGGGTTCGGGGCGGCTTTCGTTCCGCCCAGCCTTTTTCCAGGCATCCGGAATGCTCGCGATCTTCTCAAAAAGACCCATTTTCTGTGCATCTTTGACGTTTTTGGGAGCTCTCTGGGTCACCGAAAGCGCCGGGATCAGCAACTTCTGGCCTGATTTGATCTTGTCCGGTGAAGGCAGTGTCTGCTTGTTGGCCTCGTATATCCGCTTGACGTTCTCGTGCTTATTGCCCTTTTCGGGTCCGTAAAACTTCTTTGCTATCTCAGCGAGGTTATCACCAGGCCGAACCACATAGTAACCCCCTGCACTTGAACCGGTCTGAGAGGTAGTCGTCGGAGTACCCGTCGGGATGCGCCGTGATATCGAACCGCCAGGATTGCTCGCCGAAGGAGGATTGTCGCTGAATCTGGGATCGATCTCACTTGCCTCGGCTATGCTGACCTGCCGCGGAGCGAGCTCCTCGGTGGGGTCCGGCCCTAGTACCTGCTGACCTGCCTGCCTCGCCTGCTCACCGATCACCAGTGTGGTCGTGTGCGAATTGCTTATAGCGGTGCTGACCGGTTGCTCCGCCTCGTTGGATCCTAGAAGATCTGGAAGTCCGTTGATCAGGAAAGCGATAATGACTACAAACACAAGCCCCAGCAGTAAGCCCACCTTTGCATCTGATGTCATATTGGAACTCCTTTCCCGATTATAATCTCTCAGCTATCCTTAGCTTCGCACTTCGCGACCTGGGATTGTCTCGTATCTCGGCCCTGTCTGCTGTCAGCGGTTTTTTGTTTACTATCCTGTATACGCCCTGGTCCGCTTTGGCCTTGAAGTCGTTTTTGACGATCCGATCTTCAAGGCTGTGGAAACTTATTATGGCGATTTTTCCATGTTTTTTCAATACTTTTGGTGCGTTATTAAGCAGTTTTTCCAGGTTTCCGAGCTCGTCATTAACTGCTATCCGCAAGGCCTGGAACGTCCTGGTCGCAGGATGTATCTTAAACCTCCTGCCTCTCGGCGGCTGATTCAATGCCTTACAGATAATCGCCGCCAACTGTCCTGTCGTACTGATGGGCCCTGCCTTGCGTCGTTCCACGATAAAACGTGCTATCCGCCGCGATGCCCTCTCTTCGCCGTACCTGTAAATTATATCGGCAAGATCCTTCTCATCTGTCCTGTTTACAATATCAGCAGCGGTTGTGGGCAGCCGATCGTCCAGCCGCATATCCAGTCGGGCGTTCTCCTGAAAGCTCATGCCCCTGTCCGGATCCATCAACTGGGCGGAGCAGAAACCAAGGTCGGCCAGGATGAAATCAGCCCCCTCGACGCCCTGCTCGGCGAGAATTTCTTCGATCTGCGCGAAATTCTCACGTATCAGTACGACCCTGCACTCAAGGTCACTCAGTTCCAACTGGGCCCTGGTGAGGCTTTTTTCATCCACATCCAGTCCAATAATTGTCCCTCCAGGGCTCATTTTACTACCGAACAGCGAACTGTGACCTCCATGTCCCAATGTCGCATCGACCATTACCCCGTCCGTGGGGACTGTGATCTGTTCGGCCAGAATACCTGCCAGCACCGGAATGTGCTCTGTTGATCTTTCCTTGTCGCTCACACCGGTCCTTAAAACTTAAAACTGGTTCAGCTCAGTGCGACCGCGTTTTCAGCCAGTCTTTGCACGTCAGACGAAAATTCGACATCCGCGAACAGATTGCAGCGTTTCTTGAGCCGCTCGAGTCTTTCGGCAAGGACCGACACAGAAGCCTGGACAGCCTCGTCGTTGTTTCGTGCGTTAGAAATCGCGTCCCTTACAATTTCCAGTTCATTGCTCTTCGCTGCAATCATAATCTTTCTCCCTAAAGATCCAGTTCGCGGCTCTCGTTCTGCAATACAGATTTGCGTGCCTGCATCATCTGCTGCTGGTACTGGGCGAGATTGTCCGCAAGATACTGCTCCCAATCTTCGGTGTTCCATACCTCGATGTGGTCCCTCGCGCCAACCAGCGTAATGCTGTCGCTCAGCCGAGCCCTTCTTCTTATTTTGTCTCCGAGAAGCAATCGTCCCTGCCGATCCAACTCTACCTTGCTGGCCAGGGCGAAGCTTAGCCTTTCAAATGCTACCGCTTCGTCCGGGGCAGCCGTCCCTGGCGCACCGGCAAGGGCGATCTTCTTAAAACACTTTTCCGGATAGAGGCAAAGAATCCCATTCGCCCCCAGAACCAGATAAAAATCACTGCCGTATTCTTCGGAATCGATCTGGCTGCGCAACTTGTTCGTGACAAAAAGCCTTCCTTTGCCGTCGACCGTGTGCTCGTATTCGCCTGTTAACATTAGCATGGTTTTTGTCCCACCAGCGTTATTCCTTATGGGATACTTTACCACTTTGCCCCACACAGTCAATCACTAAAACCACTTTTTTGCAAAATAGTCGACGATTCAGAGACCTGAAAAAGTGCTATCAGCGCGCAGCAAGTCCACCATACACAAGATGTTGCGAGGATTACTGGCTGGAAAATAATATCTGGTGCAGCAGGCGTGGGAGGCAATCCCACAATCCCCCACAGAAAATTGTTACTTTTTCTGGGAGATTACCCTTTTTACGACCGCGATCCGCTCTCTTGCGGGCGGATGCGTGGAGAAATATACACTCAACCCATTGCCCTCTTTGCCCAGCTTCGCCAGTCGGCCCAGCAGTTTTTCGGGCGCTGAACGGTCGAATTTGCCTGCCAGTATGAGCTTGGCGCCTATCTGGTCGGCCTCATGCTCATTGTCCTGCGAGTATGCGCTTTCGAGAAACTTCACCCCCACCTGCTGGATCCAGCCCTTGGCAGCAATGCCGCCCGGCGCAGCACGCGAGATGGTCTTGATGGCGGAATGACTCAGCAACCGTTCCATGGAGTGTCCCTTTATGACATGGCCCATCTCGTGCCCCATGACAAATGCCAGTTCGGACTCGTCGGAATCGCATAGTTTCACGAGCGAATCCGTCACAAAAATAAAGCCGCCGGGCAGTGCAAATGCATTGGGTTTTGGATCGCTTATTAAATAAAACGAGAATCTGCGTTCCTGATTTCTTAGGCTTTTTCGCAGCTTTTCGCCTATTTCTTCCAGCTTTTGGGTGGTTTTGTCGTCGTTTACCTGCTTTACCGACCCCAGTGCCTGGGCCGCAAGATCCTTACCCACGTCATATTCAGCGGCAATCGCCTCGGCCTGCGTACCCGCGATGTTCTGCCAGACCCACTTGCCCTTGCGGACCTTAGGGCCCAGTTTTTTGCCTAAACTGTAGAACAGACTCACTGATCACCTCAGAATTAACTACTTTTACCGCTTCCAACTATAACAGAGTCAGCCCGAAGATTAAAGTGGTATATGGCTCACATCCGGTCTGATACTGATAAAACTACGGAATTCAGGCCCGAGCAGTTCTGTAATCCCCTATCTTGAGACGAGGTTCTGCCCCGATTGACACATTCGACTAAAACTGCGATATTATCGGCGTAAAACGAAAGAAGGGAAAAGGGAGAAAACTGAAATGAAGGACAACTCAAAACATTACCGGGGAGCGGCGAGCGGAAGAGAAAGGTCGAGCAATAAGAACAAACACGACAGAATTTTAGCGGACGCCGTCGAAACTGCTATGCAACTGATGGAAGGGCTGAAAAGCAGCAGTTATGACACCGCAAATACGCAGGGCAAGTAATACGACGACAATAAACAGTATCATCGACCACGACAGCGGTAGTATTAGAACATGCCCGGCGCTGAAACGTACATTAGATAGGCAGCGGCTCTGAAAAATAGCTATTACAGCTATGAGGTTTAAAAAGGGTACGCCTAAGTAAGATTTACAATTTAGAAGTTAGTCTGGAAAAGACACAAGAGGCAGTACCAAAAAAGCTGAAATAAAGGAAAGAGCCGCAAAGGCAAGGGAGGAACATTGATTCGTCTCTTGCCTTTTATTTTGTCGTCAAACTATTGAAAAACCTCTGAAAACTGTCTACCCGCCGCGAAATTTGAGAAACACATTGATTTTTTGAGCCTTTTCATGTGCAATAGTTATGTGCAATCTTAATAGTACATCGAGGTGAGGCAATGAGTGATAACAGCAGAGATATTTTCGTCATAAGTGATCTTCACATGGGGGACGGCGGGCCGCGGGATAACCTTGCGACCGAGGGTAAAGAGTCACAGATAGACCGTTTCCTGGATCATGTCGCAGCCGAAGACGGAGAGCTGATCATACTGGGTGATCTGTTCGATTTCTGGCAGGCACACGTGGGCAACGTTCTCGCACTTCGAAAGAACTATCTGGACCGCTTTGCGGAAATGGGTGCTACATATGTCACCGGCAACCATGACGCGGACCTGGAGGCACTGATCGGCACTGATTTTCTCAAGCATCCCTTTTTTGAGAGAATGGTCGGACCTTTTGAACGCACCATCGGAGGGCGAAAGTTCAAGTTCATTCACGGCCATGAGGTAGAGCCTTTCAGCAGCTACGATACGCCGGGGTGGGGCCGGATATTCGCCATACTGGTGGGCATCATGGAGGACAAGAAGGGATCTCCTCTGCTGTCCGCGGGCGGCCTTGGCGAGAGATCCATGCTTGGGTTGAGCAGGGTTTTCATGGGGCTTTGGAACCTCTTCGTGAACAGCTTTGAGAAGACAAAAAAGCGTAAAAAGACTCATCCGCACCATGTCGAAGATGAACTGACACCGGCTCAAAGGCCTGAACATACCAAAAAAATTGTATCGCTTTTCCGCAAGCATCTCGAAGAGAACGGCTATGATGCGATCATTGCAGGTCATACCCACCGGGTAGGCAGCCTGGGCGATTGGTACTTCAACAGCGGCTGCTGGGTCGGCATGCGGGAGAATTTCCTGAAAATATCGCCGGAGGGTGAGGTTGTCGTCTATGACTGGACCGATGACGGGCCGGTGGCACGTAAAGGCAATAACCAGGAGAGCGTGGTCCAATAGTCAGCAGGTGCACATAACAGTCCAATAAGATCAAAAGGGATATCATGCAACTGACAATTGCCAACAAGATAACGATAGTTCGAATACTGCTGATCGCTCCGTATGTGATCTCCCTTCTCAAGATGAACCAGTATGAGAACGGCCAGTTGCTGCGATATACCGCTTTCGCGATCTTTCTGCTGATGTGCATAAGCGATGTGGTAGACGGCTATATGGCACGTGTCAAAAAACAGGTCACACGGCTCGGCTCTTTCCTCGATCCGATGGCTGATAAGCTGCTGATGATGAGTTCGAGCATTCTGCTCGCTACGCCCGCGACAGCGGTTGAAGGTTTTGTGCTTCCAACGGAAGTGGCGGTCCTGATCATTGGAAAGGATCTGCTGCTGCTTCTTGGTTTTCTGGTTCTGTATATGATGATAGGCAGGGTCCATGTCGTGCCGGGAGTTGTGGGTAAATTCGCGGCGTTTCTGCAGCTTGTGATGGTGGCGAGTATTCTGATCGGGCCTGAAATGTCCAAAGCGATCGGGGTCTGGCCGATCATTGTCAGCTCAATGTGGTGGACCGCTGCAGCGCTGGCGATACTGGCAACGATGATCTATCTCAACTACGGCAAAAAGGTCATCGAGTCGGAGGCGTACAGTGATGACGAAGCAGCCAGCGACCGGACCGATGAAAACGGGAAACAATAACCGCACCACAATTAAACCTGCTTCACTTTACCCTGACATCTAAAACAAGGATTTTCCTGCGCCTCTCTCAGCATTCATCCGATTGCGTAAATCCGACACCCATGTAAAGATAAGGTCATAATCGCAACGGATTTTAGCATTAATGCATTGAGGAGCAAATGCAGGATAAACAGAACGCGAACGAAAAACATAATAAGCACCAGGAACACGAGAAACACGAAAATCACGGCGATCACCATGAACACATGATGCAGGAGTTTAAGGTAAAGTTCTGGGTATCGCTGGTACTGACAGTACCCGTGCTGGTGTTCTCGGACATGATCCAGTCATTTCTGCAGTTGGAGGAGAAAATTGAGTTTACGGGTGAGCAGTATATTCAGCTAGTACTCGCGACCGTGATATATTTCTATGGCGGCTTGCCGTTTCTAAAAGGCCTTTACAAAGAGCTGAAGAAGAAACAACCGGGAATGATGACCCTGATCGGAATGGCCATAACCGTCGCTTATGTCTACAGTGCGGCCGTGACAGTCGGTTTGCCGGGCAAAGTGTTCTACTGGGAGCTTGCTACGCTGATAGATGTGATGCTGCTTGGTCACTGGATCGAAATGCGGTCCGTAAAGAGTGCTTCCGGTGCGGTTGAATCGCTCGTGAAACTGCTGCCCTCAGAGGCACACCGACTAAAGGATGACGGCTCTACGGAAGATGTGCCTGTCAGTGAGTTGAATAAAGAGGACATCGTCCTGATAAAGCCGGGCGAGAAGGTGCCCACCGACGGCATCATTACGGAGGGCCACACATCTGTTAACGAATCCATGCTGACAGGAGAGAGCACGCCTGTCGAAAAGAAGGAAGAAGACGAAGTGATAGGCGGATCCGTCAATGGTGAATCGGCTATCAAGATCCAGGTCGAAAAAACCGGCGAAGAGACATATCTTTCTCAGATCGTGGAGATGGTAAAGCAGTCTCAAAGCTCGCATTCAAAGACCCAACGGCTGGCTGACCGTGCGGCCTTCTGGCTGACGGTTATAGCAATTTCGGTGGCAGTCGTGACGTTCGCGGGATGGCTGATCGGAGGTGCGGATTTTGTTTTCGCGATGGGTCGGGCAGTGACGGTGATGGTTATTACGTGTCCGCACGCACTTGGTCTTGCTATACCGCTGGTGGTAGCGGTGACGACCACACTTGGGGCGAACAACGGTTTGCTCATACGCCAGCGTACCGCGTTCGAGGAGGCACGCAAGATAGATGCGATAGTTTTCGATAAGACGGGCACACTTACGGAAGGCTCTTTCGGCGTGGACAGGATCATAACGCTGGACGAGAACACGAATGAGAATACTGTACTGCAGATGGCGGCCAGCGTGGAGAGCCAGTCGGAGCATCCGATCGCACGTGGTATCGTTGAGATGGGCGATGAGAAAGACATCAGCATTAAAGAAATTCAGAAATTCGAGGCGATTTCCGGCAAAGGCGCACAGGCCGAGGTTGAGGGTAAGAAGGTGCTGGTGGTAAGCCCCGGTTACCTGGAAGAGAACAGTATCAGCACGGACAATGCCGCGGTGAACGAGGCACGGGAAAGAGGCAAGACCGTAGTTTATGTGCTTGCCGGTGACAAGCCGATCGGAGCGATCTCACTTTCCGACCGGGTTCGGCCTGAAAGCAAAAAGGCGATAGCGGCACTCAAGGAACAAGGCGTGAAGACGATGATGATCACCGGTGACGCAGAAGCGGTAGCTAAAAGTGTGGCCGAGGAGATAGGGCTGGACGATTATTTTGCGGAAGTGCTGCCGGACAGAAAACGCGAAAAAATAAAACAGCTTCAAGATGAAGGAATGATCGTAGCAATGGTAGGCGACGGCATAAATGATGCGCCGGCGCTGGCACAAGCCGATGTTGGGATAGCGATCGGTGCGGGAACTGATGTTGCGATGGAATCCGCAGATATAGTTCTGGTCAGATCCGATCCCAGGGATGTGCTGGCTGTTTTGAATATCTCGAAAGCGAGTTATCGCAAGATGATACAGAATCTGTGGTGGGCAGCAGGATACAATATTGTAGCGATTCCGCTAGCAGCGGGCGTGCTCGCGTGGGCGGGCATTTTGCTGCACCCGGCGGTTGGCGCACTGATCATGTCGGTATCGACAGTAATTGTTGCGATCAACGCCGGGTTAATGAAGAAGATGCAAGTCCGAATTCAGTAGTTAAGTAAGTATTAGGAAAGGGGTACACCATGAATCTCACTAATAAAGACATTAGAAAGCTCATCCAATTTGAGGGGACACCCTGCGTCTCGATCTATCTTCCTACACATATATCCAGCCCCGATACGATGGAGGGCCCTATCAGACTTAAGAATCTGTTTGCTGAGACCAAACGCAGGCTGGAAGAGATATCGCCCGATCTGCTCGAGAAAATGAGTAAAGAACTGGGCAGGATAAACGATATGCTGAATGACATTCCGTTCTGGCAGTTCCAGAATCACGGGCTGGCGATTTTCATGGCGCCATCGTTTTTTGAATACTATCAGACACCGATTAGTTTTGAAGAATTTTGTTATGTCGGTGAGTCTTTCAATGTCAAACCGCTGGCTGAACTGCTGAGTGAGCAGACATCCGCTTACGTTCTTGCTGTGAACCGCAGGGAAGTTCATCTGTATGAGGTGGCAGGCGAGAAGATTTCCGAAAAGCAACTGCGGAACACGATGAAGAGCATCCAAGAACTGACGCGCTATGACGACAGTGAGAAACAATTACAGCATCACAGCATGCCCAAAGGCAAGGCTGCCGGTACGGGCACTATGTTTCATGGCCAGGGAACCGGCAGCGATAACAAGGAAGAGAAAAAACGCGCCGGCGAGTTCGTCAAGAAAGTGGTCGAAGGTGTGGAACGTGAGCTGCATGCCGACAACACGCCCGTTGTGCTTGTTGCGGACAGTTATGTTGCTCATCTGATCTATGAATCAAATCCCGAATTCAATCTGCAGATGGAACACGTTGACGAGAATCCTCATTACATAAGTGCAGCGGACATCCACAAAAAGGCGAAGCCGATACTGGATAAACTTGCGAATGCTCGGCTCTCCAATGTCGTCGCGCTGTACAAGAATCTGACCTCGTCGCAAAAAGCAACCGACGATCCGGCGCAGGTCATCAAGGCTGCTTACCAGGGCAGGATCGATACTCTGCTGGTGGATACAAATGAGTATGTATGGGGCAATTTTGATGCCGACAAGCAGGAGGCCGTTCTGGACGAGCATAGGCAATCCCACGACCAGGATCTCGCAAACAGTTCCGTAATGCACACACTGATGCACGACGGAAAGGTTTATGCGGTATCGAAAAGTGAGATCGAACATGAAGCTCCAATGGCAGCTATCTTACGATATTAACACCGGAAAGGATGATAAATGTTTGGCAGAAAGATTAGACTGTTTACTCTGATGGGGTTCAAGGTTGGAATAGACCTGACGTGGTTTATTCTGGCTATACTTATAACATGGTCCCTTGCTGAGGGTCTGTTCCCGTATCTGTACGAGGACCTGTCCACACGGGCATACTGGTGGATGGGGGTAGCAGGAGCGCTGGGACTGTTTGTTTCTATAGTGTTCCACGAATTCTGTCATTCGATCGTCGCCAGACGCTACGGACTGCCGATGAAAGGGATTACGCTGTTCATATTCGGCGGGGTGGCGGAAATGGATGAGGAGCCTCCGAGCCCGAAGGCGGAGTTTATGATGGCTATATTCGGGCCGATTTCCAGTATATTTCTGGGAGTGGTTCTGGTGGGAATTGCGTTTGTGGGTGAAAGCCTAAACTGGATACTGCCGGTGACCGGAGTGATCGAATATCTGGCGTGGCTGAATTTCATACTCGCTATATTCAATCTGATCCCGGCATTCCCGCTGGATGGCGGCCGGGTTCTGCGGTCGATACTTTGGCACTATAAGCATGATCTGCGCAAAGCGACCAAGACCGCGGCGAATTTCGGCTCCGCATTTGGCACGGTACTCATCATCCTCGGCGTTATAGTGTTTATCGGCGGGAATTTCATTGGCGGTATATGGTACTTTCTGATCGGAATGTTTATCAAGAACGCATCGCGGATGTCTTATCAGCATGTGCTCGTGAGAAAGACGCTGAGCGGGGAGCCGATAAGCAGGTTCATGAATACTGAGCCGGTCACTGTGCCCGCGGATGATACGGTACAGGATGTGATCGAGAAGTACTTTTATAAGTATCATTACAAGATGTTTCCCGTAATGAGAGGCGAAGATTTGGTCGGCTGTATTACCAGCAGGAAGATCAAGGAGCTGAGCAGTAAGGATAGACAGACAAGCAAAGTGGGCGACCTTGCGATAAGCTGTTCCGAGGAGAATACCATCGGGCCGGAAACGGATTCGATGGATGCACTGTCGCTGATGAACAAGACGGGCAACAGTCGGCTGCTTGTCGTTGAGGATGACAGGTTGAAAGGTATATTGACTTTGAAGGATCTGCTGGAATTTCTCGCTTTGAAGGTCGACCTGGAAGAGGATGAAAACTTGAAGATCACGCCAGAATCGGCTGGGATAAAGAAGTAGACAAGTATTGAATTTTAAAGGAGCCGACGGACGACGTGTCCGCCGGCTTTTTTTATCACTGCATATTTGCAGATTGATCGTCTTTCTGTTCGTCCAGTTCTTTTTGGGCCTGGACGGCTTTTTTTGACTTTGCTTCCTGCTGATCCTGTTCCTGTTTTTTACGGTTCTGTGTATTGACCGCTTCTTCATGGGCCGCATCACCACTGGGGCTGGATGGGCGGGTGTCGAGCTCCCTGAGGTTGTCTGATCGGCCGTACAGGATAAGCGTGTCACCCTCATATATCTCGGTGTCCGGGTAAGGCACACCGACATACGTGCCGTCCGCTCTGAGGATACCAAGTATCGTTACACCTTCATTGCGCAGTCTGCAGTCCTTGAGCTGCTTGCCGACAAGCCAGTCATCGGATTTCATCTTCAGCTCGTTCACGCTGTAATCGCCGCTTAGTCTGAGCAGGCTGGCGTAGTCGCGTGTGTCGAGGTCCGTCCATTTTGTGAGTAATTTCTGGATGGCAATTTCCAGGTACTTATCCATGAGCTTGCTGACGGCAAGGAGCCAGAGCACCGCTACGCCGCCGAGGATCCAGAAGAGAAGCAAAAGGCGACGGCCTTCTGCTTCCGGACCGGAGAACGACAGGATCAGCGAAATGATGATCGTGACGAAGCCTGCACTGCGAACGACCATCAGGAGCATTATAATCTGTCGGCGGACGGGGTGGTTGACGACTTGCTCTGCTTCACTGGTGGTGAACCCCGTGCCGGTGAAGGCTGAACGAGCCTGAAACCGGGCGGCCTGCTGGGAAAGGCCGGTCATTGTGAGCGCAACCGTCGCGACCCGGGTTATCACGAGTGATAACCCAAGGGCCGTGAGGAACGCTATAACGCCTATAACTCCAAACATGCTTTAATGCTTAAACTGAGACATGTTCATGACTGATGTATCGCAGACACTCGGGATCGCCGTTGCCGAAGACAGCTTCGCGTTCTTCGTTTTCGAGAAACTCGTCGACATTTTTGCCTAGCAGATCAGCGACATTGACCAGCACGTGAGCCCAGGTACAGCGATTCGCAAACATCATGCCGAAGACGTCCAGTGTGCCGCCGCGATTCATATAGCCCATGAATCGGGTTTGATCTGTACCGGTATCAAACGGACGAAGCACGCCTGCAACGGGCTCAGGCCTGCAATGACTGATGAACACTCTCTTGCTGACCTCGGCCGGGAAGAGCTTGTCGCGGATGGCCTGTGATGTCATCGCTTGCTCTTCGAAACTGTCGCGCGGCTGGCGGAATTTGGCAGGTTCCATGATGTAGTTAATGTTGTGACCTATGCCGATCTTGTCCAGTCTTTCGGATGCCTGCAGGATCGCTTCGAGCTGATAGGAGCCGATAGCAGTGAGATTAACCTGCGGCTTTGCGTCCATTCTCAGGCACACGCCGCCCTGCTCGGCAAGGTCCGACGCAGTGTCATGCGCAAAGACATCAAGTACGGGCCGTTTGGGCGTAACCAGAGTCCAAATCTGGCCGGTGGTTTGATAGGCCCTCTGTATTGCAGCGACGGCAGAATTGGAATCAGCGGGGAAAAGCACACGCGAGACGTCGGCCATTTCGTTCATGAGCGCTTCGCAGAATGTCGGATCCTGGTGCGAGACCTCATTCTTGCCGTTCTCCCAGGCGTGAGAGGTCGGGAAGATCGCAACGCTGAGCCATTTCGGCGGCCTGCCGACCTCGTTCTGGTGTCTGGCGAAGATCAGCTCCTGACGTACCGCGCCGAGCATCTTCACCGCGAAAGCTTCGTAGCTGGCGACGAGGTTAATCCCGCCGCGATTGGCAAGAGCGCTGCAAACTACGGCTTCTTCGTTCAGCGCGGTGACCACCTTTCCATCAATCGCCTCGGCTGCACCTGGTTCCGGGTCGGTCACACGGTGCTTGAGGAAATCCAGCGTCTTATCCATACGGTTGCTGCGCATTTCGTCCGGGTTGCCCACGCGGGGTCTGAGGTGCGGATTGTCCTTGACCAGTTCACAGAAATATGCGTCGACAGCACGCATCGGCGAAGACATCTTGCCCGGCTCGAGCTCGTGCCACTGAGCGGCGGGCAGAGAAGGCAGCTCGACTTCGCGTGTGATTATAGAATGATCCTTCTCCTGTACTCGGTCGCTCTTGCTGTGGTTGTTCAGCAGCTCAACGGCAGTGTTAAGTTCCTCCTCGGGCACCCAAAGCTCTCTGACCGCAGAGTTGAAGTTTTGCTGTGCCTGCGGATCGCCTCTCATCTTCGAACCGAGGGGCAGGTTGTGAGCAGCGTTGGTGCCTGCATTGGGCAGGCCGAAACCTTTTGGCACATCAGCTATTGTGTAGGGCAGCGGAACAGGATATTTTTCGGTGCCTGCTTCGACTGCCTTTTTGTGACCGATGAGGCGTTCTTCCATTTCCCAGATCGCCCATGCGTATGCAGCAGGATCACAGCCGTCGATGTCGATCGGCTCGAAACCGTAGAGTTCTAGGTGTTCGCGGAACCATTCCGTTCCGCCGGCCATCGTGACCGTCGTTCGCTGGTCGATGCGTCTGCCGTTGGATATCATTATCGGCGCGACCAGGCCGTTGTCTTCGCCGCGCCACCAGCGAGGAGCCCAGTCTCCGCCCTTCTGCTCTTCGAATGCTCCATCGCTGAGAAAGGTTACCAGACGATCACCTGGCTGAGTCATGTGAGGATAGTAAAGTTCTGCAAACCCGAGGTAACCGCCTTCGATCATGCCGCCGGCCGTATTTGCGTTGACATGGCTGCCGACCGGTGATTCCGGGTATCCGTCGGGCCTGACTTTCTGCAGGTAGAAATCGCGAACAAAACGCGAAAGCCCCTGATCGGTAAAGTTGTACCGCTCAAGGTAGGGCTCGGTCAGGTTGCCCACGATCAGGTTGCAGGAGTCAATTGCAGAAACACAGTGCCCCTGCCCCATGAGCCAGGATCTTGTGATTCCGGTCAGGCTGTTTACCGCGAGATAGCCGGCGTATGCTATGGCCATGTTCAAGGATCCGCCGGTATGGCCTTCAGGCTCTTCCTTGAAGTCTTCCTCGGTCAGGTCCCTGCCTTCCAGGTAGACGTTGCGTGCGTAGGTCATATGCGCCACCAGCCACATGGCAGTACTCGCGACCCTGTCGGCAGCGTGTAAATAGTTGTATACATCTTCGGGTTTGTCGACCAGGCCCTTCATTGCGAGCTGATCCGCCATCTTGTGTACACGGGTCTGGGTTATATCCTCGTGCCTGATCACGCCGTAACCGGCCGCCCATTTTGCAAATGCCTTGCTGCTCTGGCGGCATAGACGGGCGCGGTCCTTGATGCGCTGCATTTTATCTAACTTTTTGTCCATGATCATATCGTAAACCTTTCCTGTTGGTTGTTATTTTATTTATGCTCATCAATAATTTTGAAAACGTGCTCGTCCATTTCGTCCTGGTCGGCCTTGAAGCTGGACAGGCCCGCCAGATTCATCAAGCTGTCCAACCCAATACTGCCGCTGGTAAGAGCTTCCTGCCAGTTGCCAAGTTTCGGAATTTTGCCCTCTTCGTAACTCGTCTGCTTTTGACTCTCATCCCATTCGACGAAGACGTCGCCACAGCCGTGCTCACTGAAGAAACCGACCAGGTCCTCGGGTGTAAAACTGTCGACGTTTTCGTTGTCCAGATCATCCATACACGCTACGATCTTTTCGTCGACTCTCCAAAGTGTATCGAAGCCTAGCTTTTCCTGGTCCGCGTCGGCCTTGATACCCGGGGCATACTCATGGGCTCTTCTGTCCTGTATCTCATCGATACCGATTTCCATTTCGGCAAACTGCTTAGCTGCTTTGGGCGGCATCGTTATCACGTCAACACCAGCAAGGTCCACGATCTGCTGTCCACTGCGAACGCTTGCGGCTATCTGCTGGCTCACCGTCTTGCCGTGCTGCCTTAGTCGGGCGACTGCGGCCTGGGATGCAAGCGTGGCCTTTTCGCCCACGTACTCGCCTGTACCGAGTCCGTTCTTTTCAGTAAAGCTGTTGAGCCTGCCGAGAAAGACATTGAGATATGCCGGGTTAGCAAGCCTTGCGGTGACATAATTCTGCCTTGCGGAAAAACCGAGCGTGAGATTGATCGGAACATTTTCTTTGGACAATCTGCGGCTGGCCAGAACGCCTGCCGGGGTAAACGGGATCTTGACATAAACCCGCTCAGGGCAGATCGCATAGTAGCGGCGAGCGTATCCGAGAGAACCTTCAAGATCGTATGCAAGGTCGGTATGCTCTTCGAGAGATACGAAGGCATCGAACTTTTCTATCAGCTTCAAGCCGTGGATCGCATTGAGGATAAAAGCGAGTTCGAGCTTGAACTCCTGTTCACCTTCACAGCCTTCCTGCTTGAGCAGCTTAAAGGCCTCCGGAATGAGATCGTCATACACACCCGACTGGATCTCGCGATTGAGCAGAGTATTATTCACTGTCAGTGCTGAGAATTCCCGCGTCCAGTTTTCCAGGGTCGCTTCTATGTTCCCCGTATCGAGCCAGAGAGCGGTCCCTATTTCCCGCAGTCTGTTCCATTTTGGGTCCGGCCTGAACTGCGATGACAACCTGTCGAAATTTGGTGAAAAGTCTCGTAGAACGAATGCCTGAATAGTTTTGATGAAATCCGTCTTATGTTTTGTTATAGACATGCTAGCCTCCTTTTTTCTAATCAGTCTCATTCAGATTGACATTTGGGACAGAAGTATGTGCTTCTGTTGTTTACTTTTATCATTTTTATTTTCCCATCACATCGCGGGCACTTTTTACCTGCTCTTCGATGGGGCAGCAGATAGGTATTCGGCATTTTAGATGGGTCCGCATCGGCCTCTATCGAACGATTCAGCACCTTGATCATGTTCTTATAAAGTTTGCTGCAAGCCTTGTCATCCAGGTCGGATGTTTTGAGCTTTGGATGCATTTTGCTGTTGAAGAGTATTTCGTCGGAATAGATGTTGCCGATACCCGCTATGGTCTGCTGGTTCATCAGAAAAGACTTCAGACCAGCAGTTTTGCTGTTGAGCAGTTCGCAGAATTGCTTTTCGCTGATGTCCAGTGCGTCCGGGCCCAGAGATTCTTTTTCAATGAAGGTGTCGCTGCTCTCTGTAAGTCCGACCTTACCAAGCATTCGTCTGCAAACGTAATCCAGTTCATGTCCGTTCTCGAAATTGAACTGGACGCGAGTATACTTCACCGGGCCGTTATCAGATTGCTCGTAGCTGAGCTGGCCGGTCATGCCGAAATGGAAGTAGAGAGTGGCAGAGCCGCTTTTGACGAACAGGTTCTTGCCATGTCGCCTGGTATTTTCAAATTCGTTGCCCTTGACAGCTTTTGAAAGCTTTGACTGACTGACACCTTCAAGAATGCGTTTGTCATGAACTTTTACGCCGGTCATTTTATGATGCAGAGACGTCGAGTCAAGGTAACGTTTGAATGTTTCTACATCGGGCAGTTCGGGCATTTGAGCACCTCATTGTTTCGGATATGCAGATCATTTCTTTTTCAGCATTGAATGGAGCTGTTTGAGTGTATGGGTGTTTAGTACGTCTTTCTTCTCGAGCCAGCCCCGGCGTGCCTGGCTTACACCGAACCTGATATAGTCCAGATGATTGACCTGATGGGAATCGGTCGATATCACAACCTTGACGCCCATGTCTTTGGCCATTTTGCAGTTTATGTCCGTCAGATCCAGGCGGTCGGGATGGCTGTTAACTTCAAGGAAACAGCCGTTATCTTTTGCAGCCTTGACGATCTTCTCCATATCGAGCTGCAGGGGTTCTCGTTCATTGATGAGTCTTCCGGAGGGGTGACCCAGAATATTGAAATGTTTGTTCTTCATAGCCTTGATCACCCGCTCGGTCTGTTCTGAGCGAGAAAGATCGAAATAAGAATGGATCGAACAAACTACGATGTCCAGCTTTTCAAGCGTTTCATCCGGCAGATCCAGCGAACCGTCTTTGAGAATGTCGACCTCGGTCCCTTTTAGAATTGTGAAGTCTTTGAGCTTCTTGTTGAGCTTGTCAATCTCTGCTATTTGCCGTTCGACGTCTTCAGGCTTTAAACCGTGGGCGACTGTCACTCTCTTGGAATGATCCGTCATGGCCATATAATCGTATCCCAGATCCTTTGCAGCCTTGGCCATTTCTTCGATCGTGTTGTGACCGTCGGTGTATTTGGAATGGCAATGCAGGTCGCCCCTGATATCATCCTGCTGAAGGATATCAGGCAGTTTATCTTTCTGAGCCGCTTCGATCTCACCCCGGTCCTCCCGCAGTTCGGGCGGCACATATGCCATCCCCAGCCTATCATATATTTCTTCCTCGGTCTTGCCGGCCAGACGATCGTCACCCTTGAATATGCCGTATTCGTTGACCTTCCACTTTTTCCGGATGGCTATCTTACGAAGTGCAATATTGTGTTCTTTGGAGCCTGTGAAATACACCATCGCAGCACCGAAGCTGACCTGAGGCATGACCCTAAGATCCACCTGTATACCGGATCGCAACAGCACGGATGACTTTGTCTCGCCCTCCGCGACCACCTTCTCCACATCCTCATAGTCAGAGAAATACTTCATGACATCAGTGCCTTTTTTACAGGTGGCCAGGATGTCTATATCTCTTACTGTCTCCTTGCGTCTTCGATAGCTGCCGGCAACGTCAAGCGATTTAATGTCGTCATTTTTCCGCAGATATTCCAGCAGTGGTTCTGCAATGCGGTCCGCTTTGTCGAGCCGTATTCTTCCACGCTTCTGCTGTTTTACCCTCTGAATGCCCTCCAGTATCGACTCCTCAGTTTTCTTACCGAAACCCTCGAGGTCGCGGATCTTTCCGTCTTTAGCCGCCTTTTCGAGATCGTCCAGACTTTCAACGCCCAGCTCCTTATACATAGTCGCCACACGTTTGGGACCTAGCCCCCCAACATCCAGCAATCGGCTCAGGTCCTCCGGCACCTCCTTTTTGAGGTCCTCCAGCATAGGCAGTGAGCCCGTGCCCAGTATCTGCTCGATCTTGCCTGCCAGATCTTTGCCTATGCCGGGCAGATCCGACAGATCTTTGCCGGACGAAATATACCCGCCTACGTCCTCGCTCAAGCTGCTGACGGTTCTGGCGGCGTTGCGGTAAGCTCTGACACGAAATGTGTTTGCCCCCTGTATCTCAAGAAGGTCCGCCAGTTCGGTCAGCACATCTGCTATATCATCATTGTTGATAGGCACTGTGTGTACGCCTCTACATGCAAAGGTTTATTGTGTGATTCTTACGGACTTTACGATCGGTGTAATTCTCCGCCATCTCCGAGAATATCTCCTGAAAGCTTGGGTGAGCATGTATAGTATTGAATATAGTGCTCAATTTGATATTGTTTTTGATAGAGAGAACCGCTTCATGGATCATATCTACGGCATGATCACCCCACCAATAGGCTTCAACCAACTGGCCGGTTTCCTTGACTATCCGCAAAACAACTTTACCCTGCGCATAACCGTAAATCTTAGCTGTCCCGCTCTCAGTATATGGGTACTTCATCAAGGCAAGATCAGCAGGATCAAATTCGATATCACGATTCTTAACGATCGCAACCTGCGGATTCGTATAGATTCCTATCGGCACGATGTTCCGCTCGTCAGTCAGCGACCCGCCTGCCGCATTGTCACCCGCCACACGGCCCATCCTTTCAGCGAGATGGGCGTACTGCATATGCTCAGCAACATCGCCGGCAGCATAAATATGATCGATGTTTGTTCGGCAGCACTCATCGACTGCTATTATACCTTCGCGGGTGTCAACGCCGGCATTTTCGAGCCCGATGTTTTCTATATTCGCGGCCCTTCCCACCGATACAAGCACATGGCTGACTTGTATCTCTCTGCCGTTCACATCTACGCTGAGTCCATCGGAAGTTTCCTTAATGCCACAAACCTGGGTATCCAGAAGTATTTCGCAACCGCTGCCGCTCAGGGAAGATGTTATGAAACCGCTTATCTCGGAATTATCCATGGTTGGGACAAGTTTGTCGGCCATTTCTACGAGGTGGGTTCTGATACCAAGCTGCGAATAGGCAGTTGCAAATTCGCAACCGATGACGCCGCCTCCAATGATCAATATGCTCTCCGGCAGATCAGCGGCTTGGAGAGCGTCGTCGGAGACCATGATTCTTTTATTTTGCCAGGGAGCGAAGCCGGGCCTGATCGGGTGCGAACCGGTCGCGATCACTATCGAATCAGCCCTTATCTCATGAGTTCCATCATGCGCATCGATCGACAACGAATGCCTACCCGTCAAACGGGCGGAGCCGCGATAAATTGTTATATCATCCCTTGAAGCCATCCCGGATTCGGTCTTTTCACGCAGTTCCAGGACAAGGTCATGCACCCTTTTCATGAATGCGCGTCCATCGATCGATCCGCTTACTTCAACACCCGGCACAACACTATGTAAATTTTTCATCGACCAATATTGATTGGAAGCATAGAGCATTGCCTTAGCGGGCATACAGCCGAGATTCAGGCACACTCCGCCGAAATGAGAATCCTGTATGATACACGCATTCGCTCCTCGGCGGGCAGCCTGCTTAACCGCTGCGCTGCCGGCACTTCCTCCGCCAATTACTGCCACATCAAAGCTCTGCATAAATATCTCCTTCCGCCGGGCTCATTGCAACACGCGCCGCCGAGTCAAAAACAGCACCGCATGCAGCTTAAAGATCATGACCAGTATTTCGGTCGGCCATAGTAATCATAAAGCCGTATCTCAAGTTCACGGTTTACGCCCTCCTCCGGATCAAATTCAGGACTCTCCTTGACTGCCTGCCGGTCCACATCCATCTGCACGGATTTTTCGGCCCAGTCTATATCTCTAGCCCACTGGGGAGGGATGATAACTTTCTTGCCGGGCAGCCAGTTATGGGTGTCTACAACCAGATAACGTATCATGTCATTTTTGGTTTCGACTATGATGTCGTCGACATGGCCAATTTTGCCGTCACTGGCATGTATGTGATAGCCGCGGACCTCCCGGATGCTGCGCAAATGCGTGCTTTCGATCTGCTCTTCACTGCGTTCGCCGGGGTCAGCTTCCATCGGCGGCATGGCAATGACGCCGCCTGTTTCCGCTGTAAACTGTCCGGTCCAGTATGGCGCCCAGCCGTAGTACTTGTGGAGCTCGACCTCGTACTGCTTGGAGACCGGCATGTCCGCAGAAATCTCGGGACTGTTCTTTACCTTCTCGCGGGTCAGTTCAACCGGCAGTACCCTGTCCGGAACCGTAACGTTTTCGATGCAGACAGGCGAAAGCAGGACTTTCCTGCCGGGCAGCCATTTACCCGTATCGACCACCACATATCGTATCTTCCAGCCGCGGTCGTCAAAATAGTAATCGTAAACAGTACCGATGTTTCCGTCGGTCGCTTCAACGTTGAAATCTATCAAATAGTTGGCACTAAGAAGCATGATCATCTCCTTGTAGAATTAAATTTCCACACTTAATAATGACCTAGAAGTAACCAAAGTAATAATACGGATGCATATCGCGACTGGCCGGAGGAAGCTGCTCATCCTCATTGTTCCTTACATCGAGATCGCTCTTTACCTTTTCCGCACCGCCTTCATATGCATTCTCGATCGCAGCCAGCACTTCCTGCCAATCGTTAACTGTACCCGTGAGAATAGCTGTACCGTCCTGAACCATCACATTAACGTCTTCGGCCTCAACGAAAACAGTCCAGAACAGCTCATCTCTGATATCCTCCTTGATCTGCTGATCGGACTTCCACAGATACTCGGCATCTTCGGCATCGACTACGCTTATCCTGTTGTCAATCGCCGCGACGCCCTTTATTTGCGAAGCTATGTTTTCCGCCATATTTTTTTCGGTTATATTCTGAACGTTGCCGTAAAGGTAAACCTTTTGATTTCTAACAGTGACAGTGATCTCATGAGGCTCGGTGACCGTGTGCCTTTTGAGAGCAACTCTGATCTTCCCGGCAATAGCATCATCTGAAGGCACCTCCTGCGGCCTTACCTTCAGCTTATTCGAAACCTGCCATACGCCCGTAACATTCGATGCATCGTCTTCTGCCGCGTTTTTCTCGTACAGACTAGCGACCGTACCCCTAAGCGTCGCTTTATGCCCCCTAATATCAATGCGAATATTCTCACGGTTCACTCTTACATCCGAACTCAGTGCCGAAGCAACAGCCGCTTCAACATTGACCGCCGTAGAATCCTGCATCTCGGTTGGATATTCCTTCCAGGGCTTCACGATCAGATCAGAAGAATCGACTCGTTTGACGCCAAGTATAAATGCGTTCCTCCTTGCCCTGCCCATCTGAAAAACACTGCCGGTTTCGCCGCTCAAGACAGCGACTCCATCCTTCACAGCAACATCTATACTCTGCGCATTGAGATAAGGATCGTATTTCATGTTCTGTCTTATCTCCGCTGCGAGCTCGGAATCCGGCCGATCGATCTTCACAGAGACCTCGATCTCATTTCTGACGGACCTGACCCCTGCAATCGATTCTGCGATCTTCTCGGCGATACGTTTTTCCGTGATGGATTTAACCTCCCCGCCAACACTTACAACGCCATTCTCAACCTTGACATCCAGCGCCATCAGTTCGGTAACAGGATTGTCCTCCAATGCCTGCTTCACATTCTGTCGGATAGCCTGGTCGGGAATCTCTATCGGACGAACAACGAGCTCATCACGTACTTCAACGACCCCCAGTATACTGCCGGCAATATTTAATGCCCTTTCTTTAGCGATCAGATTGTCGACCGATCCGTCCAGTGTCACAATCCCTTCATTGACGCGTATGTCCACCAGATGAGGCGATACAACGTCGTCTTTTTCCATCTGGCGCATGATCGCATCATTGATATCAGAATCGGACTTGATCACCGCACCGCAGCTAACCGACCCCAGAAATGAAATGATCAGAACACTAACAAGAAATCCATATGCTGAAAACAAATTCCTGTTTTTCAAATTCATGTACTTCCCTTCAATGAATTAGCATGATCTCATTCGTTACATCCTCTCTTGTACCAGATGCCAGGCACCATCGAAATCAGGGTTTTACTGAATCCCCCCTTCCTTTTTCCTGACACGTATGAGTAACCGCATCATTCAAGGATCAAGTCCGCAATGACGGGCCTGTGATCGGACGCGATCCTTGCCAAATGAGTATCACCTGTCTCACATTGCGCCACCGCAATCGGCCCCCTGTAGAAAATATGATCCACTCGAATGAGCGGGTATCTTCCCCAGAAACTGCGAAGACGTCGCCTCCTGCCATTGTCGATCTCATCAAAGTGCTTCATGCATCTCTGATAAAGTGCGGATCCAGCCGGGAAGTTGAAGTCGCCGCAGAAGATTACGGGCCTTCCTGTATCTTCGTTACCAAGCCAATCGCTGCTTAGCAACTCGTCCACCTGCAGAGCCTTCTCTGAAGCATTTAGCCCCAGATGCGTATTCAGGATCCGGACAGAGTTGCCGTCAACCTCAATCTCAGCAAGTATAGCGCCCCGCGGTTCACGTCTGGGTTTTCCTTGTCTGCCGCAAATAGCACCTGCCTTTATCAGTTTCAACGGAAAGCGGCTGAGAATCGCATCACCGTATTGCTCTTCTTCGATCCGCATTGCGGGATGAAAATGGAGATCCATGCGCAGCAGGTCAGCTATCGTCTGTGCCTGATCCCGTCCGAATGTCCGCCGTCTTCCGACATCCAGTTCCTGCAAAGCTACAACGTCCGGCTCATATTGCTCGATCACCTTGGCCACGCGCAAAGGGCTGATCCTGCCGTCCATCCCCTTGCAACTGTGAACATTGTAAGTCATTATGCGCAACGCCTTGCGGGTTCGATCGAGATCGCCCGGCTGACTCTGATCGGGCATTCTTTTCTGCAATCTCAAAACAGCATTACGGATATCGGTCGGCCTTAGATAGCCTTTTTCGCCTGTGTCAAATATCCCGGTCGGCGCCAGACAGAAACCCTCTGCTTCCTCGGCAAGTATTCCGCCGTGTGAGCCGTTTTCAACTGCGAACGAATAATATTCGTCGCGCGACTGGAAGCCGCTTATTATGATATCACCTGCGTTTTCATGATGACAGGCAGACATAAAATCGCTGACCATTTCATCGTAAGCGACACGGTCCACATCGAAAAACTCATCAGCCTGCTCAGGAAGGGTCCATCTTCTCTCGCCTTTCATTGCAACGACCGATCCTCCATCCGCGGTTAGAAATACGAGCGGCACAGCTTCGTTTCTGGCCAGTGTATTTGCGAATGATCGCTTCTGTTCCAACGTCATACTCTTTGGAAGATAGACCTGCCCGACCGGACCAAGAGCAGTCACAATAGGACTCTCACCAAGATGCCGGTGACCGCCGAGCCGCTCCTCCACGATCACGCCAAGCCTGTTGAGGAAATTCTGATTGGATTTCTTCTCGCCGTCGTCCGAGACATTTCGAGAATCATGATATATCTCTCTAACCACTCTCTCCAGACTCTTGCCGTGCGTTTTTGCATACGGTATTGTGTCGACCTGTCCATGATCTGAATATACCCATATATCGTAATCGCGACCCGCCCGATGGCCCGCCTTCCAGATCCTTTTGATCGCACTGTCGATACCTTTGAGCGTCCAGTGGGCGAATTTCGACGTTGCCCCACGCCGATGGGACTGATCGTGATATCCCATGAAATTCGCATGTATTATGCCCAACCCACGCGCCATATCCATCTTCACGCCGATAACAGTGATCTCCCGCATCATTATGCAAAGGGCAACACGGGAAGGAACAAACTTGAGCTCCTTCCAGAGATCACGCCCCCTGACAAGTCCCCGGAAAAAATCGAATACCGCAATAACGGTTTCTACCACCAGCAGAGCACCCACACGTAAAAGAGCGAACCAGTGCATTAGAACCGCAAGTACGAATCCAAGCGTTTTCCACCTCTTGAAAATGGGAGCAAAGCCAAGACTGGCCACGCAGAAGTGCGGATCGTCGGCTCCGCCTGTGTAAATATTCGAATAACTGCTTCCCTTATCGCACAGGCCCTCGCCCTGTGAACTCAATCGCTTTTCCATGACCTTTGCATCACTCGGATTGAAAAGTGCCATCACCCTGCCGCTCTCTTTATCGAGAAAGCTGAAAGACGGAACCGAACATTTGACCCCGTAAAATATCTCACCCTGAACAGCAGGCGTGGAACAAGGCATGCCTGAATAGTGATAGTGCAGTTTATATTTCTGCTTGTCGAGAAGGTGCTTCAGAAAAGGCAGCTTACCGTCTGCCATGGCTTTTTCCATCTGGCGGTGCGATAAAGCATCTATCTGTATAAGCACAATGCGCCGTTCCGGAGCTGCCCCTTTGCGTCTGGGCGATGCGACCAGGCGTATGAGCCATTCACTTCGGTTGAAAATCTTGCGTATTTTTCTAAAAAACACTTCCGGTATGTGCAGCATTACCGTTCCTCAACCGTTGCATGAGAAGAAAACATCTCGCCGGCAGCATTTGCATATTTAAGAAACAGATCCCACTCCGCCTTGAGCGATTCCAGCAGCAAAGTCCAGTTGCGTTCGCGTTTCTCAGGGTCCCTTCTTTTGTGTGAAAGGACACTCTCATATTCGGCAAGCATCTTGTCGGAGCAGTTATTCATGGAATAATCCTCCGCCGTCTGTCTTGCAGCGGATCTCATGCTGCCTTTTTCATCTTCACTTAGATCGTGGTATTTTGAGAGCATCCGCGCGAATCTATCGCAATCCGAATCTTCTTCCAGAAGGTAGCCATTGCTTCCGTGTTCGAGAACATCGTTAACACCGGGTGCTTTAAGTGCGACCACCGGGCACCCTGCAGCCATTGCCTCAGCCAGAACCATACCCTGAGTCTCCGTCAACGAGGAAAACGCAAAGACATCCGCTGCGTGGTAAGAGTCTATAAGATCCTGATCCGACTTCATGCCTGCAAACACAGCCCTGTCAGCAACGTCTGTACCATCAAACAGAGACTCCAGATTCTTACGGCTAGGCCCGTCTCCAACGATCAGCAACTTTGCGTCTGGTTTTGCCTGTAGAAATTTTTTAGCCGACTGGCAGAGAAATTTCAGGTTCTTCTCCTCGGCAAGACGACCAACGTGCCCCACCACAAAGTCGTCGGGGTCCAAACCGACCTGCTGTCTGAATCTGGCACCGTCTCCCTGTGCATATTTATCCGTATCCACCCCGGTCGGTATAACTGTTATAGGCGTTTTAACGCCGCGTTTTCGCAGCACATCGGCAACGCTGTTGCTGGGCGCAATTACCTGGTCGCAGAGATTCGCATAGCCTTTCGTAAAAGTAATAACAAACTGCCTGACCCTGTCCGAGGTGAGATTAACATTGTGAATGTACCGCTCATACATCGTATGATAGGTGAAAACCAGGGGCAGATCATACCTTGCTGCAATTCGCATTGCGGTGCTGCCTATCAGGAAAGGAAAATGCGAATGAACTATCTCGGGCTGGAACTTCTCAATGTGCTTATGCAGGCTTCCCGGCAGCGGTAATGTCGCAGGAAAACCGATGTCGTTGAAATTCTTTATTGCAGAGACGCGCACCACGCCTTCTTCTTTGTAGTCCTGATCAGCCTTGGGCGCAACTATCAGAACCTGGTGTCCCTTTTCGCGGAAACACTGCGTGAAGGTGCGAATCGACTTATCCACGCCGCCAAAATATGGAGCGTAAGTATTTGTCATCATTAGTATGTTCATCGTCCTATGTGCCGGCCTTGTTTACAACGGTACGCTTCTGGCCCTCCTCAACATACGTTCGTTCGTAACTAGGTATATCTACCACCACCTGCGGCCGTTTACCGCTAAAATCTTCATCAAGACTCACAGTGACCTTATCATCACCAAATTCAAACGCAACTCTGACCTCGCCCCACAAGGTCGGCGCAGGTCCTATAGTGATCTTTTCACCTTCCCTACACCAATCTTTCCGAATGCCCTTGCCCAGCACGAGTTCACTGTCCGATGTATCTTCGAAAACCAGACAGTTTCTGAGATACAGAACCCATTCACATGCCGCCCATACATGCTGTCCGTCGCCCATGCAGCCGCCCTCGGTACGGGGGTGGATCGCTTCTGGCCATTGCCCTGTCGAACTGGCGAGCCTGCTTATCGAATCAGCCAGCATGCCGTGCCTTTCATCGCCTGCCTGCATAAGAACCTGAGCAATGTGCAATGTCAGATATGCGTTTATGCCTGAATGCGATATGTCCAGGAAGAAACCGTCCTTGTGAAGACAATGCTCCACCAGGTATTCCGCTGTAGCGAGCAGCCTTTCGTCGTTCGATTCAAATACCTGACAGGGATAGCCGGCAGACATACACCCCACAGTCCCCGAATCCAGCCTGCGATTGCAGGAAACCGGCATCGCACGCGTACCCAATCGCTGATGCGCCTTTTCCAGACTGGCGTCTATGGCTTTGAGGATTGCGGCAGCTTTTTGCGAATATTTATTCGAAAGCTCGGCTTCATTCTGGGCTTCCATCATTTCCGCGGCAGATCGCAGACCAGCCACCGCCCAGAAGTCGTCCCAGTAATAGTAATCATTCGGTCCGAAATGCTCGGCGCTGAAACCGGCGGGCAAGAGACCCGTATGCGCTTTGTCACCCTTGCTGCTGGTGCATTTACGGCAGATCCAGTTCGCACCTTTCTCCACGGCCCGGATCATATCACCGGAAAGCTTCCGGCCTGTCATCTTCCAGTACTTATAGATGATCCATAAGGCCTGGCCGTTAGAATCCCACTCACCCTGCTGCGACAGGAAATAACCAGTCGGCATCTGCCTGTCCGGATAGGTAGCGAGCACGCTTTCGACGCGTTTTGGGAAATTCGCACAAAGCATCGCATGCAGAATAAACGAAGCATCTCTGAACCAGAATCTTTTATAAGTAAACGGACCCGGGAAGACTTCCTCGTCCGTGGCGTGCAGAAGCAGTGTGCGGATCGCGTTCTCATACAGGTACTGCTTGCGTTTGTCCGGGATACTCACCCGGCAATAGTCCCCCACAGCCCTGCCCCAGTCATCCTCGCGAGCATTCGCCTGGTAAGTAATGCGTTTCTTTTCGTGATGCTTTCTCGGTTCCAGAGGAATATTGATTTTTATCTCTCGTTGTTTGCCGGGCTCGATCTTGAAAAGGGCCGCAGCGTTGGCCATGCCTACATCACACAGAACATGATCCTGCCCGCCCTTGGATGTCAACTGGTTTGCTACATCACCCTGCTCGTATTTACTGCCCAGGCTGACATCGGCAGGCGTTTCAAAGTTTATGGTATCTTTCGAATTGATCTTCCAGGTCCTGCCGTCTTTGAAGGCGATCTCATGTACGAAACTGATGCCCTCGGAATTGCACGGCCTGACGCTGGCTGCGATATAGCCTTCTTCGCTCATCGACCCGCGCAGCCTGATCGCACATTGCGGAACGCCGTCCTGCAGTTCAACGTTCATCGTCGAAAGCAGCTTATGACCGTCGGGACTGAATCGCGTCGCAACAGCGATATCTTTGCCGTAGAACAACCTCTGCTGCACATCTTCCCGACGTCTTGAAGGTGCCATCACGTTACCCTTACTGTCAACCAGCCAGAAATCGATAGACCAGCCATCCCAGTGCGGAGTCACAAGCCCCGTCGGGTCAACGATCGGCAAATAGTCATACCCAGGCAGACCCGCTGCCGTCCAGTTTCTTTCTGTCAGGTTGATGTACGTAAGCGAGAAGGCCCGCGGAATGAACGCTTCCTCGGCCGGGTTAAACTGCCTGTGAACCCACCACGGCCAGACCCAGTCCGAATTCTGCGGTATCGCCCTGCTGTTGATCAGCCCGCGAGCGTGAAACATCGCGCTTGCACGGACGAGCTCCATTGGGCCGGCAACTTCGGACGGCTGAGCAAATCTTTGAAAATATGACCACAGCGAAATCGGGTCCAGAAAACCATGACGCTTCGCTGCCTTACTGATGAATAACTTCCAGGGAAGCCATTTTAACCACATATCACTTTGCCGGAATTGAACTTAATTAGCTTATATGCGCTGCGCACATATTGTTGATCTCTCTGAAGAATGCAGGAAGGTCATCGGGCACTCTGCTCGTTATGAGGTTGCCGTCAACCACAACTTCTTCATCAACGTAGGTAGCACCCGCCGCCTTGAGATCGTCGCGTATCGCCTTGTAGCACGTTGCTCTGCGTCCCTTGAGCACATCCGCTGACACAAGGACCTGGCCGCCGTGACAGATCGCAGCCACACATTTGCCCGCCTCCATCATTTGCCGTGTCACCTCCAAAGCCCTGCTGTAAAGACGCACGGTTTCTGGCGATTTACCGCCGGGAAGTATCAGCAGGTCGTAATCATCGGCATGAATGCTGGACAGTGATTCATTAATATCGACCGGATATCCATGCTTGCCGTGCACCTTGCCCTTTTCGGGCCCAGCGACGTCAACAGGTATGCCAGCTTCCTTGAGCCTGTAAAATGGATAGTAGAATTCCATATCCTCTACCCCACCGGCTACGAGTATCAAAGCTTTCATGTATATCCCCTTTCTGAACAAGTAAATCAGTTTGTAATTCTTACCATGAGTTTAACGGCAGCATTCTGTGCGCGAAATAGGGGATTTGCTCATTTATACCCGCCCTTAACCTTAAAATCTCATCCGGCACCTGCCGCACTTTTTTCGTGAGAAACCAGCAACAAAAAGGCCTGGAGAATGCTACATTTCCTTAATTTAGCTGCTACAAAAGCGTATTAACGACCAAAGTATGAATTTTATGTTGTTGCCGGAACGTTTTGTGCACATTTACCATACTTGACTTTGACCGCCATCTCGTTTATTATATGAGTTAATTGTATTGAAGAACTCCAATCCCCGAGAGGAATAATCTAATGGGCATTAGAATTTTGATTGCCGATGATCACGGCATCGTCAGGCAGGGAATAAAGGAAATTGTAAGCCAGCACGAAGACATGGAAGTCATCGGCGAAGCGGCGGATGGGCTTACGACCTTGAAACTGGTCCGGGACCTAAAACCCGACATAGTATTGATGGATATAAGCATGCCCGACCTCAACGGGGTCGAGACCACACGCGAGATCAAACGTGATTATCCCGATGTGAAAATAATCGGCCTCTCGATGCACTCAGCCAAGAAATTCATCAGCGAAATGCTCAAGGCCGGCGCATCCGGCTACCTCCTCAAGGACACGGGCTTTGAAGAGCTCATCAATGCCATTACCGTCGTCAGTTCCGGACAGAATTATCTCAGCCCGGCCATTACCGAGACAGTGGTGGAAAATTATGTCCGCAACTCCCCGGAAAGACCAAACTCCGTCTTTTCAACGCTCACAAAGCGGGAACGACAGATACTGCAGTCACTGGCCGAAGGCAAAACCACAAAGCAGACTGCCAAGGACCTGTTCATTAGCCCCAAGACGGTCGAAGCACACAGGCTCAACGTCATGAACAAACTTGGCATCGACAACGTCGCAATGCTCACAAAGTACGCTATCCAGGAAGGCCTGACCTCACCTGAACCATAATAGGCAGTCGCGATCGCCTAAGCATAAACCTCCAACAGCACAAGCGAAACTATGATCGCTATTTCCATAGCTATCACGATTACCAGCCGGTTTACCTTGAGTAAGTCGGGAATAGTAAGTTTACCAAAGTCCCCCTTGTTGAGAATTTTTGCATCGAGCGTTGAAAACCACCAGGCAAACAGCCCCGCTCCGAGCATCTGACCCGGAATTCCGCCTAGAAGAGCATCCAATGACCCCTGACCCGCAGCACCGGTAACTGTACCAGGACAGTAGCCAAGCAGACCGAAACCAACCCCGAAAATGATACCGCCAATCAGCGACGCACCCACTGACCCTTTTTTAATGTGCAGTCTGACAAGGCCCAGTTTTTCCAGCACGAATATGCCCGGCATTCCAACCGCGATCGCCATCAAAATCACCTTGGCGACCGTGAAATCTTCAAGCAGCAACTGACCAATCAGAATGTTGTATTCTGTCACCCCGCCTTTCTGCAGCAGAAATCCGAACACAATCCCAGTGATCAAACCGATCACCAGTTGAATACCTTTGGCTGCATGCAAACCCTTAAGCACGAAACCCCCCCTCAGATAAAGAAACCATAATACAGGACCATAGCAGTGAGAACACCGCTGGCAAACAGACTGATCAAAACGATCCAACTGCTGACCGCAAGCTGGAGTGTACCGCTGATGCCATGCCCACTGGTGCACCCGCGTGCCCATCGGGCACCGAGGCCCATAACAGCACCACCGACCAGTGCGAAGATCCATCTGAGCAGACCCGACGGGCCGGCTGTCTCCTGCCACACAGTAGGAACCATCCTCAGTACAAATCTGCCGCTAAGCTGGGCAGACAGAAACGCACCAATGAAAATGCCAAGCACAAACATCCACTCCCAGTCAACCTTAGGCGGAAATTTCTGGTAATAAGCATTCTCTTCCACAGTCCTGCGCTGAAACAGTTTCTGCACCATTCCAGCAGTACGCGCATAAGCAGTGGAAACGCCGATAGGATGATCCGAAAGCACAAAAGTGAACATGCTCAGCACACCTATTCCCGCGCCTACCCAATATGGAGACCACCTCAAATCCGTGAGTAGACTTCCATCCTCACCTTGCACGGCTGAACCGGATTCTTCCGCCTGCGCCATCGCAGGAATTACTGTGAAGCAAAGAGTAACCGCAAACAGTAAGGCAATAGCTGCACCCTTATTGCGAAACATCTATTTTCCTCCAGATTACACTTTAAGAAGTTACAGGACATCCCAGCTTTGAGCACGCTGCCATCGAGCCCAGGCAGTCCTCCACAAATCTAAAGCCGTTCATCTTCAGATAAGAGGCCGCGATGATAGCACGTCTGCCGCTTCCGCAGAACGTGGTGATCAGTTTATTGCGGTCCAACTGATCGATCTGTCTGGGCAAATACCCAAGGTACATATGCTGAGCGATCGGCAGGTGCCCTTTTTCGAATTCCGATACGGTCCGCACATCCAGCAAAGTAAAGTCCGTTTGATTCTCGATCCTCTTCTTCAATTCTTGCGCATGAACAGCCGGGATCATGTCGTAGATGAGCCCGCTCTTTTCCCACTGGTGAATACCCTGCCCGAGATACCCAACGACATTGTCGTAACCGAGCCGGCAGAGGTGCCTTACCGCCTGCCCCACGTCGGCTTTGTTTTCAACAACCAGGCCGATCGGTTGGTCATAAGGTATAAGCCATCCTGCATAGGCTGGTATCATGTTCAGCGGAATCGCCAGACTGCCCGGAATAAAGCAGCCTGCAAAAGCTTCCGGACTCCTAGCATCCAATACTAACATTCCACTGTCCTGACTCTTCTCGAAAGTCGAGACATTCATTCTTTTCACCGGCTTTTGCATATCCTTTTCGGGCGGCCCGAATTGGTTGTATTCCTCCATCTTCTTGAAGTAAGGAGGCTGATAGTGATGCTCATTAACCTTGTAGTTAACGAATTCGCCCTTGTCGGTCTTCTGCAGCACAGGATTGTGCTTTCTTTCGTATCCAATCGTTGAGAACTCCCGTGATGCCATTCCCGACCCGCAGACCGAGCCCGCTCCATGAGCAGGATAGAGAATGACATCGTCACCCAGAGGCAGCAGTTTATTGAAAATGCTCTCATACAAAAGTCCTGCGACCTCCTCTGCCCTGTCAGGGAAAAAGTCGGTACGCCCAACATCACCTATAAACAACGCATCTCCGGTAAACACACCAACAGGGTCATCACTGAAGTTGCTGTCGATCACAGCTATCGAAATACTGTCGAACGTATGGCCGGGCGTTTCAAGAATTTTCAGCTTAAGATCGCCTATCTCAAACTCATTCCCTTCACTCACCGACTGCCCATACGAGAATTTCGTTGCACCGCTGTGATATATCTGCGATCCGGTTTTGTCCATCAAAGGCAGAGAACCGATCACATAATCCTCATTGCGATGCGTTTCGAAAATGTGCGTTATATTCACTCCCTTCTCACGCGCCATTTGCAGATAAACGTCTATGTCCCGTCTGGGATCGATCACTGCTGCCTGGCCGCCGCTTCCGAGCATGTACGACAGATGAGCAATACCTTCTGATTTGATCTTTTCTAAAAACATCACTGCTCCCTTCTTGTAATGTGATCCGCTTAAAATCTTATATATGCATGTCCGCGAAGCTGCAGGTCGATTATTCTGGGGTATGCTCCTGCAACGATTTTGATGCCTTCGAGAACATCCTGCTGTGTCCAGCCGTTGTTCCGCATTGTCGATGCGCAAAGCTCGACACTGACACCACGGTTCAAAAGCTGCTTGACTACACTCTTGTTAGGATTTTCACTGCGAGTCTCATCCGCCCGGTCATATTGACTGTCTTTGAGCAACCAGTAGCCCGCATCACCATGCAAAACAGCATGAGCGTAAACCTCGCCAGAATCGACCCCAAGTTTCTCATACGCCTTCATCAACTTGTTAACATAATACAAACCTGCACCCACCCCCTGCTTCCTGTCATCTGTTTTGATCTGATAAACCATTCGTATATCATCGTGAATGCCAAGGCCGATCGGTTCATCAGGATCGCCCGGCCTTGAAGCAAATCCAGCCATATAGACGGCAATTATGATGACTGCAGCTAGTAATACTACTACTGTCCGTTTCATAGTTTCTCCTCTGAAAGAGCCCCAAAGCAGTACAATGATAAAAAATAACAGTATTTTTGATATAAGCGAAATGCGTATTTGGTATTAGCAAAATCCTGAAATCCCATTCAATAAAAAAGACGGAGCTTTGTAGAAGCCCCGTCATTAAACCAATCGTTGATTGTTGCATCAAATAAGCTAGCGACTGTAAGTGCCCCCTTCACGAACATCGCCTTCTTCCTCAAGTTCCATTTCCTGTTCAGACTGCATATCGATCGTTTCCTGCTGCATCATCTGGTCAGTGTCAGTCTGACCTTCAATCTGCCACTGGGGCTGACCTTGCTCGTCACGAAGCTGAAGAGTCTGACCATCCTTCTTGATCTCACTTGCCATGATAACGGTCTTACCGTCAACCTTGGTCTTACTTCCGGTTATGGTCACTTCGTCACCGGAACCAAATGAAACATTCTTCTTTTGACAGTGGCTCTTTGGACCGCAATAAACAGTGACAGATTCGCCCTGGTCTGTTTCTACCTTAAGTCTCAAACCGGGCTCAGCCTTCCTGTCAGGCATAAAGGTACCAACACTCTTTACTGTTCCCTTTATGGTCTTGACCTCGTCTGCCTTGTAGCTCTTGTTGTACTCGCTGCCTTCTTTCCATGCGGCCGTCTTCTCATCTTCACCAGGCACGAATCCAAACACTTCCCACTGGGGCTGCCCGAATTCTTCGTGGATATTCTGAGCGAACTGCTTGTCGGAGAGCTTCTGTATCTGGTCTTCCTCTATCTGTGCCATCTTCAGAGTTTCCTGATCTACGTCAAGAAGTGCCACATTGTTTTCTGACTGCAGTTCAAGAGACGTCCATGGAACAGCGGCCATTTCTTCTCCTATGCCCCAGAAACCGCCATAGGATACGAATCCATAAGCCACTTTACCCTGCTGCTGCTCGACGATCACATCTTCGAGCTGACCGAGCTGCTGGCCGTCAGGCTGATTAACATTGTAGCCGATCAAACTCGTAAGCATGTAAAGCTTTTCAGGTTCTGACTTGGCAGTCTGCTGCCAACTGCTCTGCTGCTTCATGCTCTGCTGGTCCTTGTCCCACTCGGATTTGGCTTTATCCCAGGACTTTTTGTCCCACTCAGTTGTCTGATCCTTCGACTTCTCCTGCCACTTTGACTTCTCGCTCTTGGCCTTCTCATGCATACTTGTACCAGAACCGTCGAGCTTCCACTCATACTCACTCTGCTGATCTTCTCTTTGCCACGGCTTCTGCTGCTCTTTCTGCTGTTGCTGCTGTTCCTGCTGCCATGACTTCTGCTGCGTCTGAGTTTCGCCATAGAAGCTCTTTACCTCCTGTTTGAGGCTTTCGCTGCTCACCTCTGCAGGAGTAACTTCCTGGATCGTAGGAGCATTTCGCAACTCGCTCTTCTGCATTTTCACCTGACAGGGCTCACCTTCGGCCGTCTTTTGAAACGCGCTCCAGGGAGCCGGCACCAGACCTTGATCGGTGGATACTATAACATATTTCACAGAATTGTCCGTTCCGTTGATCACAACTTCCTGTATCTCACCGACATTCTGACCGGACTTGTCCTGCACTTCCTTGCCGATGAGCTTATTCGCACTCATCAGCTCGCCGATCTGCTGTTGCTGCTCCTGCGTCCACTTCTGATTCATCTGTTCCTGTTTCTGCTTCTGCTGCTTGTCCTGCTCAAGCCCCATTTCACCTTCGTGCTCAGCAGCTTGCAACCCTGCTGAGGTGGAAATGAGAACGGCAGCCAGCATCCACAACAATGACTTTTTCCTCAATAACAAGTTCATAATTTTACCCCCAATAAATTTCAGTTAAATACTACGGAAGTAGTCCAGCCAACACGACTAGAAACCGCTACCACCGTCTTCCAAACTACCATTGCTTCACATTAAAGTATAGACCAGCAATTTGCGTTTGCAATCAGGCGTGGTTATGAAAGCGCTATAATAACCAGCACCGAGGGGGCATAGTATGAGGGTAATCCATCAGGAGTAATGAGACATATGCACTCACCCTTGATGGATCGACAGGAATGGTAAAACAAAAAGGCCTGACCAGCTATTTGCCTGGCCAGGCCCTGTTTTATCTATTTATGGGACGTGAGCTCTTGCACAAAATCAAGCCATTCGGCATTGAGCTTTTCGAATGAACCCGCCGATTGCGCGAGCTCCTGGTAAAGGGAGAATTCGCTCCGCCAGCCTGGTTCGGTCTCATACAGTCTGGCAGTATAAGCCTTGAGCAACTCTGGCTTGCGCTCCATCATGAACTTAAAGAAACCCCATGCCTGGGCATAAAGATCCTTCGCTTCGTCATTGTCGCCTTTCACACCAACCTCCGTGACAAACTCATCGAGACGCCTGAGCCTGCCTTCTTTGAAAAGTTCAACCAGGCGTTTCCTCCTGATCTCATTGTCCTTATTGTAATAACCGTTTTCAAGGTAAGTGGCAAGCCCTTCAGAATACCACAAAGGGTACATGACATGGCGTTTCTGAAGACCGCTGTTAAAAGCCAGTTGGTGTGCAGCTTCATGCTGGATCTTGGTAAGGCTTTCATCTCCTTCTGCAGCCATAGCCATAATACTGCTGTTTTCAGAACCGAATCTGTCGCCATCCTCTTTAGCAATTTCGCTCGTGTCAAAGCTGGATTTGACCACGGCAACTCGATTCGTTCGGGAAGAGTAGTAACCTTTAATTCCCCCGAGATTGACGCGGTCTATCTTTTGAGCATAATTTTCAAAATCTTCAAGATCTTCAAAAGAAACCCAGGTCAGTTCCTCACTTGGTTTGCGCAACTCAAAACCTTTTTTCTTGAACAGATCCCTGAACTGGCTGTTCAACAGCTCCAGCAAACTTGCCATCCTCGCCGCTTCGTCCGGTTCGGAATCGTGTACAACCATGAAATTGCGTGTCTCGAGCTTTGCAAACCGCTTGCCGAGCTCGCCATTTAATCGAGAAGGAAGCTGCTGATCGCCACTTTTAGCCGACGCTTCGGGTGAAAACGAAAACACTGCAGCAAAGGCCAAAACCAGTAAGAGCGTAATGTTTCTGGTAAAGTTTTTTCTCATAACTAAGGTATAACACCCAAAAAAGTAACCTGGGTTATCATTATGCCAAAACGCTTACAACGATTCTACACGAACAAACACGTATACCCGAATGGGCAGTCAAAATCAGGGACTGGGAAGAACACCCAACCCGTCAGATTCGATACAAACAAAAAGAGCCCGGTCAGGCTCTTGTACTGTCGAACTACATCAGCAGCAGACTTCAGAAAAATCTACTTATTCTTAGAGATTGCAAGCTGCGATGGGTAGATTTCACCATGCATACTCTCAGGTATACTCTGTGTTCAAAAAATATTACGCCGCAAACCAAAAGTGTTACGAAATAGTAACTTTTACTAATGAATAAGGCTTGCTTTATGCCTATTTCGCCCCTAAACTATTCGCGACATTCAAATAATTATCTGGTGGATACAATGACAAACGCATCTTCGCAAAATGATTTTACGCACAAGTGCAACGCCAAAGGCATCAAGGTGACGCCCCAAAGAGCACTTATCTATAAGATATTGTCGGAATCTAAACTTCACCCATCCGCTGAACAGGTTTACAAGGACCTGACAGAATTTTTCCCAAACGCCTCTCTAGACACTGTTTATCGCACTCTTAAGACATTCGCCGATGCCGGCATTGTGGAATGCGTAGAAAGCTTCGGCCCCCCCGCTCGCTACGACGCAAACACCGCAAGCCATCACCACATACATTGCATCAATTGTGGCAAGATACTGGACATAGACAAATCCGAACTGGGCGAATTCGATGTTCCGCAAAGCTTCATAAAAAAATACTGCATCCAGAGAAAGAGACTCCTTCTCGAAGGCATATGCCTGCCCTGCCAAAAGGATGCGCCCGCAGAAAACCTGCCCTGAAACGCATTTCTCCCTAACACATCGACTCAAAATATCTGAGACATACCCGCCCGCAGATCGCAGTTTTGAACGCCTGATCACCGCCGTTAATCGAAATCGTCGCAGTTAAAGCTCGGGCAGAACCCAACTCAGCAGTTTCCGAAGTCAATGCTCCTGGATTCAACGACTTTGAAAAACCGTCCACTATCAACCTTGACGGCATAGATATGTGTTCTAGAATTTGATTAGTCGCTGCATAGATCGTCTCTTATCACGTCAGGGAGAATCAGGGGAGCAGATATGAGCAATCAAGGGCAAGTAACTACAGCCGAACTGTCAAAAAAGCTGGGCAAGCCGCACGTAAAGATAGTGGATACCCGCCCCGTCGAAGCATATAATGGATGGCGTTTGAGAGGAGAACAAAGGGGCGGCCACATTCAAACCGCCAAAAGTCTGCCCGCCAAATGGACCAGCTACATTGACTTACCCGACATTGTCCGCTCCAAAGGCATAGAGCCTGATGACGAAGTCATCCTGTATGGATATGATGCTCAGGACTGCGAACGCCCCGCAAAATGTTTCAACCGCGCCGGCTTCGGCAATATCAGCGTATACAACGGTTTCCTGAACGAGTGGTCGGCAGACGATTCCCTTCCGATGTCCCGGCTCGAGCGATACAAAAACCTTGTCTCCGCGCAGTGGCTCAAGGACCTGATCACCAACACCGCCGCCGAATACGACAATGACAACTTTGTCATCTGCCACGCACATTACCGAAATCCGGATGCCTACACATCCGGCCATATACCATCGGCGATACCGCTTGATACAAACTGGCTCGAATCGTCAGAAACCTGGAACCGCCGCTCACCCCAGGAATTACAGCAGACACTGCAGAACCTCGGCATCACCCACGAAACAACCGTAATACTCTACGGCCGATTCTCGTTTCCTAAAAACAGCGATTCATTCCCCGGCAGCAGCGCAGGCCAGCTCGCAGCCATGCGATGTGCCGCAATCATGATGTACGCAGGCGTCAGGAACATTCGAATACTCAACGGCGGACTGCAGGCCTGGCTCGACGAAGAATTTGACCTGAGCACCGAAGAAATAAAACCGAAACCCGTTTCGAGTTTCGGCCGCGACATCCCAGCCAACCCGAATGTATTCATCGACACACCCCAGGCAAAACAGGTCCTGCGGGCCGAAGACCAGAATCTCGTATCCGTCCGCAGTTGGCCCGAATTTATCGGCAAGGTCAGCGGCTACAACTATATCGAAAAGACCGGCCGAATCCCCGGAGCCGTATTCGGCAACTGCGGCAGCGACGCATATCACATGGAAAACTACCGCAACCTCGACCATACCACACGCGAGTATCATGAAATCGAGCAGCTATGGAAACAAGCAGGCATAACACCCGACAAGCTAAACGCATTTTACTGCGGCACTGGTTGGCGAGGCAGCGAAGCATTCATGAACGCATGGCTTATGGACTGGCCGCGAATATGCGTCTACGACGGCGGCTGGTTTGAATGGAGCAGCGACCCTGCTAACCCCATCGAAATAGGTGAACCGGCAACGAGCATGGCCTCATGATCGATCTAAGTGGAGACAGACAACAATGGCAACTCAGACAATCACAAAACGGACCGGCACAAAAGTTTCAATCACAAATTACCTGACAGAGACAGACAGCAATGAACTGATAGAATTGATACTGTCGGACCTGAACAGAACTCCCAGAAGAATATCGAGCAGATTCTTCTATGACGAGTACGGATCGGAACTGTTCGAGAAGATAACGACACTGCCCGAATATTATCTCACGCGTATCGAAAAGCGGCTTCTCCAAAATGTTGCACAAAGCATCGCACCGACATGCAAAGAAATTGACATCGTTGAGCTCGGAAGCGGCGATTGCTCCAAAATATCCATCCTGCTGAACGCTTTTAATGCAAGGCATCGCAAAACGATACGATACGTTCCCGTAGACGTCAGTGAATCAGCCATTAAGAAATCCGCTGACATCCTCTCTCACCAATTTCCCGATCTGCAGATCGAAGGCATTGCTGCAGACTTTCTCACCCAACTGCACGTAATCCCACAAACAAAAAACCACCTGTTCTGTTTTTTCGGAAGCACTCTCGGCAATCTCACACCTGAACATGCGTTCCAGTTTTTCACCCAGCTAGGAAACGTCATGATGCCCGGCGACTCGTTACTGCTGGGCCTGGACAGGGTCAAACCGCAGCATATCCTCGAAAAGGCATACAATGACACTCAGCAGGTCACATCAGCCTTTAACAAGAACATACTCAACGTCGTAAACCAGATCATCGGCTCCGACTTCAACCCGCAGACATTTCAGCACGTCGCTTTCTATAACGAACAGCACAACCGTGTCGAAATGCATCTCAAAGCGAACGAACCGATGACAATAAATATGCCCTTTGCAAAGCGGAACCTGGTTCTGAGATCGAACGAAATGCTGCACACAGAAAACTCTTATAAGTTTGATGATCAGAGAATAGACGAACTTGTAAGCTCATCAGATTTGAAGATCACGAATTTCTATTCCGATAGGCAGGACTGGTTTTCAGTAATTTGGTTAACGAAACCTTAGTAAGACTGCGATAAAATGAACCAGGACTTCAATATCGAAAAAATACGTCAAGACTTCCCCATCCTCAGTCAGCAGGTTTACGGCAAACCGCTGGCCTATCTCGACAACGCGGCCACAACGCAAAAGCCCCGATCAGTACTCGACGCCATCACCGACTATTACACAACCACCAACAGCAACATACACCGCGGAACACATGCGTTAAGTGAAAAAGCCAGCGGCGCCTACGAGACTGCTCGCAAAACTGTCCGCCATTTCCTCAACGCGGATCAGCCGGAAGAGATCATATTCACCAGCGGAACAACAGCCTCTATCAACCTGGTCGCAGGATCGTTCACAGACAAATTTGTATCCCCAGGCGACGAGATAATCATCAGCCAGATGGAACATCATTCCAACCTCGTCCCCTGGCAAATACTCTGCAAAAAGACCGGCGCCATACTTAAGACCATACCCCTTCAGGACAGTTCCGCTTTGAGCCTGAATGCGATCGAAGAGCTGATATCCGACAAAACGAAATTGATCGCGGTCACCTATGTATCCAACGTGCTGGGCACCACAAATCCAATCAAGCGCATTGTCGACCTCGCACATTCTCACGGCAAACCGGTGCTCGTCGACGCGGCCCAGGCGGTCCAGCACATGCCCGTCGACGTACACGAGCTTGACTGCGATTTCCTCGCATTCTCGGGACACAAAATATATGCGGGCACAGGCATCGGAGTTCTGTACGCCAAATCTAAATGGCTGGAAAGCATCCCGCCCTGGAAAGGCGGCGGAGGCATGATCAATTCCGTCAGCATCCGCAAAACATTCTACGCCGATCCGCCTCTCAAATTCGAAGCAGGCACACCGAACATCGCAGGCGCAATAAGCCTCGCAGCCGCTATAGACTACATACAAAGCATCGGCATAGAAAAAATAGCGGCCCATGAAGCCGAAGTACTAAACTACATGCACGACAAACTGAGTTCCCTGCCGGGACTGACGATCTACGGCTCCAAAAGCAATCGGCACGGTGCGATATCGTTCAATCTTGAAGACGTTGACAACTATGACGCGGGACTGATACTCGATAAAATGGGAGTCGCCGTCAGAACCGGCACACATTGCGCCGAGCCGCTAATGCAGCATTACGGAATAACCGGAACCATACGCGCCAGCATCGGCATGTACAACACAAAAGAAGAAGTCGACCGCCTGTACGAAGGTCTCAAAAAAGTCCAGGCCATGCTCCAGCTCACTTGATCCATCAGGCAGCCATGACGATTAACGAAATACAGGATAAGATAATAGCCGAGATGTCACAGCTCGATGACTGGTTCGACGTTTACGAGTACCTGATCGAACTGGGCAAATCCCATCCTGCAATGGACGAATCGCTCAAAACTCAGGAAAACGCCCTGCCCGGCTGCCAGTCCAAGGTCTGGCTCATAACCGACAAGCACAACAGCACCCTCCACTTCTCCGCGGACAGCGATTCAGCAATAGTAAAGGGCCTTCTGGCACTGCTGCTCAAGGTGCTTAACGATCAATCGCCCAGCGAAATAGCCTCGGCGGATCTGTACTTCACCGAAAAGATCGGACTGACCAGCAACCTCTCACCCTCCCGCGCGAACGGCCTGGCAACGATCATCTCGCAGATAAAGGAACACGCCCGGGCACACTCATAGCAACCAAAACAAAAAAGGCCGGCATATAAATACCGGCCTCTGATCATCATTATTTCCTGGCTGTTCTATCAGCCGACATCCGCAAGATTAAGCTCTTTCGCCGCCTTCGTCTCATCCAGCCTGCCGACTGCGGTCGTCAACGGCGCCTTTGTCAGCTCATCAGGCTCAGCCTCGGCCTTTTTCGCGATCCGGATCATCGCCTCGATAAAGCCGTCAATGGTCTCCTTGCTCTCCGTCTCGGTCGGCTCGACCATAAGAGCTTCCTTCACGATAAGCGGGAAGTACATCGTCGGCGGATGATACCCTTCGTCGATCAGCCCCTTCGCGATATCCATGCCGTGAACATCATGCTCGTTTTGCTTGCTCGCACTGAACACACATTCGTGCTTGCACACCTTGTCGACGGCGATCTCAAAATAGGGCTTGAGCTTTTCCTTGATGTAGTTCGCATTGAGAACCGCGTTCTCAGCGATCCTCGGCAACCCCTCCTTGCCGCACATCAGAATGTATGCATACGCACGAAGCACGATACCAAAGTTGCCGTAGAACGGCGCGATATATCCAATCGAATTCGGTCTGTCATACTCGAGTGCATACGTACCGTCGTCACGCTTGACCACGATCGAAACCGGCAGAAACTCAACCAGCCTTTCGCATACACCAACAGGCCCTGCACCAGGTCCGCCCCCGCCGTGCGGAGTCGCGAATGTCTTATGCAGGTTCAGATGAACGATATCGAAACCCATATCGCCGGGCCTGACCTTGCCCACGATCGCATTGAGATTCGCACCGTCATAATACGCAAGCCCGTCAACGCTGTGGATAATATCGCAAATTTCCTTCACATGCGGATTGAACAGACCAAGCGTATTCGGACACGTCAGCATCAACCCTGCAGTCTCATCATCCACCATATCCTTGAGTACTTCCAGACACATCAGCCCTTCGTCATCACTGGGCACGACCTTGACCGTATAGCCCGCGATGGCAGCCGACGCAGGATTCGTACCGTGCGCACTGTCCGGCACCAGAATAGTTTTCTTCTTGTTGCCCTTCGCACGGTGATAAGCCGCCATCATCATAATACCTGTGAGCTCACCATGCGCTCCCGCCATTGGCTGCATGGTAAACGCCGCCATCCCGCATATCTCACGCAGCGCGATATCCATATCGTAGATCACTTCCAAAGCGCCTTGCGTAAGCATACCGCCGCCTCGAAGCTGCGGCAGCAGCGGGTGAATATCCGAAAACCCCGGCATCGCAGCAATACGCTCAGCCATCTTCGGATTGTACTTCATCGTACACGAGCCAAGCGGATAGAAATTCGTGTCCACACCAAAGTTGGCACGTGACAGTTCGGTATAATGTCTCACCACATCCAGCTCGCTCAGCTCCGGCAAAGCGGGATCATCATCGCGAAGAAATTCTTCCTTCAGATGGATCGACGTCGGCACATCACTCGGAGCTACTTCGTGTCCGACCCGACCCTGTACAGATTTTTCGAATACGAGCTTCATAGTATAGCCTCCAATGCGTCAGCAAGGGTGCTGATTTCCTGTTTCGTTCGCTTCTCCGTAACAGCAATGAGCAGAGCATTATCCATGCCCTCGTAATACCTGCTCAGCGGGAACCCGGCCGCTATGCCCTTCTCGATCAGCTTGCTAACCACGTCAGTAGCATCAGTCGGCAGATCGATCACGAATTCATTATAGAACCAGTTCTTGCCCCAACGCGCCTTCACGCCCGGCACCGCGGTCAGACGATCGAACGCATAACTCGCCTTGTCCGCACAGAGATTGGCAATATCTTTAAGCCCCTTCTTGCCCAGCAGAGACATATATATCGATGCCTGCAACGCACACAGTGCCTCGTTCGAACAGATATTCGAAGTCGCCTTGTCCCGCCTGATATGCTGCTCGCGAGCCTGCAGCGTCAGCACATAACCGCGATTGCCCTCACCGTCAGTAGTCTCCGCCGCGATTCGACCAGGCATCTTACGCATGAGTTTGCGAGTCGTCGCCAGAACGCCAAGATACGGCCCGCCGAACGAAAGCGGCAGACCCAGACACTGGCCTTCACCGACAACAATATCCGCACCCATCGAACCCGGCGTCTTGAGTATGCCCAGGCTCGTAGGATAGCAGCACATAATAAGCAGAGCACCCTTCTCGTGGGCTGCTTCCGCAATATCCGTAAAATCGTCAATACAGCCGAAAAAATTCGGGTTCTGCAGTATCACGGCCCCGGTTTCCTTATCGAGCTGCTCCAGGATCGCATCACGGTTCGCCCGCCCATCCGAATGTTTCGTCTCGTCCAGCTCGATATTGAGATTCTGCGTATATGAATGGATCATAACGCGGTAGATCGGATTGACCGAATCATCAATGATCACCTTATTGCGGCGAGTTTTGCGAAGCGCCATCATCATCGCTTCATACATCGCCGTCCCCCCGTCGTACATGGACGCGTTAGAAACCTCCATGCCGGTAAGTCTGCATATCATCGACTGAAATTCGTAAATCGCCTGAAGCGTCCCCTGCGATATCTCCGGCTGATAAGGTGTATAAGCCGTATAAAACTCACTTCGACCCGCCAGAGCAGGGATCGCCGCCGGAATGAAATGATCGTAAAAACCGCCACCCAAAAAATAAGTCAGGTGAGTGGAATTCTTGCCGCTCAACGCCTGCAGACGAACTTGCAGCTCTTGTTCCGTGAGCCCTCTTTCAAGTTCAAGATTCTTGATCTTGAGCTCGTCAGGGATGTCAGCGAACAGATCATCCATAGTCAGACCAATAGCTTCGAGCATCTGCTGTTGCTGCTGGTCAGTATTGGAAATGAAAGGCATCAGTCATTTCTCCCAATTTACAATGTTCGATAAAACAAAAATGATCGCTCTGAACGATCAAAAGAATGGCAATTTATATCCGGCCCCTAACATATTATGAGTCTTGTCTGCAGCCGGAAAACTCCCGCCCCAAAAAAATGCGAACGCCTTTGAGTTTCAGGCGTTCGCACTAAGTATCCTTTAAACTTCGTCCTTGAAGAAATCCTTGTACTGATCGGAAGTCATAAGCTGCTCAACCTCGCTCGCATCAGACATTTCGATCTTTGCGATCCATCCTTCGCCATAGCAGTCTTCGTTGACCTTTTCCGGCTCATCTTCAAGTGCTTCGTTCACCTCGGTCACCTTGCCGCTGATCGGACTGTAAACATCACTTGCGGCCTTCGTGCTTTCCACAACCGCCAGCTCATCCTTCGCGCTCACTTCGCGATCGACCTCGGGCAGCTCAACATATGTGATCTCGCCCAATGCCTCCTGTGCATGGTCGGCAATACCAACCGTCGCGGTGCTGCCTTCAACTTTTACCCATTCGTGTTCCTTGGTGTAGTATAAACCATCAACTACCATGTGTGTTCTCCAATCTAAAATCTTGCGAATCTCGGCTCAACTGTTCCTGTTATATCTGCTTCGAGCTCTTGGCCCGGCTCTACGCTGTCGAGTTTACCCTTGGCTTTCTGCCCCTGGCTGCGTGCCAGATAGTACACGCCCACCGGATCCTCCTTCTTTACGGCATCTCTCGATACGAACGCCAGCGCGATCTGCTCCTCGCCAACCTTCGTCGCGCTCAGTATCCAGCCGATACACTCACCGTCCTCGGTGAGAACTCCGTCGTCCTCACGAACCGGCCGAACGCCCTTCTGTCCGGGCAGCGAAAGCCGAACAACTTTCATTGTCCGGTTCTTATCATTTTCGAGCATTGCATCCTTACCGATAAAGAAAGGCTTGTCAAGCTTGACCGCCCAACTATAGCCAACTTCCAAAGGACTGATCGCATGCTTGCCCGACAATTCATGACCATATAATGGCAGCCCCGCCTGTATACGCAAGCTGTCGCGTGCACCAAGACCGCAAGGCTTCACGCCGTACTTCTCACCCTTTTCCAGTATGAGCTCGAAAACCTGCCCCGCCGTTTCAGGATGAACGTAAATTTCAAAACCGGGCGACCCCGTGTAACCCGTCGTCGAAACGATCACATCATTGCCCGCAATGCTAGTCTCGATGAACCTGAAGGGTTTCATTTCCGCAAGCTGCCCACCTGCCGCCTCATCCTCCATCATTTCGCCAATTATATCCGCGGCTTTCGGCCCCTGCAAAGCAATGTCGACCCGCTGATCCTCACCGCTGGCCGGATCCCGCAGGTCTCGCATCGAAGGCATCGGATCAATCGCCGGAGCATCCGGATGGTCGACCTCAATATCGCCCGAAATGATCCCGCCGAACCACGCCTTGAGCTTTTCATTATTTACCGCGTTAACGACCACCATAAACAGGTCTTCTCTTCGGCAGTAAATGATAATATCGTCAAGAATGTTCCCCGTCCCGTCAAGCACCTGAGAATACTGCGCCCGCCCGGAACTGAGCTTCTGGACATTGTTAACGGTCACCATGTCCAGAAAGTCAGCCGCCTTCGGCCCGGCAAACTCCAGCACACCCATGTGCGTACAGTCGAAAACGCCTGCAGCCTCACGAACAGCCTCATGCTCATCTTTAATGGAGGAATACCGAACGGGCATAACATACCCGGCAAACGGTACGATACGGGATTGAGGAACCAGCCGACAATGCTGGTCATAAAGTGCACTTTTGCGCGGCTCGGCATCGGCTGCGGCAAATTCGAATCTTTGGCTCGTTTTTGTCATCGAATTGATCCTTAGTCACAAGAGTTAGATATAGCTGCATAAACATAACTATACCCTCTGTCTCCACAACCTGAGATCTTTATCCCTTCGGTGCCGCTTATAGAGCGGGCTCTCCAGAGTACCGTCTAATCGCGATCCTTTTGCCTGAGAGTTTCGCCCCCACGTCTTCAGCAGAGACTTGCACCTTCGGCGTCCTCACAAACGACAAGGACCTCTCTCGCGACTATCAACCGATTCAGCGAAATTGTAACCATAGTAAACTTTACAAGTCAAGCACTTTCTCTCCCGAATTGGCACCGCTCAGCAAACACCGAACAAATACGCCATTCCCCTGCCTGCACATCACCGCCAAAGCCAGTGGTCCCATAAAATCACGGCCCAGGATTGCTGAATCTGCTGTAATGACATCAAGCCCTAAATGACTGAAAGAACAGCTAAACCCCCGCCCATATAATACCGAGACCACTATGTGACAGTGATGCTCTTTGAACAGGCGGTGAAATCATTTTGTTTTAGCTTCGCAGTTTGACCGCCGAGAATCTGTTTCTTATTGTTTTGAATGTGTTGGGGGCCTGAGCCGGAAACCCGCATCCAATTTGGTTACTAGCTCATGGAATAAAATTATGAGTAAAGTCTGGAAAATCTGGATCATCCTGTTCGTCACGGCAGGCGTACTGGGACTCGCAACCAGCGGTGCAGTAACGCTGGTCAAAAAATCTGCGGCTGCTTCCTATCAGCAGAAATTCCCAGAAGGCACGGAAAAACACCTGGAAAACTACGAAGAAATACTCGACCTTGCCCACCAGCCAGAACTGACAGAAGAACAGCTCAGACTGTTCCAGGAAAAGAAAAACGAACTTGCATCTGAGCAGGAAGATCTACTCAAGGCTGACCTGTGGGACCTTGCAACAGGCAAGAAACAGCCTTCCGTAATAGCAGATTTCATGTACGGCCAGGGCTGGCAGGAAAAAGTGAAGACCGAAAAAACCATCCATGCCGGCATGGAAATTCTCGCTATAGTGTCCACCGTTTCGCTCCTGACCGGTTTGATAGTGGCAGCCGGCGTCGGTGTAAAAGTCGCCACAGGATCAGCAAGATCAAAACACAAAGCGAAAAAGGAAGTCAAAAAGGCCAATAAGGCTGCACCTAAATTGCAGAAGGATACCTCTAAAAAAGCGGCCCCTGTTGAAAGACCCCAAGAGGCAAAACCCAGCCAAAAATCCGAAGATGACACCGAAGAGGACGAAGCCTCAGAACCCAAAAAGAAGCCCGGCCTCTTAAAGGCGGTAAAGACAGACTCAGCAAAGGAACATAAGACGCAAAGACAGCGTAATTTTGAGAAATACAAGGCTCAAAAAAGCAAAGAAGACGATCTGAAAGCACAGGCTGAAACCAGTGATCAGAAATCGGTCGAACCCCAGGATGAAAAACCCAAAGTTGGAGCCTTCAGTTCTCAACGATTGAAACAGGCCGGCCTGACAGGTGTTCGCTTCGGCAACAATTCCGACGAATCTACCCAGGGCGGGTTGTCCCAGCAGGTTGCCAAATTGCAGAACATGATGTCAACCGCACCCGTTAAAGAATCAATTTCTGAACTGACCGAGCAGATGTCAGCCATCCGCGAATTCGCATCACAGCAGCAGGACCGGTTCCGCCAGCTTCAGGATGGATACGACTGGAACATCATCAAACGATTCTGCCTGCGGATCATCCGCTGCATAGATAACCTCGATGCGAGGCTCGACTATCTGGCCGCTGAAGAGGAAGACACATCGGACCTGGAAGAGGTACGTGACGAGCTGCTTTTCGCACTCGAATCTAGCGGTGTCGAAAAATTCACACCCGATCTGTTAGCCGATTACAAAGGACTGGAACGTTACGCCGAAGCGGTGAGCCAGCGAGAAATGACCGAGGACGAAGATCTGGTCGGCAAAGTCGCAAAGGTGGTAAGGCCCGGTTATCAGTATATTTTGAATGACAACGAAATCAAGGTCGTGCGTACGGCCCAGGTTAAACTTTACAGTCAAAAACTAACTGCAGTAAGTGGGGTTAGATAGTTATGGGTAAGATAGCTGGAATCGATCTAGGTACAACGTATTCGGCCCTGGCCGTACTTAACACGCTCGGCAAGCCTGAGATAATACCCAACAGCGAAGGTGAACGTATAACGCCTTCCGCGGTATTCTTCGACGACCAGGACGCCAACATCATCAGAGTCGGTATCGAAGCCGTTAACTCACGGCAGCTCAATCCCGACCGCTCGGTACGGTGGATAAAAAGACACATGGGCGAACCCTCCTTCAAGAAAAAGATCGAGGACAAGGACTGGAGCCCCGAAGAAATTTCGAGCCTCATCCTGAAAAAGCTTCGCAATGACTGCGGAAGCGCAAGCGAAGACATCAGTGATGTTGTGATCTCCGTTCCCGCTCACTTCGATGAGGTCAGGCGTAAAGCCACAATGGACGCAGGTACGCTCGCAGGGCTCAATGTCGTCGCCATCGTCAACGAACCCGTTGCAGCCGCCCTGTTCTACGCGACAACTCAGAACGTCAGCGGCCGGGTCATGGTATACGACCTTGGCGGCGGTACATTCGACGTGACCGTTCTGGACGTAAAGGGCACCGAGATAGACATCGTATGCTCGCAGGGTGACCATGCCCTCGGCGGCATCGATTTCGACCGTAAAGTACTCGAGCTGTTCGAAAAAGCCTACCGCGAGAAATACGACGTCGAACTCATCGAAAGCGAAGAGGACCGGGCAAAATTCGAAGACGAAGCGGAAGATGTAAAGAAAACTCTCTCGCGAAGGCCCGTTGCCAAAAAGATCATTTACGGCCCCGCCGGCAGTCTCAGGCTCGAAATAACACGCGAACAGTTTGAAGAAGCGATAGCTCCCCTGCTCGCACGAACCGACATGCTGCTCGACGTAGTTCTGGAGGAAAGCAACTCCGCACCTCAGGACATAAATACAGTGCTCCTAGTCGGCGGAAGCACACGTGTGCCCGTCGTTCAGGAGAAATTGACAGAACGTTTCGGATTCGAACCCACGGTTGCCGTCAACGTCGACGAATGCGTCGCACTCGGTGCCGCTATCCACGCAGGCCTTACAAAAATGCGAGTGATGCCCGCCGGCGTAAGTGCAGGCATCGCAGCAGGCCTAAAAGACGTCAAACTCACTGACGTATGCAACCACAGCTACGGCACAATATCCGCACCCTACGACCAGGAGATGGGCCGCCACGTCATCGCAAATACTATCATCCTGAAAAAGAACACACCCCTGCCCTGCGAATCGACACAGACTTTCTACACCGTTGCCGAAGGCCAGACCGATCTGCAGGTCACCGTCACCCAGGGCGAGGACAGCGACCCCGACTTCGTGAACCACATCGCGACCGAAATATTCAAGATGCCCGAAGGCAGGTCAGCAAATTGTCCCATCAAGGTAACCTACAGTTACGACCTGAACCAGAGGATGCATTGCAAGTTCGAGGACGTCGAATCGGGCAAGACGCTCGAAGTGGAATTCTCCTCAGGCGATGACGGAGCACTGAGCAAAGAAAACGTTGTACGACATGCCGACGAGCTTCAGTCCTTCGACGTGAAGTAACTGACTGCAAAGGAAGAAAAGAATGGCCGGTGTATTGCTGATCATCATTATAGTTATCATGTGGGTCGGACTGGGCCTTACGGCGAAAAAACGCCAGGCACAGAACGACCACAACAGCAGCATCAACCGGACCCAGCAAAAGGACGATGGTCACAAACGCCTCACCTGCCAGGTCGACCTACTAAGACAGGCCACCGAATCAGGCCAGGAAGACATTTTCTCCATCAGAATACGAGGCCAGATAAATGCCCCCGAAGCAGGACACGAAACTGATGCACAGGTGATACTGAGTGACATTACGGAGAATGAATCCTTCGCACAGCCTGTCCTCTGCACCGTCCAGAAGTGGCAGATGGAGGACTCGCCCGCATTCTATCATCGCGACTACTACGGCAAGCTGATGCAGCGATTATCTATGCTCAGCTACTGGACCGCTGTTCTCGAACTCCCCTGCAATACTCTAACCCTGCCCAGACGAGGCACACGCCGCCTCAAGTTTACCGTATCGCTGCTAAGCCGTGGAACCGAAAACGAAATCGCAAGCGCGAGCACCATAATAACATACAAGTCCTCAAGGCCCGGCTACATAGATATAACAGAAAATGCACGCGTCACAGAGACCCTGACGATTCAACTTGCGACCGCGGCACTCGGACCCGAAAACATCGAAAACGAATCCGCCGGAGCAGTCCTCGAAGATTGGATCGCCGGCAAAATTGAAAGCATTGACGACGAGCAGGCCAGAAAGCACGTCCTCAACAGACTGGCCGATACCGCCCAGGACGCAGCGATCTTATGCAAGAGCGGCCAGGGGCTCGACACACTAGCGATATGCGAGAAGCTCGCATCCGTCAGTTCGATCGCCGACAGATACGCCGCAATGGAGCTTTTCCTTCAAATGCTCGCCTGCCATTACAACGGAAGCCCTGAGCACAACCTCGCCGCGACCCAGGCAGCCCAAGGCCTGCAGATAGAGCATGACAAGCTGCGAGCCATGGTGCAAAAGACACTTCCCATAATGGAAGCCGAACATCGCGACAGCAATTTCCTGCTGGGCATAACAGACGACATGCTGTCCGGAGACATTCGCAAAAAGCTCAGCTCCGAATACAAAAAATGGAATTCACGCGTGAACCATCCCGACGCAAAAGTCAGAGCAAAAGCCGACTTCATGCTTGAACTGATCGCCGACGCAAGAAGCAATTGTACCACAGAAAAGATCGCAGCCGCCGGCAGCGAAGATCAATAGAAGCATTTTGCAAATAACTCCTGCAGGCTGTTCTAAGCCGCTTCCAATCATCTAAGCCAACTGGGCCCACCTGAACCGAGCAGATGAACTCCGCGGATTCTTTCTTATCTCCCCCTGACGAGGCGTTATCGCACCTTTGCTTACAGCCTGATAAACACCTTTTTTCAACCCCTCGCGAAACGCATTCTTGACCAACCGATCCTCCCCCGCATGGAAACTGATGATCCCAATGCGTCCCCCAGCCTTGACACACCCGGGAGCCGCCTCCAGAAGCTGCTCCAGCGCACCCAGCTCGTCGTTCACAAGTATACGCAAAGCCTGGAACGTACGCGCCGCCGGGTGAGCCCCGCCGAACGACTGACTTTTCTGCTGCTTTTTCCACGTCGCCTCCGTCAACCCCTTTGCATTCAAAACGATCCGCTTCAACTGATCGACCCTGGTTATCGGCGCCGCCTGACGCTGTCCGCAGATAAACGCCGCGATCACCCCGCTGTCCGGCTCATCCGAATACTTCCATAACGCCTCAGCCAGCTCCTCTTCCGATATCTCAGCCACCACGTCAGCAGCGGTCCTTTCCAGCCGGTCATCCATCCGCATATCCAGCGGACCGTCATTCTTGTAATGGATCCCCCGCCCCGGATCATCGATCTGCATACTCGAAAGCCCGAGATCCGCAAATATAATATCCACCTTGGAAATTTCCAACTCTCCCAGCACCTCCTCCAGCTCGGAAAAATTGGCTCGGCGCGGAACAAACGCATCACCGAACTTTTTTAGCCGCTTAGCGGTCCTCGCCAGCTCCTTCGCATCGCAGTCCAGACCGATCAGCCTCCCCTCCGGCCCTATCTTCTGCAGAAATTTCCGTGCGTGTCCCCCGTAACCAAGCGTACAGTCCACAACCGTCTGGCCCGGTCCGGGCTCGAGACAGTTAACCACCTCACTCACCATAATAGGCACGTGCGTACCGGGCGCAGTCTTACCCCTCCCCGAACGCCGCCCGGCCTTATGCTTACCCTTCTTTTTTGTCGGTCGATTATTCACAGACACCAATTATCGGACACATTGAAATTAAAACTAATTATTCGTCTCAACCAGCAAAAAAACCTTCCGCCGCCCCTCCAATTAGCCGGATACTACGAACTCTATCGCCGAATGTCAATTACAATGCCCACAAGTGCATCCCTCAGCCGAACCCCAACCTCAAACTCCTGAATTTAAAGAAGATACATCAACAAAGCCTTGCCAAAATAAGTATTCTCGTAAATAATGGTTGTATGGATCGACACTGCACAATAGAAATCCGCTTAGACACAGCGCGTCCACACCGAAAAAAGGACTTATAAAAGTTGAATTTAAAGGCTGTTTCAGCCGATATTCTAGTATCGGCATTGCTATTGATCAGTTGCTCTGCCGCAAAAATGATTATTTAAACTAACAGGACCTGAAAAATGGATACCGTGGCAACCCAAAACAGACGAATGCACGACAGACTCGAAATGGAACTGGACGTAATGTGCCAGACCGTCGGACTGTCAGGTGGCAAGCTTTTCACCGGCAAAACTGTCGACGTAAGTCAGGGCGGTGCACTCATCGAACTGCACGGCCAGGGTCTCCACGACGGCCAGCTCCTCAGCATCGAAATGTCCGTACCGCCTTCAGAAAATCTCTCCGAATTCGGCGGACGCATTTCCAACTACGGCAGGGTCCTCCGCACCGAAGACAACCTCTCAGAAGGCTTCAACCCCGGTTCAGACATGGTCCAGCGAGTCGCAATCGAGTTCTGCGACAACTCACATTCCGGAATATAATCACCCGATTTAGCCGACTGCATTTGACAACAGCTAACCGGTTTACTATCATTCTGGAATGAAAAAGCGAATTCTGGCTATCTTAGTCTGTGCAGCAGGCCTCGTCAGCGGATGCGGCGATGCCCGGCAAAAAACCGTTTCTAACGGAAAACTGCTCGAAGGCGTCACACTAGACGCGATCAAGCCCAGCGCACCGGCCGTACCCGACACAAAACAGCACCATTTCGCCGTCCACATCATCGAATTGCCCGCCGAAAACTTCCCTGCCCTCACCACCGCTTACGATTCCCTCACCAAAGGCCGCCTGAAGCACACCAACGAAAATATCTTCAACAGCAACGGTTTCGCTGTGCACAGAGCGGACATAAAACAATGGTCCCAGGCCGCCCAGATCCTCGAAAACGCACACGCACGCAGCAGGATATCACGAAACATCATTCTACCCGAACAGGACGGCCACGATATAAGGATCGCATCGTCACGAAGACCGCAAAGAGTTTCATATGTCGACCTCACCGCAAGCTCCGTCCGAAAAACTCTTGACCCGGGAGAGATCGCCTGGCGAATGCATGCACGCGGCACCGACCAGCGAGGCCAGGCACTGGTCAGCATGGAGGCGGTTTTCAAACATTTCGACAGCGCAAAGCTCCGCACCCCCGGCAAGGATCCAAAAGAGGACGACCTTGTCTTTAAATTCAGCAAGTTCCGAACCCTCATCAACGAAGGCGAGTTCATCCTCCTCGGCCCGGCCAGATACGAAGCCGAAGCTCGCAACCTCGCCAATATGTTCTTCACAACCCACGCAGACTTCATAGTCCCAGCCGAAGACTCCGAAAAGAACCCCCAGGATGGCCCCATCATCAAGCGAAGCCATATCATCAAAAAGAACATCCCCATAATAAAGCTCTACCTAATCAGATGCGAACGAGTCGAAAACTGAGCCCCAGGATATGACCGCCCCGCACCAACCGACATAACCACCCCCTTAGCCCTTCATACAGCCAGTTCGCACTTGGTGCCAAATTGTATGTACCGAGCATATTGACAGTTTGGTGTCTAGTGGGTACCATTCCCACACCATGACCAATAAAAAACAAATAAACATACTCGGCATCGAGAGCAGTTGCGACGAAACCGCCGCAGCCGTGGTCACCAACGGCAGCCGCATCAGGTCCTCCGTCGTCGCCTCGCAGGAAGATATTCACCGCGAATGGGGCGGAGTCGTGCCCGAACTCGCATCACGCGCCCACCTCGAAAACATCTACCCCGTGATCAAAAAAGCGGTAGACGACGCGAACATCGACCTTCACGACATAGACGCCATCGCCATCGCCAATCAGCCCGGCCTGGTCGTCTCGCTCATTATCGGCGTCACAGCAGCAAAAACACTCGCCTTGACACTCGACAAACCCCTGATAAGCATAAACCACGTCCACGCACACCTCCAGGCCGCAATACTCGCCGAAGAAAACGTCGAACTGCCCGCCGCAGCCCTTATCGTCTCTGGCGGACACACAAACCTCTACGACTGCGAATCCCCGCTCGACCTGCGTTTGCTCGGCTCGACCATAGACGACGCAGCAGGCGAAGCGTTCGACAAAGTCGCAAGCATCCTCGGCCTCGGCTACCCCGGCGGCCCCGTCATCGACAAGGTCGCAAAGAAAGGCAACCCAACCGCCGTACGCTTCCCCCGTAGCATGATGGGCAAGGATTCGCTGGACTTCTCCTTCTCCGGCCTCAAAACCGCCGTACTCTACCACTGCCAGGGCCAGGACATGAAAGGCACCAGCCAGGTAGACAAAATGAGCGAACAGGAAATCGCCGACATCGCCGCATCCTTCCAGGCAGCGGTCGTCGAAGTACTCACCAGAAAAACAGAACTGGCCGCCCAACAGATCAAAGCCAGAACCGTTCTCGTCGGCGGCGGAGTAGGCGCAAACAGTGCCCTCCGTGAATCACTCACAAGATCCTGCGAAAAGTCCGGCCGAAACCTCCTGATCGCACCGATGAAGCTCTGCACCGACAACGCGGTCATGATAGCATCCCTGGCATATCACAAATACAAAGCGGGTCTCTTCGCGGACCTCACGCTCGAACCGAAAGCGAGAACTTAAGTATCGGGAGCCCAAAATGGACGACAAGAAACTCACGCAATTACTTGCGGACGTTAAATCGGACCAGATAACCATTGATGACGCGGTCGAAAAACTTCGCCATCTGCCCTTCGAGGACATGGGCTTTGCCCGTATAGACCACCACAGACACATCCGCTGCGGCTTCCCCGAAGTGATCTACTGCCCCGGCAAAACCACCGAACACATCGTCAAAATATTCCTCCTGCTCGCCAAAAAAGGCAACAACGTCATCGCCAGCCGCGCTGACCGCGAAGTCTACGACGCGATCGCCGCCCAACTCGACCACCCCGGCCTCCGCTACGAAGAACTCGCCCGCATGGTCATCCTCGACCAGTGCGACATGCCCCCCACCGAACACTACATCGCTGTCGTCACCGCAGGCACCGCCGACCTGCCCGTCGCCACCGAAGCAAAACTCACCGCCGAAACAATGGGTCAGCGGACCGAATTCGTCTGCGACGTCGGCGTCGCCGGCATCCACCGCCTGATCGGACACAGCAGGACAATGGAAATACTCCGCGAAGCTTCGGTCGTCATCGTCGTCGCCGGCATGGAAGGAGCACTCGCCTCCGTCGTCGGCGGCCTCGTCAACTCCCCCGTCATCGGCGTTCCCACAAGCGTCGGTTACGGCGCCAACTTCCAGGGACTCTCCGCCCTGCTCACCATGCTCAACAGCTGCGCGTCAGGCATTACCGTGGTTAACATTGACAACGGATTCGGTGCAGGCTATGCTGCAAGTATGATAAACGCAAGACTCGAAAAGCAGAGATAATACCATGCAGGAAATAAAAACACTGCCGACACTAAAACCCAGGGCCCAGGATTCGCACAAGGGCACCTTCGGCAGGGTCCTGGTCGCAGGAGGCTCCTGGGGAATGAGCGGCGCCCCGGCAATGACCGCACTCTCGGCCCTGCGTTCCGGAGCGGGCCTGGTAAAAGTCGCATGCCCCGACTCCGTCCTGCCCACGATCGCCAGCATAAGCCCCTGCTACACAACCCTCAGCCTCGCAGATGACGACGGCGCTATGGCCGGCGAAGCTGTCGGCCCATTACTCGCAGAAACCGAACAAAACGACGTGATCGCATTCGGCCCCGGCGTAACCACGGCCCGCGGAGTCCGAGACTGCCTCACCGCCTTATTGCGGGAAAAGGATTTGAAAATCGTCCTCGATGCGGACGGCCTCAACTGCCTCGCCAAAATTCACAGCAGACACGAAAAGGTCAGCGCATCCGCCGTCCTGACGCCCCACCCCGGAGAGATGAAACGCCTCTGGAAAGCATTGGTACGCGAAGATCAGCCCGCTGACCGCATCGAACAGGCCGCAAAACTCGCATCATCCACCGGCACAGTTGTCACGCTCAAGGGAGCAGGCACCGTCGTAAGTGATGGCGAAAGATACTATGTCAACGAAACCGGAAACCCCGGCATGTCCACCGGAGGAACCGGAGACGTGCTGACCGGCATCATAGCGGCACTGATCGGTCAGGGTCTGGACAATTTTGATGCCTCGGTACTCGGCGTACACCTCCACGGCCTCGCAGGTGACATCGCAGCCGAACGAACCGGACAGATATCCCTGATCGCAACAGACGTGATCGACGCCCTCCCGCAAGCATTTAGAAAGATTCAATCTTAAATCGAAAGGATACAACTATGGCTAACCAGGCCAAAGATTTCTACGGCGAATGGAAGCACAAAACCAAGAAGATGCAGGAAATGGCTCCCGACACCGTAAAAGGCTTCGCAGGCATGTTCGAAAAGATCATGGGCGAAGGCGCGCTCAGCGTCAGGGAAAAAGAACTCGTCGCTCTCGGCATCGGCCTTTCCGAACAGTGCCAGCCGTGCATCTACCTGCACGTCCAGAAATGCCTCGCAGCCGGCGCAACCAAGGAGCAGATAATGGAAGCTGCCTCGGTCTCCGTCGTAATGAGCGGCGGCCCAGCCTTCACCCACCTCCCCGAAGTAATCGAGGCCCTCGAAGCACTGGAAGCCTAAACCAGCAACTCGCAAAATCCAAAAGTCCGTCAGCCCCAAAGCTGCCGGACTTTTTCATGCTTCACCACCAACCAAAAACCATCACCCATATAAATGTGTCATTACGAGCGGCAATTTCAAACACACAAAAAAGCTGGCTCACCCAAAATACGCAAAAGGCAGAAAGTGTTATTTCACTGATCGCATCGCGTTTGCGCAGACCTTGTCATCCCGGCCCCCGAGCCGGGATCCAGAGAACACGGCGGGGGCGCATGCACGCCCAAAACAACAGCAAACTAACAGAAAAGCATGATGCCCATAGCGCCATAACAAAACCAGCATCACGACCAACTGTCACCCCGGCCTCCGAGCCGGGGCCCAGAGAACACAACGAGCACGCATGCACGCCCAAAACAAGCACCAACACCCAGCTCCATAATACACCACTTGCACAAAAAACCCAAAACCACCCGCAAATAAAAAAAGGTTGTTCCCCCTCCACCAATCCGTTATAATCCAGCAAGCTCTTTACAAAATCCATAATATCCGCCCAAACTCACTAACCGCTACGACTCCGCCGCCACCGGCTATGACGTCATCTGCACCTACGACGACGCGGGCAACACCACCACCGACCAGAACGGCTACCAGTACACCTACGACTACGAAAACCGCATTATTCAGATCGAAAAGCCCGATGGCTCCGGCGACTGGGACACTGTCGTAAAATACGCCTATGACGCATTAGGCCAGCGTATAAAGGTCGAAAAGTTCGTCAATGACCAGTCAAATGAGTCCACCCTTTACTACTACAACGACAACTGGCAGGTGCTGGCCGAATACGACGGCAGCGACAACTTCAAGCGGTACAGGAAGGCATTTCTGAAACTGCTTTTGAATTTGCGGCCTGAGATTTTTTCGGCTGGCAAGGCGTGCAAAATTGGCAATAGCCGTAACTATGGGCGATTTTGCACAACGCAGCCAGACGGAAAAAGGGCCGCCGCAAAGCAAAATGAGTTTCAAAATGACTTCCCGGTGTATGGCAACTACATCGACGAGCCTCTAATGACCAGCGACGGCAGCACGGACCTCTACTACGCCCACGACCACCTGTACAGCACCGCCGCCCTGATCGACACCGCAGGCAACGTCGTCGAACGCTGCGAATACAACGCATACGGCAAAGCGACCGTCTACAACGCCGACTACACGCAGAGCTGGGCTGTGTCGCAAAAAGAAAATCCGTACTTGTACACAGGCCGACGCCTGGATATACTGGACGGTGGCTCTTTAAAATTACAATATAGTCGCCACCGCTATTACGACCCCCAAACCGGCCGATTCCTGCAAAAAGACCCGTTGGGGATCGTGCCTGATGCTCTCCCACGAGGTCAAGTTATGCCAAAATTGCAGCTTACGGATGGCGCTAATTTCTATTCATATGTAAATGCAAATCCAGCATACTGTTCAGACCCATTTGGCCTTTTGCGGTATTCTAGTGTCGTTTCAATTATCTAAGTTTAACTTTTGCTGAGTTTTTCTGTTGCGATATGCTACGTATCTATTCAGTGCAGTTTTAAGCTCATGATGGTTTTGATAATTAGTTCCTCGTATTACGAATTCCTTAACATGGGTAAACTGACATTCGATAGGGTTGAGCCATGATGCGTTGGTCGGCGTCCAGATCAGATGAATATTGTTCTCGCGACAGTACCGCAGAACCTTGTCCTTGCGGTGCGGCGAGAAATTGTCCAGTATCAGGTGTATCCGCTGGTTCGCAGGATACTTTTTCCTGGTCAGTTTCAAAACTTCCAAGAACTCCTGATGCCGCTTGCGTGGCCGAACATATCCCCAGAGCTTTTTCTGATGGACATCGTAAAACGCCAGCCAGTGCTGAACGCCGTGTTTGCGGGTATAGGTCGCAGGCAGCCTCTTGGGATGGTCGGTATGACAGTAATTTTGGCCCGGCTGAGGACGAACCTCCAGCGGTCCGAACTCGTCGAATGATATGGTCGGCCCGTTTGAAGCGGGCTGGTTTACGTATCTGCGAATCAGTTTTTTTTAGACTTGAGATCGGGGTCGTTGCACTCTTTCCATGTCTTTGTCCGCCGGAGCTTGACCTTCTTTTCACGCAGGATGGTCCTGAGTGTTTCAATGCTGATCGTAGGAACGATCTTTTCCTGGACAAGATATTCACGCAGCTTTTCCAGCGACCACCGCTTGAAAGGGCAGTCCAGAAGGTCGGGCGGACATTTTGCAGTCTCGGCAATAATGGCCTTGTCGTCTTCGGTAAACTCCGGCGGTCTTCCCGGCCGGGGCTTGGGCTCCAACGCCTTAAGGCCGCGTTGGTTAAAGTCTTTGATGATGGCCCTGACATGGTGCGGCGAATAGTGAACCAGCTCGGCGATAGCAGGAACTTTATAGCCCTGGTTAGAGGCAAGAATGACTTGGCCGCGACGAATCTTGATTCGGCTTTTGCTGCTGCGGAGTATCCGCTGAATTTGCTGGCCTTCACTGGTACTGAGGTCTCTGGCGTACAGACACATAAGAAATCCCTTTCTCTGCTTGTAAGCGTGAAATTATTTCTTCGTGTCATTCTATATAATACCAGATTATGCATGGCGCAAGTCTTAAATCATGGAAAAGTTAAAATTATATTTTGGAAACGGCACTAGCATTGGAGCTCCAAAGGTCGATGGTACATCGTCTATTAGTTTTTATTCCGAGTCTGGTGACGGATGGGTTAAACTACATGTCAATGGAGATGAAAAATTTAAGCTTTCACTGCCTGATGCCGGTGTGTTCAAGGGCCTCTTTGACTACAAATGGCTTACTAAGAGTGCCTCTGGAGAAATTGTCGTGGAAATGTGCGATGGTTCGAAGTATAAGAAGTCATATAAAGCAGAAAAAAAGCATTATGAGAAAAATGGTTTGAAGGCTACTTACGGAGTTATTGAAAATCTAGGACTTCACTTTGTTTCATTAGAAGCCTCTGCTAAATATTTGGCATATGGAAATTACACAGGTAGTTCCAAAATAAAATGGGTGTATGGCGCAGGTGTATGGACTAACAACATCTCTATATTTGGGGACTGGTATTATAATCGAGAAGCTGGAGATGCCAGAGGTTATTTGTATAATGACCGTTCTCCTTTTGGGACAAGTGGAAACACCTCGGACAATTCAAATTATCACTCAGAGATTAAGTCAATGCCAGGCCATTGGGATCCTCCATCCAAACCAAAGTGGGGCGTGATGGCAAAGCTTATACATCCAACACGGGGGAAATGGTTTGTGTCAGGAATTCGTGTAAGTGGTCCAGCTGAATTAAAAGTTTCCGCAAGATTGGGAATAGGAGCTGCTGCTGGCAATGGCGTTGGTATAAAAAGAAAATTTGCTTTTTCACTGCCAGGTTTTCCTATTCAGTAGCTGTAAAAAATAGGAGTTAAAATGACATATAAAGCCATCAAAAACACCACCTTTATTACAGCTGTTTTATCCATCTTCATAGGAGCAATATGGTGGTTTTTATTTCCACCTGCGAGTCGTGGCCTGAAAAACCCGATGACTAGGAAATATACTTTATTGAAATTAATTCGAAGGAATTCAATAAGCAACTTGCCAGAGCATTTCAGTTGTGATGGCAACGCCGATGTGAAATATTATGAGGCTACAGACAAAAACAAATCTACATATCACCTTGTGACAGTTACTTACGATGTTGCAGGATTGGGAGATCGGAGTTATTCATTCGTTTTTGATTCTGAAGGCAAGTGTCTACTTAGGTCGAAGGATAGACCAAGATTTGATAACGGTTCAATGTTTGATATCACCAACGATGGTTATATTGAGAAAGTTTTTATATATAATATAGATGACATGGCTGGAGATTTCGACGATATAAGTGCGATGGACAAAGCCATAAAAGTGTGGCGGCTGAGTGAAAATCCAGAACTTTTGTTGCATATTGAGTTTAAAGATGAGATTGCTCACGAATCTGGTGGCCCATTTGGATATCAGATTATGGCCATTGTCAAAGATCAAAGAGTTGAGCTTGTTAGCCTTGAGTTAAATGAAGTTTTTGCATCATTTTCATGGTCAGCTGAAAAAGAACAGTTTGTTTGCCAAGATTTTCACCCAACAAGTATCTGGCAAGTTCTATGCCCTGTTAGGTGAATTAAGAAACTGATATGGAACGACCTCTGTCAATGCCATAAATGTGCTTTGCGATTATTTTCTCATTTTTGTTTCAAACAACTGGCAAATGCAGGCTGCTTCGACGCTGAATCAGTCTGATATTCGTGGATTAGTCCGCCATGGGCGGCCCAGAGCCAACACGTAAATTCTTCGTTGGCACATCCTGAGCTGAACTAAGAAAACAATGAAAGCCGGACACCCCGAGTTAAATAAAAAGGGTCAGACACCTTTAATATGTTCATAAGTGCTTTATTAACAAGGGCTTACCTGTCTCGCACACCTTGGCCCACGTCAGCAGCCCCATGATTGAAATCCACCGACACACCCCAAACGGTCAATCCCTGGATGAATAACATCCACCACCAAGAACGACCGACCCCGACCATCCCCCGCACCCACCAGCCGCATAATATTAATGAAAAAAGTTCGCCGAGAATGGACCCTCCAAAAAGTACGTCGGAGGCGCGGCTGTTAAATTCTGCGGCGGCTCACCTAACATACACCACTCACCAAAACGACCAACACGAACCAATTATCACTGCAGTTCCCCGGCCACTCCACCAAGAACATCAAGCGCGGTCTCGACATCGCCTGCCGAAATACCGCAATGAGTCACCATCCGAAACCGTCCCGGCCCAAGCGCCAGAAACAGCACCCCCCGCTCAGCCATCTTCGCCACCAGCTCATCCGCCCCGATCTTATCCATCGCCAGATCAAAATACACGATATTCGTCTCAACCGCCTCCGCATCCAGACTGAACATGCCCGTCTCAGCCAGCCCCCGCGCAAGCTCCTTCGCATTGGCGTGGTCCTCACTCAGCCGGTCAACCATATCCTCCAGCGCGACGATCCCCGCAGCCGCCAGCACCCCCGCCTGCCGCATCCCCCCGCCAAGCAGTTTCCGCGCACGCCTGGCCTCATAAACAAAATCCTTCCGCCCGCATACCACCGAACCAACCGGCGCAGAAAGCCCCTTCGACAGACACACACTGACCGAATCGAACGGCTCAGCCAGCTCACGCACATCTATCCCCAGCGCAACCGCGGCATTGTAAACACGCGCTCCATCAAGATGCATCTTCAGGGCGTGCTTGTCCGCGATCTCGCGAACCTCCCAGCAATATTCCGGCCTCAGAACCCGCCCGCCGCACTTGTTCTGAGTATTCTCCAGGCAGATCAGCCGAGTCCGCGGAAAGTGCACATTCTCCGCCCGCACCGCATGCTCGATATCCTCCAGTCTAAGCGTACCGTCCGCCTGATTTGGTATCGTGTGCGGCTGAATCCCCCCTGCCGCCGACATCCCCCCAGCCTCATAAACGAACATATGAGCCTTATCACCCAGTATCACCTCACTGCCCCGCGGACAATGCACCATCGCCGAAACCAGGTTCCCCATCGTCCCGCTCGGCACAAAGATCGCCGCCTCGGTCCCCAGCTTATCCACCGCCAGCCGTTCGAGCTTCTGCACCGTAGGATCATCACCCAGCACATCATCTCCCACAGAAGCATCCCTCATGGCTTCCCGCATCCTTACTGTCGGCTGCGTCACCGTATCGCTGCGAAGGTCTATCACGCCCATAACAATCCTCAAAAAATAAACACAGATCCGAGGACAGTATAGGGACTCTTCCCCCGATTGGCAAGTACACTCACCGGCTTGACCCTGGCACAAAGTAGAAGCTTTTCTGCGACTGTTTTCTTACTCCTACTTTTTATGACGATCATCGATCACGCAAGAAACCCGTCGATCTACAAATATGTCTCTCCGGTCGTGGTGCTCAAGATCATGACCGCCACAGCCGCAGCCAGTATCGCGACCAGCAGCACAGTCTTCCCTCCTATCGCTCTGCAGCGAAGCATAAGGCTCGTTACCCCCTTTGGAAAAGATGTTCTTAAAAACAAACAACTTCGTATTCAGCATAGGTCCCCCCTCTTTGCATACTCTAAGTTACTCATACCATTGTGAATTCAACATCTGCTATATTCATGCAATTTATACGCTCAGTCAATAGGGGCCATCCCGAATCTTACCTGGAGGTTTAGGTTCTGCATTGCATAAGGACAAACAATTACCCCCAGTACAGGCCCACAGCTTGCAATACAGCTAAGAGCATGTAGAATAGGCACTAAGAAAAATCAGCAACTAATGACATTAAGGGAGTTTCGTAATGAAGAGCTTTAGGAAAGAACTATGGTTTGAAACCACCAAACGCAGACAACTCATCAACATCACACCGGACGTAGAGGATTGCCTCGAAAAATCCGGCATCCAGGAGGGCTTCGCACTTGTAAACGCCATGCACATCAGCGCCTCGGTCTTCATCAACGACGACGAATCGGGACTGCACCATGATTTCGAGGTCTGGCTCGAAAAGCTCGCACCCGAAAAACCCTACAGCCAGTACAAGCACAACGGCTTCGAGGACAATGCCGACGCCCATCTCAAACGCACTATCATGGGCAGAGAAGTCGTCGTCGCAATAACAGACGGCAAGCTCGACTTCGGACCATGGGAACAGATTTTCTACGGCGAATTCGACGGCAAACGCAAAAAACGCGTCCTCGTCAAGATGATCGGCGAATAAAACCGACTCAAGTTTTGACGTGTAATTTCAGGACAATGGTGCATTAGTTTCAATCGGAGCCGACTTGGCAGAATTCTTATTCAGTACGGTGATAATATCCCTCTCAGGCGTGATGGCCCCCGGCGCAATGACCGCCGCCACCCTCGCCCACGGCACCAGGCACCGTCACGCCGGAGCCCTGATCACCGCAGGCCATGCCGTCGTCGAACTGCCCCTGATCGCCTTCCTGCTGATCGGCCTGGCCACTTTCCTGCAGAACCCGGCCGTAAAAATCGCCGTCGGCATCGCAGGAGGCGGATTCCTTTGCTATATGGGATACGGCATGCTCAAGGACATGCGCAACGCAGAATTCAAGGCCGGCAGCATGGGCTCGCAAAAACCCTTGACCGCAGGCATAATCCTCTCCGCAACGAATCCCTATTTCCTCATCTGGTGGGCGACCATCGGCGTAAAACTCGCCCTCGAAGCAAAAGAATTCAGCATGCTCGCCCTCGTCCTCTTCGCAACTCTGCACCTGACCTGCGACCTCATCTGGCTCGAGTTCCTCAGCCACGCATCATACCAGGGCAGCAAAATAATGGGCGACAAACTCCAGAAATGGGTACTCGGAATTTGCGGCACCGCCCTGCTCTTCTTCGGCATAAAATTCCTATACGACGCCGCCACTGACCTCATCGGCTGAACTGAAAATCTCTACAGAGCTATCACAGCCGCCTGAATTCGTTGCCCCCCGGCTCATCCTCTTCCCCATCGGCACTATCTTCACCCCCAGTCCTTTCAGCATCCCCGGCACTCCCCTCATCCCCAGCATCATCCTCACTATCGTCCCCCTCGCCTTCCTCTAAATCCCTGGATTCTTCCCCCCGCTCAAGCCTCTCATCCTCAACGTCCTCACCCGGCTCCACGCCCTGCTCGTCCACACCCATCTCATCCGAACGGCCACGCTTCATCTCATCGATGTCCAGCGTCTCAACAGCCTCAACATCCGCACCTTCAACATCACCCTCATCGCCCGCCCCAGAATCTGCATCCTCAACCCCAGCAGCACTCGCACAAAGATCCCCGCCCATAACCTCCTTCAGCGTAAGATTCCGATACGTATCCCGGCACCTCTCAACGACACCGTCAATATTCGTCGGCAGCTCACCCGTCTCCACCTTGAAAGTAGCCTTCTCCGTCGACTCGATGATCTCATCCACACTGATATTCTCAGCATCCGTCGCCAGCACATAACCCTCGACCGGCTCACTCGTCTGGAACAGCAGCCCCCGGGCGGTCAGATGCTTGAGTATCTTACTCACAAAAGCCGCAGGTAGCCGCAGACTCTCACAAACATCCTCAGAACTCACCGGTGAACGGTTACAGAAATACGACCGGTAAATAAACCCCATTATCTTCACGACCGCAAAATCGCTCGCAATGAAATACCCCTCCCGCCGCTGCATCTTCGTGATCTCACTATCGCTCAGGCTCTTCAGATTCTGCGTCGTATACGTCACCTGCAGCCCAAACAGCACGATCAGCCACGTCACATATATCCACAGCACAGTCAGCGGGATCAGCCCCAGCATCCCGTAAACCGCATTGTACGGCACAAGCTCCGTCACATACATTCCAAACGCCCACTTAGCCGCACCCCAGATCAGCGCCGCCACCGCCGCACCCCAAAGCGCGGGCCCAGCCTTGACCTTCGTATTCGGCAGAACGAAATACAAAAAGAAAAATGCGATCGTGCTGATAGCGTACGTAACCAGCGGGCGAATGAATTCCAGAAACCCCTCCGTCTGCCAGTTCTCGAGAACGAGATACCTCGTACTCACATAAAAACCCACACCAAGCAGCAGCGGCGTCAAAGTCAGCAGCGCCCAGTAGTTCACCAGCCTCCGCAGAAAATCCCTCCCCCGCTCCGCGTTCCATATACGATTAAACGCCTTCTCGATCGTAGTCAGCAAACCTATCGCCGCCCATATCACGATCAACGCACTAACCAGCGTGATCGCCCCCGCATTGAGCTCCGATATAAAACCCTGCGTCATCTCATCTATCTTCTGAGTCAGCGCTATCGGCTCCCCGTCTTCGACCTGCGTAGGATACTGTATGCCGCTCAGGTTCACCTGCTCATAAAAGAAGCTCTTCACCCGCGTACCAACGTGTCGGTATGCCGGAAACATCTGAAAAACCATCAACATTACGATCGCCAGCGGAACAATACCGAACAGGGTATGATATGAAAGCGCAGCCGCCTGCTGCCCGGACCGATTCTGCTTGAGCAGCCGCACACACCTCGGCCACAGCCTTGCCTGGAAAACCACAAACTTCCCCAGCTTGCCAAGCTCCTCCGAGGGCCTGTTGAGCAGTTGCCTTATCTGTCGAATCGGTTTTTTAAGTTTATCAACCATAGCACGAGCATCCTTACTCTTATATCGGCGACACTGATCCTCTACTTGAACAGGTCCTCGAGGATGCGCCGTCCCTCTTCCTTGAGTATATCCTCCGCATCCTTTTCTTCCTCCTCACCATCCTCGCCTTCTTCTGCTTCCTTCTTATCCCCTCCAAGTGCCTTTCGCAATTCAGCCTTCGCCTTTTCGCTCGCGATTATTCCCAACGCCTTGTCGACATTGAGCTGCGGACTGTCTATCGTCCCGCTAAGCGGCAAAGGAATACGGATATCCGGTTCCTCTCCCACCTTAACTGTCTCAAAATCAGCCGTATAAGGCAAAACTATCGTCATATCCAGCGTCTTGTCCAGCCCGATCTTGCCCCCGAAGTTAAGAGGATTGTCCCCAAGATTCACCTGCATATTATCATAAGCCAGCACGCCGTTTTGCAGCGTAAAATCCGTCGGCATCACCTCGATCTTGCCGTTGACACCCTTCGCCAGCCGACTTATCTGACCAAGCAATCCCGTCGCCCGCATATCAACTTCGCTCATTGCGACCGTACCGGCAATATTGATATCATTCTCCCTGCCCCCGCCCAACGGCAGAACTATCTGCTCAGCCTTGAAGTCCGCAATACCGGAAATATTCGCCTGATTCGCGAACAAAGGATTCACGAACTTCAGCATCTCCGCACTCATCTCATCATTGATGTTGACCTTATCAACGATCTGTATCGGTTCCGGCGTCCGCAGTTCCTTATCTTTCTTCGTCAGATCGATCACACCGGCAAACCTCAACATTCCGTCATTGACTGGTGTTTCGAAAGGCTCGATATTCATTATCCCGTTTTGAATGTCGAGATTTACGTCCGTCTTACCGAAATTCATCCCCATCATCGACGCATTATCAAAACCGAAATTCGCCTTACCCGTCAGATTTTCGAATATGTTCGACTCCTCAGACTCATCCATCGCATACCTGGTCGAGAAATTGATATTGCTCTGACGTTTCCCGGACATTTTCATCGGCACGGGCAGAAAAGGCTGGATCAAAGGCGTTATCTGCTCAAGATCGTACGCCGCAACAAATTCACCCTCAAGCTGCTTTTGGCCGTTCTTGACGGACTGACTGACCCTGCCCTTGTCGATGTCGATATATCTGCTCTCGACGTCAACCTCGAGCTCATTGACCGTCTTCTGCTCCGGCTCGAGAACAGCCTTGAAAGTCACGTTCACCGAAGGATCCTCGAACTTCTCCTCCTGACCCTCCTTCTGAACGAACAGATCGGCAACAGTCGTCTTACTGCTCGAAACCGTCACCAGTTTTTCCGTACCAGTCATCTTGATCTCACTGTCAGCATTGCCCCGCAGGATCATATCGGCCGGGATCATATCGAACGCCTTCGCAAAAACCGCAAGCTCAGCCAGATTCGCCTTTGCATTGACCGACGCATCCAGACCCTCATAACCCTCGCCCACCGGCAAAGTCGAATCCCGCATAGTAACAACAGCTATCTGAGGGTCGGTCTCGAGCTGCATCGATTTTACCGTCAGCTTCTGCGCTTCGGCATCCTTGACGATATCGTAAGCAATTTTCAAGTTGGTAGGTTCCGTCCGCAACGGCCCCTGCTGCTCAGCTTGTTCGGCCCCTTGCTCCGACTCCCCCTGATCGTCCTTCGCCGCCGCGGTCTTGGTAAGAACAAGACCCTCCACTGTCGTATTACCCTTCGTGCTGAATATCTTTTCGCCCATCTGAGCGTTTCCGCTGGCCTGCAGCTTACCCGAAAACTCATACGGACCGGGCTCCATAAACTGCGTCGCAAAATCCTGCGTCGCAGCCAGATCCGCGTTAGCCGTGTAATCTATAGACTCCGCCGTCCCGGTAAGCTTTGCCTGCGCAAAACTTGACTGCAGATCGAAACTGTTGATTATAACCTTGTCTTCGCTCGTAGAAACATCCGCCTTCAGCGTCACCGGCTCAGCAAGCTCGGTCTTTTTACCCTGAACGACCTGACTGAAATTGGCCAAACGAGCGTCCGCAAGCAGTTGTGAGATCTGTCCGTCGGCGATCTGCGTTTTCAGCTCGGCATTGAGCTCTCCATCAGCCTGCATATCCTTGCCCGCAAGCGCAAACAGCGGACGAAGCGAGGAAAGATCGAGATCCTTGACATTGACGTTGAACGTCCCCTCGGTCCCCTCCTTGAACCGCCACCCCTGTTTATCAGGCGTCACGCTCCCGTCCGCACTCACCTGCCCCGAATCGTTACCATTGTCCGCAACAGCCAGCGACAACGAAAAAGTTGACTTACGACCGGGCTTGTTCAGGTCGACCTTCGAAGCGATGTTCTTGAACAGAAGAGTGGACATCTGCCCGTCTTCCTCCTGCAGATTGATCTTCACCAGACCTTCCCGCATATCCAGCTTGAACTTCTCCAGCTCCATCACATCCCCGCCGGGCCCCGCCGACTCTTCATCCTCTTCTTCGGTCCCGGCCTGAAATATCTCATCCGCCTGCTTCCGTGACACGGTCATCTCGACTTCAGGCCTATCTATCACGGTATCATCGACCGCGATCCTTCCTGACATCAGTGCCATCAACTTAGGTTTCGCCGAAACGCGCGCAACGCGTACGGAGGTCCGCTCCTCGGGATTGTCAAACGTCAGGTCGGTCGCCTCCACCCCCTTCCACCATCCGAATGAAAGATCGCCTATGCTCACCTCACCATCGATGCTGTTGTTAACCTTTCCGACTATCATCGAGGTCCCCCCCTCTGATGACACATATGACGGCACAGCGAAAACGACCAGAAGCACCAGCAGCAGCAAAACTACCGCTATCGAAGTGATCCAGACTGTCTTCTTCCTGCTCTTACCCTTTTTCTTCGGCTGATTTTCTTTCGTCTTAGCTTCTTTAGTCATGGTTGAGCCTCCCCTAAAAAATAAACGAGCCCACGGATACTGTTCTTCACACATCAATTCATACGCAGAACAATGTGCTTGCAGTATCGGCAGGCTCATTTTAACTTGGCAAAAAGCTGTGTTTTGTTACCGCTTCTATTGTTCCATAATTTCTTCTGACTTGGCCTTAACTACGCTGTCGACCTCCTCAGTGTATTTTTTAGTAATTTCATCAACCTCTTTTTTGCCCCTGTCACGATCATCTTCTGTAATATCCTTGCTCTTCTCTTCGTCATCGAGCTGCTTGTTGGCATCCCGGCGGATATTTCGAATACTGATCTTTGTCTGCTCGCCCATCTGTTTTACCTGCTGGACAAGCTGCTCGCGCCTCTCTCCGCTCAGCGGAGGAATGCTCAGCCTCACAACCTTGCCGTCCGCGATCGGCGGCAAACCGAGATCGCTGACCTTGATCGCTTTTTCTATATCCTTCAGGCTGCCCGGATCGAAGGGCTTGATGACGATTGAGGTCGCATCCGGCGTAGAAATGGTCGCAAGCTGATTCAGAGGTGTCGGGCTGCCGTAGTAGTCCACTCGCACATGTTCGACCAGGCCGGTCGAGGCCCTGCCCGTCCTGACACCCTTTAGCTCAGTATGCAGGAAATCGATACTTTTCTTCATGCTGTCTTCATGTTCGGCAAGAATATTCTGTACTGGCATTCGTTATATCTCCGAAATATAGTAGCATTTTTTTACAAGCTGTTTCAAAACTGCTTATAGCAACAGGTAATTTTCAGCAGTTGCAATACTACAAAATTAACTAATTTGGACCGTCTGTCAACCCATAACCGTACCGATTCTTTCTCCCTTGAGCACCTTGGTGATGTTTCCTTCCTGGAATATGTTTAGAACCACAACCGGAATATTGTTGTCCCTGCACAGACTCACCGCCGACGGATCCATGACCTTGAGCCCCTTCTGGAGCACCTCAGTATAGCTTACTTCTTCCAAAAGCTTGGCATCCGGGTTCTTCATCGGATCGTCAGTATACACACCGTCAACCTTGGTCGCCTTGATAAGCAGATCAGCCTGCAGCTCCGCCGCCCGCAGCGCCGCACACGTATCGGTCGAGAAGAACGGATTACCCGTCCCGCCGGCCAGTATCACAACTCTGCCCTCTTCAAAATGCTTCAGACAGCGCCTGCGAATGAAAGGCTCGCATATTGCCGACACCTCGATCGCGCTGAGTACCCGCGTAGGCTGACCGATCGATTCCAGCGTCTCCTGCAACGCCGCAGCATTCATCACCGTTGCCAGCATACCCATATAATCAGCCGTATGCCGCGGAATATGGCTCTTTTCCGAAAAAGCTTCACCCCGAAGGAAGTTGCCTCCACCCACTACTACCGCGATCTCCACTCCCAGCTTTGAAAGTGCAGCAATCCTCGCAGCGATGCGTTCAACATATTCACCGTTGATACCAAACTCGCCGGGCTTGCAGAAGGTCTCACCGGAGAGTTTGAGCAGCAGTCTTTTGTACTTGATCTCTGACATACCTATGACCTGAAATTCTGTACAAGCTGACCTGATCATGAAAAGATTCTGGCCGCGTCAGCTATATCGGCCGAAAAATGCACAAAAAAAGGGCATCGGAAACTTTCGCAACCGATGCCCGTAAAGGCCTGTTTAGCCGATTTCAAATCGGATAAAGCGGGTTATTTTAGCCTCACCGCCTGCGGCTTTTGCCGCCTCGCTGACAGCCTCGGAAACAGTCTTGCTGTCGTCCTTAACGAAAGGCTGGTCCACAAGGCAGTTCTCCTTGAAGAACTTGTTCATCTTGCCGTCGACGATCTTGTCGATGATGTTGGCTGGCTTGTTCTGTACTTCCTCAGCCGCTGCTGCTCTCTCGCGTTCGATGGTCTCTGCATCTATGGAATCGCGGTCAACCGCTACAGGATTGATAGCTGAAACGTGCATCGCAGCGTCGCGTGCAACATCTTCAACAGCCTTGGCGGTCTCGTCATTGCTTGTCTCGACAACGACCATAGCACCGATCTTGTTGTTGAAGTGCGTATACGTGCCGATAGTGCCCGGCTTTTCGAGGCTGATGCGGATAAAATCAACAACTTCCGTCTTTTCACCCGTCTTGCTCACGCATTCCGTGATCAGCTCAGAGAACTTCTTGCCGTCAACTTCACTCTCGACGATGGTCTCTGCGCCTTCAACGCCGTCTACAGTAAGAAGAACGCTGCTCATCTTTTCAGCGAGACTCTTGAAATCTTCGCTCTTTGCAACGAAGTCGGTCTCACAGCAAAGCGTACCCATAGCAACCGTCTTGCCGTCATCGCTTGCCTGAGTCAGAACGATACCTTCAGAGGTTTCGCGTCCTGCTCTTTTGGCCATAGTCTTAAGACCCTTCTTGCGAAGCTCTTCCAGCGCCTTATCCAGGTCGCCGTCAGCCTCTTTCAGGGCCTTCTTACAGTCCATCATGCCTTGTCCGCTCATTTTGCGGAGTTTCATTACTTGAGAAGCGGATATTTCTGCCATTGGTCAGACTCCCGTTTATCTTTTGTTCATGTTATCTAAATTGTCACCTGATGCTGCCGGTCGATCCCGGCTTAGCCTTCCTGCTTTTCCTCAGCACCCTTTTCTTCTTCCTTAGGGGCTTCCTCGGTCTTTGCAGGTTCCTGCGCCTCTGCAGGCTCTACAGCCGGTGCGGGCTTTGCTTCTGGGGCTTCCGCGGGCTGCTCTGCTGGCTTTTCTGCAGGCTTAGCTGCCGGTTCCGCTGTCGCGGTCCCTGCCTCTGCAGGCTGTTCCTGCTCAGCAGTCGCGCTCGCCAGAGCACGCCTCTTGGACTTACCGCGAGCTTCGTCGGTATCCTTGGGCTTGACAACGGTCTTGCCGAGCTTGACAGCCTCACCCAGTTCACGGATCAGTATTTCGATAGCCTTGATCGAGTCGTCGTTCGCAGGAATCGCAACATCTACAGCATCAGGGTCCGAATCCGTATCGATAATACCGATCGTCGCGATACCGAGCTTTTCAGCTTCGCGAAGTGCCAGATGCTCTTTCTTGGCATCTACAACGACCATCGCGCCTGGCATGCGGTTCATTTCGCGAACGCCGCCCAGGTTCGTGCGGATCTTGCGAAGTTCACGCTTCAGGCGTGATGCCTGCTTTTTACTCTCAGAAGCGATCTCGCCGGTCTTTTCAAGAGTTTCGAGCTCATCGAGCCTTTTGAGCCTGGAACGGATGGTCTTGAAGTTGGTCAGCATACCGCCGAGCCAGCGTTCATCGACATAGTGCATGCCGCAATCTTCAGCGACTTCCGCGACGATCTGCTTGGCCTGACGCTTGGTGCCTACGAATACGACGTCCTTGCCTGAAGACACAACATCCACCAGCAGTCTTTTACCGAGGATAAGGCCTTTGAGGGTTTCTTTGACGTCGATGATATGGATCTTGCTCCGCTTGCCGTAAATGAAAGGTTTCATTTTCGGGTTCCAGCGGCTTACGCCATGTCCGAAGTGTACGCCCGCACTTATAAGGTCGCGAGCCAGTTCTTTATTCACAGAACTTACCTCCAATTGTTAGAAAAAGTAACATTTTTTCGTCGGCCCGCCACTCGGCAGGCACACTCTTTCCGTCTATCCGGACGGATAATCGAGGTAGGATACTGTAAGGAACCGCAAAGTGTCAAGGGTAATTAGGCGAAATATCGGCTTATTTCGCGGTTTATTGGGTGTTCAAAACTAAGCAAAACTGAACAAAAGTGGGTACTAACGCGTCGAAGTTGGGTCAAAAGTGGAACTTTTTATGACCTCTGCTGCGGTGCTGAACGGGTTGGGCTCGCCTCCCTGCCATTCACTACCCAGCCGCTCCAGTTCCGGCAATGCCTCTTGGGCCCCCATATCGGACAGCAATTTCGCCGCCGCGATCTTGTCGCCGAAGCTGCCGTTTTGCAGAATTTCAACCAGACCATCTATATCTTTTGACTGCAGCATTTCCTCCAGCCGACCGTTTTCCGAATCAACCGAATCTTCATAACCCACTTCTGTTTCCGCCTCCTTCAATCTGGCCGAAGGCATAAAGTCATACTTGAGGGATACCCCGCCGGCCGAATCGAGACTCGGTGCAGGCTCGGTATCCCAAACGAACCGCGTCGCGAGCTGGTGACCTATCAGCAGAGCAAGCACACACGCCGCCAGACCTGCGGTTGCGGGGCTCAAAATAGCCCTTTTCGCCCTTTTGTGAAACCGCTCCCTGGGTCGCAGACGTATGGCCGCGGGCTCGAACCGCTCCAGCATTTCGCTGCGCAGGGCCTCTTTGTGCTTCGCCCGGCCGGACGGCTCATCGCTTATCTTATCGAACAGCTCATTCAATTGTGATTCGCGGTCGTTCATACTCTCATTTTTGTTCCATTTGTGATTCCAGCTTCTTCTGCAGCTTTTTCAGGCTGCGATGCAGGGTCACCCGCACCGTCGACGCCCGGACGCCGACTATCTCGGCGATCTCGTCGAATGACATTTTCTCGAAAAATCTCAGCATTATTATGGATTGCTGCCTTGTTTTCAGCGATTTCAGCGCCTTTTGCACCTGCCGCCATTGCGGATAGGTGCTGTCTTCGCTGAGCTGTTCATCGTCTGCGTTTTCCGCCAGCAGCCGCAGGTGCCGATTGCGTCTGGCGGTCTTGCGGTAGTACGAATTGACCTCGTTTACCGCGATCGTGTATATCCACTTGCGAAAATCGGTCTCTCCATCGCCCTGAAAATGCTTTATCGACTTCGCGACCGAAACCCAGACAGCCGAGCAGATATCCTCCGCAACAGTCCTTGAACCGACCCGGTAGACGCAAAAGCGGAAAATCCGGTCGTAATAGCGGTCGTAAAGATGCGCGAGCGCGGACGGCTCGCGACAGGCAAGCTGAACGCACGCGTTCATGTCACTGCCGGTCATCTCACGAGTCAGCTTTATATCTGCGTTGGAAAGCATCTGCAGCAATCATCCTCTAATCGGTTCACCATCCGCAAACAACAATGCGCAAGCCGGGCATTTGTTACGAAAAATTTTCATAAAAAACTCCGCACCGCCAAAGACCGCCCAAAAGTGCATAAAGCGTCCTGTGAGCACATTTTCTGTCTAGGGCCCGTAAAACAAAAAAATCCACCGCCAGGCCATTAAAAAAACCGCCCAGCGATGGATCCATTATATCATGCAACAGCACCCAGCAAAAGAAAATCAATAAATATCCGCAGTCTCCAAATACCCCGCAATCTCGCCAGGCTGAACATCTACCGCAACAATCCGCCCATCCGGCCCGATGATTACTGTGTACGGCAGACCACTGCTGTCATAATCGAATGCGATTTTGGAACGATTATTCGGCGTCCTGCCATAAATACCTGGAAGGGTGCAGTCCTTTATCATTTTTTCTCGCATGTACTGCCAGGGAACAAGCTCCGCCGCGACATTGATAATCTGAACATCATTACGAGCACTAATTCCCTCGAGAGCGGGCTTAAGGGTAGCCATTTTTTCCGGCTGATCAATGTTCAAGTAGGGATTCGTGAATGTAAGAACCACATGCTTACCATAGTAGTCACTTGATCTGATCAAACCGGACTTTTTCAGGGCAGGGACTTCAAAATATGGAGCCTTCTGTCCGGGTTCAAGCGGCGCCGGACGGCAGTGCAGGGTTCCAATGTCAATGGGGGTGTCTAGCTCTTCTATTGATTCGTATTCCGGCACTTCGATGATGGCGGAAGCTTTCATGAATTCGTTGCCGTAGTCCGGAACGTACCTGTCAAAAGTACTATCTGCCCAAGGTTCTGCAGAAAATGTCAAGCGATAACGGCCGGGCAAAAAGTTTGGCTGCTGAAATATTCCATCTTCGTTCAGCTTTATGACTGAATAGTTTCTATCAAAAGCGTAATGCCGCTCAATTCTGGTACGCCACTCTTTTCCTTCTTGCGAACTAATGAAACTACCGAACCATTTCATAGTATCAAGAAAACTCATTGATTCGACGCCTGTCGGCACAGGGATTTCATCTGATGGAATTGCATCTGCGGTAAAGACCTGCTCTATGTTCAGACTACCTCTACCAGTTTCGTAACCAAAGGGATCGCCATTTACATCCAGTACCTGGCCTTTAATCGTAAAGCCAGTTCCGCCGAGAACAACCTCATGCGTTTTGCCCGCTTCAACATCGACTTCAACTCTAGGCTCAACCAGTATACGCGCTTTACCCGCAAAAAGACCATCAAATTCAAACTGCCCATCCTCATCAGTTGTTGCAGAATACCGCAAGTTAAGAAAATCCTCCCTGGGAACAATACTGTATGGATAATCCACCCCAATGTTTTTCTTAGCTGCTGGCTTTGCCCCCTCATAGTAAGAGCCTCTAATCCTTGCATACGGTCTTAGCGTAATAATGTCACCATGCCCGCCATTTGGCAGTTCCCTAGAATGCAGGTGCGCATAACCGGAGTCGTGAACTATTACGATTTCATAGTCGCCTTCTACAGGATCAAAGTGAAACTGTCCGTCACTGTCAGTGACTATATTTGGATGATATCTCAAGCGACTCTCATTAAACTCATTATTTATCATGTAAAGAGCTGACTGGAGCAGGATGGCTCGGACCCCTGCCACTGGTTCACCATCCATATTTAGCACCTGACAATCAATCCCGGAATCCGCTACCATTTCAAATACAAGTTCAACGTCCTGTTCACCGAGGGTGACTTCTCTCGAGGTCAACGGCTTGCAACCTTCAGCTAGTACCGTAATTTTGAAGCTTTCGCCTTCGGTGAATTTTGTTTCGAAACAGCCATCGGATGATCGCACATCTTCCGAACTGTGAATCGAATGGCCTTGATGTCTGCGAATAGAAAAATTCCTAATCGGTTGCCCGGTCTGCCAGTTCACCACTTTGCCGTGGACTCTTATTTGTGGGTGAATGACAAACTCGTACCCATTTTCAGAAGGTGTAATGCCTTCTATCTCCCGCTTCAAATAACCATCAGCTTCTACTATGAGTTCTATCTGATCCGGAGGTGCATCTTTCCACGCGAACCTGCCAGTGGCATCTGTCTTGGTTTTCCAGTCCAGGCTTTGCAGGTCATGATACCATTCATTTCGCCATTTACCCGCACTTACCTTTGCTTCCGAGATGGGATTGCCATCCGGGTCTACAACTCGGCCGTGAATAGTATTGCCCGGCTTCAGAACAAACTTTACTTCGGCATTGGGCTTTTTAAAACTAACTTTTTTAAGGTCAGGTGCATAACCGTCCGCTGAAACTGTCACAAATTGCATTCGCTCCGACTTACGAATTTCTATGTCATCAAATTTGAATCGGCCACTTTGATCCGTATACATTCGATGCTTACGGTCTCTGTTAAAATAATAGGCACCTAATTGAACTCGTGCATTCGGAATTGGACTGCCGTTTTCATTTACTACAAGACCGCTTAGAGTATATTTGTCCTCCAAATCCATTTTGTATTCTCGGTTACGCAGCGCTGCAAAATCCTGGGCAACGGTAGTACCTCGCTCAGAAGTCTGATAGTTGGAATGCTTCAATGTAAACTCGATCAATTGCAGCTCAGCCGGTACACCGCTAAATTCCCATTTTCCATTGCTGTTAGATTTAACCTCTTCGTATACATCGATTTCGGGACTGTCTAAATGTTCCTCATGATTGATTTCAACTGTAACGTGTACATTGGCAATCGGCTCATCTCTTTCATTTAGAATTATCCCGCCTATAGTGCTAGCCGGTTCCATTTCGTACACGACCTCTAATGGTTCGACGCCAGGTGAGTTTTCTTCAGTCAAACAGAACAGCATTCGCACAAAGCCATTTTTACGCGCCCAGACCTTTAGAACCTCATCTTCATCTCGCTTCCAGCGAAGGTCACATCGGCCGTCCGAATTCGTCCAGGCGGCTGACCCAGAAGCTTCGACCCAGACAGTAGCCTTTTCCAGAGGCAGGCCGGTTTGTTTTTCTGTTACGAGGACTCGGACGAGGCGGCCTTTTTGGGGGTTGGTGATTTTGTTTTCGGTCGCGTCCTTATTACTCTCTGATTTGGCGGTGGTTGTATCATCTCTAGCTGATTTGTTGACGGTCTCATCTGACAGGCTGTTGGGCTGGGGTTCTGGTTGCTTTTTTTGCAGTTTTTCTGCTGCTGCTGCGAAGGGGTTTGGGCTGTCGCCGGTGTAGTTTTGGGCGGCTTTTTGCAGGGGTTTTATTGCTTTGTCGCTGCCGAGGTCTGCGAGGTAGGCGGCGGAGGCGGTTTTTGCGTCTTCGCTGCCGGTTTCTAGTAGGTCGATCAGGCCATCGACGTCGTGGTTGGCGTAGAATCGGGCTGCGAGTTCGAGCTGGTCCTCGCCAGCGTCGGGCTGGTCTTTTGCTGCGATGTCTTTTTCCGGCGTATCTTCGGGCCGGGCCCCGGCGGCGTCGGTGGTGCGGGTCGGCGGGTCGGTTGCGATGTTCTGACGATCCGCGGTTTCGTTGTTTGCAAGCAGGTTTACGGCGGTGAGTACGGCTGCTATGAAGATAGCGGCGGCTGCGTATTTTGTGATCGGGCTTGTCATTATCTGCCTCCAGACCTTACGAAAACCTCTCGGGGCGGGCGCGGAGGCGAACTCGGCGAGCATCCGGCTGCGAAGCTCGGAGCTGAACGCCTGGCGCGGCTGATCGTCGAGTTCGAGCCGGGCTATGCGATCTTCAAATTTTCGCTCGGGCGTCTTCATCGATCTTCCCCGTAGTGGTTTTCGAGTATTCGGTTGAGTTTTTTCAGACTTCGGTGCAGCATCACGCGTACGGTTGCTGTCCGTTTGCCCACGATGGCGGCGATCTCTTCGAAGGACATATCCTCAAAGAACCGCAGCGTGACAATGGTCTGGCAGATAGGCTTTAGTTGACATATGGCTGAGTGAACGGCTGAAAAGTCCTGCTCAACGGCTGGTTCGTCGGCTGTGTCCGGTGCTGTCTGGGCGACGATCTTCAGTCGCCGTTTTGAACTGTTTTTCTTTCTAAAATACGTATTGACCTGGTTGATGGCGATGGCGTAGAGCCAGCGGCGGAACTCGGTTTCGGTGGTGCCATCGAAGGTGCGTATCTGTCGGGCGACCGCGAGCCAGGCCGTGGAAGCGATGTCCTCGGCGGCGGTTCGGCAGTTGACCCGGTGCATGCAGAACCGGTAGATCGGACGATGATAGCGGTCGTACAGCCGCCCAAGCGCCGGCGCATCCGTGCGGGCCTGCTGTACTACGCTGTCAAAATCGTGTTCGATTTTCGTCTCTGTCTGCATGCGGTTTTCGATTTTCAGTGCTTCGTTCTAAGCCATTGCATCAACCATTGTCGGTATACAGATCGCGATGGAGGGCAAAACGTTACAAATTATGCCGGAAAATCATAAAAAAATCGAGCCCGTACTATGACGGAGCTCGATTTTGGACTCGGCAACTGATTTAACTTTACATTTTCGCTCAGTCGCTGGCGTTTTCTTTTGTCTTTTGGAGCACTTGGAGGTCGAAGGGTTTTGTGGCTTCGCCGGCGTAGAGTGAGACGTGGGGGAACGGGATCTCGATGTCTTTTTCGTCGAATGCGAGCTTGATGCGGCGGTTGAATTCCCGGCCGGTCTTCCACTGCAGGATGGGCTTGGTCTTTATGCGGCCCTTGATCATGACGGCACTGTCGCCGAAGCTGTCGACGCCGAAAATTTCCTCTTCACCGATCATTGCGGGGCCGAATTCGGGGTCCTCACGCATTTCGGCGCAGACCTGCTTGATGACCTCGGTGACGCGGTCGGTGTTTTCCTTATATGCGACGCCGATGTTGAAGACGTGGGCGGACCATTCGTTTGTCATGTTGGCGAGGGTGTTTATGGTGCCGTTGGGGAATACGTGCACAACGCCCGAGAGGTCGCGGAGGACGGTGGTGCGGAAGTTGATCTGTTCGACCAGGCCGCCGGTGCCGTTGATAATTGCGACGTCGCCGACGCGGATCTGGTTTTCGAGGATGATGAAAAAGCCGCTGATGACGTCACGGACGAGGTTCTGTGCACCGAAACCTACGGCCAGGCCCAGGATACCGGCACCGGCAAGGATGGGGCCTATCTCGACATTAAGTTCGCCGAGCACTATGACCAGGGCGACAACCCAGACGGCAATATAGACGCCTCGCTTGATGAGCTTTATGAGCGTTCCGATGCGTTTGGCGGATTCGCTGGGCGGTTCGCCCTCTACCTCGTTTTTCTTGATCAGGCGATTTTCGAGCCGATCGAGCAGCTTTGAGAATATCAGTTGAGCGATCAGGGCCAGTATAACCGTAACGAGAATTCCGCCTGCAGCTTCTAGAACTGCCTGGAGGTCGAATGCTTCTTTGATCTTTTCCCAAAATGCCATAGTTGTCTCCTTCGTAAAAACCGATGGTTAAATCAGCGATCCGCCCGTATTTTTCGGGCCCGATTCTCCTATAATAACGCAAGGGTTTGCCGTTATTAAGGTTAATTTTTCGGCTTATAGACAAGATTTTTCGGTTTTTTGGCAGAAGAGGGGCATTTTGAGTGTTGAGGTTTGCAGAACTGTGGTAAAGGCTTATAATCTGCCGGCGAAAGTTTTTGACAGGGAAAGATCATGAAAAAACGGATTTTTATCAGTGCATGCGAGCCGAGTGCGGAGCTGCACTGCGCGAATTTGATAGATACGGTTAACGCGAAGGTCGCTGCGAACGAGAACGCCTACGATCACGTCACGGAGATCGAGTGGGTCGGGCTGGGCGGTGAGAAGATGAGCAGCGCGGGCTGCGAGCTGATCGAGAACACGGTCAGCCGGGCCGCGATGATATACAACGTGTTCGGACAGATCGGGTGGTACTGGAAGCTGATCGGCCGGGTCAAGCGGTATTTCAAGGAGAACAAGGTCGACCTGTGCATCGTGTGCGATTCGCCCGCGTTCAATTTTCACATTGCGCGGGCGGCGAAGAAGGCAGGCACGAAGGTGATGTTCTATGTCGCGCCGCAGTTGTGGGCATGGGCGCCGTGGCGGATCGGCAAGCTGCGGAGGCTGTGCGATAAGCTGGCGTGCATACTGCCGTTCGAGAAGGACTGGTTCGCGGCGCGCGGCGTGGATGCGGAGTTCGTGGGCAACCCGCTGCTCGATGAGCTGGATGGGAATATCCGCGAGGCGTACAAGAATTACTTCGACTATGAGCCGGGGACCGCGAATGTGGCGTTGCTGCCGGGGTCGCGGGATGCGGAGATCGAGACGCTTTGGCCGGCGATGCAGGACGTAGGGCTGATGCTGCGTGAGAAGTGGCCGGGCGTGCGGTTTACGACAGCGGCGGTGAGCGAGGAAAAGCTGGCGGCGCTCAAGGAGATGCAGTTCGAGGAATTCGAGTGCGAGTACGTGATCGACGATGTGCCGGGATTGGCGAGGCGGAGCGATATGGCGATGGTGGCGAGCGGGTCGGCTACGCTGCAGGTCGCGGCGGCGGGGTGTCCGATGGTGATCATGTATCAGTCGAACCCGTGGATGTGGCATTTGATCGGGCGGTGGCTGATACGTACGAGGCACCTGTCGCTGGTGAATATACTCGCCAAGCGCGAGGCCGCGCCGGAATACATGCCGTACTTTCGCGATATCGAGCCGATATACGAGCGGTGCGTGGGGCTGCTGTCGTCGAAGAGCCGGCTGAACCGCATGAGCTCGGACATGATCGGAATAGCAGAGCCGATGGCGAAAACACACACCGCCAGCAGGGTCGCTGAGCTGGCGATCGAGATGCTGCAGTAAGTTCAAGTCGGATTTAATCGTTCTGTGTTAACAGGTGCCGCACGCTTGCGACGATCAGTAAAGCGGCAGAGAGCGCGACAAGCCATTCACCTGTTCGGCCGTAGAACGTTCCGCCGTTGTGTATGTCTACTGTTGCGACCACATGGCCGGGGCCTTGGTCGAAGTGATCCATGCGGGCGAGCATGTCTCCATCGCTGTTGATGACCGCGCTTTCTCCGTTGGCTGCGCCGCGTACTACTGCGTAGCCGCCCTCGACGGCTCGGGCGATGCTGCTTTGCATGTGGGGCTTTTTGACGCTCTGCCAGTCGGCTGTGGGCAGGACCACGACGCCGACGCCTTGGCGGGCGTAGAAGCGGGTGAGGTCGGTAAAGTTGTCGTCCTGGCAGATCATGCCGCCGACCTTCACTCCGTCAATCTCGATGATCTGCAGATCGCCGGTGCCGGGGATGCCTGGCTCGAAGGGTGTCTGGTAGGTCTTGACATATTCGCAGAGGACCTCGCCGGCCGGGTCGATGAACATGAAGCGGTTGCTGTCGATGCCGGTGTCGTAGTAGCCGACGGCCAGGTAGACGTCGTTGCTGCGGGCAACCTCGGCGAAACGGGCGAGCCATTCAGCGCGGGTATTCTTGTAGATGTAGAATCCCATCTCGCCGGAGACGACCAGGCGGGCGCCCTGCTGGGCGGCTAAGCGTACGCCTGCTGCGTAGATATTTTTGAACGCTTCTTCGGTCTGACAGCCCTGCTCGGCGGCGCTGTCGTTGACCGTCCAGCCGACCGCGCCGATCGTGAACTGATCGACTGGCGGGCGGGTGAGAATAGCTAGGTCGGCAGCGGCGATTACAAGAATGGTCGCTGCAGCGGTCATGGCAAATCGACGTTTGTTCGGTTCGGCGATCATCTTGACGGCCAGACCCGCGAGCAGGCCTTCGATGAACATGATGCCGTGGATGCCCGTCACAGATGTGAACGCGATGAACTCATTGTATAAGGACCAGGGTCGTGCGAAGGACTGTGCCGCACCCCAGATCGGCAGTGCGTGGACAGCGACCCAGTCGAACAGGGCGAACCAGGCAGCGAGCAGGAAGGCAGCGCGTATGCCCTTCTGCCGGAGGGCGAAACCTGAGCCGATGCATAGAACGATCATGAGTATGACCATGTAGGCGAGCAGGATCAGGCTTGTGATGACGTGCATGCGAAGCGCGACGAGCTGCGGGATCGTATACGCCAGACCCGCGTAAAGACCTGCGACGGCGAGCTGTTTTGAGCGGGCCTTTTCAGTTGTCGCCAGGTAGAGCACCGGGAGCATGCCGACCGGGCCGCACCACGCAAAGACGGGCAACACACCCGCGACCCAGAAACCAAGGCCGACAGCCAGACCTGCTAGCCTTAAGGTAAGCTCGGATTTGGGGTCGGGCCTGGAAGTCGGCTGCTGCGTGGATCGAGCGGACTTGACGGCTTTGCTGCCTTGAGCATCTCTTTCGATTGGAGCAGGATTTTCGCTGAGCATTGTACTGTCCTCCAAAAAAACGGCGATCAAATTTTAGGTTCGCTGGTATATAGTTAATATATTAACTGATTGCTCAAAAAATTTTTCTATATGTTCGCCCGCATCTTTTCGAGCATACGCATCAGGTCCTTCTGCTCTGATTTTTTGAGAGTGCCCATGATCCGCTGGACCTCTTTGCCGTACCGGGGTTCGACCTTGTTGAGCAGCTTTCGGCCCAGGCTGGTCAGCTTGACGATATTGAACCGGCGGTCACCCTGCTGAGCGGTACGCTTGACCAGGCCGGCCTTTTCCATTCGGTCGACGAGTGTGGTAACATTCGCGCGGTTGACCAGCATCATTTCGCTCAGACGTGCCTGGCTGAGCCCCTCACCGCCGCCCTGGTTGGCGAGCAGGAGCATGACGTTGAGCTGGACATCGGTTAGGCCGAAGGGTTTGAGAAATTCGGTGGCACGTTTTTTCATCAGCGCAGCAGTGAAGTAAACGTTCAGCAGCACCTCGTGACAGCCGAGCCGAAAATCCTTGTCTAGATTGAGTTCCTGCTTGAGTGTCATATTTTTGTCCGTAGCTTAACAGTTCATATATTAACTATAGCACAGATTCAGCATGCGTCAAGAGGAAAAATGACGGCAGACTAACTAAATCGCCAGGAATGAATCTTCCGGGGCCTGCGAGTCGTTCGCTTTGTCGCGGGCGGTTGGGTTCTGGCCTTGCTGTTTGTCGGCGGGGGTTGGATTATCGGGGTTGGTCCAGTAGGTGTAGATGTTGTCCTGGTCGACGCCGACGGTGGGAGTTTTCTCGAATGAAACGTGCATGTCATTGAAGAGGACATTCTGCCCTTTGCCGTTGTGGTTGCGGGAATTGCCGAGTTGCCATGTGTCCAGGTCTGACGGATCGATCAATTGGGGCGAGTCTGTGCCGGTGGCGGGCGGGAGTATGTCGCCGTTGGCATCGAACCAGGGGGACATGTCCGCAGCGATGGCGTTGTCGGCCGGTGAAGTTTTATGTGCCGGATATTTGCCGTACTGGTTCTGGATAGAATAGCTGACGTGCTCGTAAGGCGTGTCGCCGAAATCCCACATATCGATAAGCTCTGTCGAGCTACCATCGCCATTGAAACGGGTAGCACCAATAACAGCAGGGCAAACTAATGCGGACGGATCCAGATCCATCTCGCGAGTCAGAATGTACCAGCTCGCGGTGAGAGTTCTCGGTGCATGTTCATATTTGTCACCTGGATCGAAAGATGCTTTTGGATCGTCGTAGTCCCACCCCAGCTTCTGTGACCATGGACCATCCCCACCAGCTACAGGGAATTCGTCATTGTTATAGTAAGCATAAGCGGCAAGAGCAGTGCCAACACCTTTAAGATTGTTATAGCACTTAAGCTTGGGTGAATAAACCACAACACACCCAAGGAAGGAAGTCATCATAAAAGAAATTATGATCAATGTTATAACTGTAACAAAAACATCAATTCTTGACAGTTTTGATTGTCCCATGGTCAGCCCTTTCGGCAAACAGCTACACCAATTTGCGGTAGAGAGACTCTATTGTATCGACCATTGTTTCGGGTGCAAATTGTTTTGTTACTTTTTTGCGGGCGTTTTGGCCGAGCTGCCGGCGGAGGTTCGGGTCGGCGATCAGTTCCGCGCAGGCTTCGGTGAGTGCGGGCACGTCTTCGGGGGGGATGAGTCGGCCGGTCTCAGGGGTGACGACCTCTTTTGCGCCGTCGATGTCGAACGAGACGACGGGTTTGCCCGCTAGCATCGCCTGGGGCAGTGCGCGTGCGAGTCCCTCGCGGAGCGAGCAGTGCACGAGAATGTCGGATGCGTGCATGACCATGGGGATGTCGGAGGGGTCGACCATGCCGGCGAATTTGAAACGGTATGAGAGGTTGGCAAGCTGTATCTGCTGCTGGAGGTCGGAGCGGAGGTGGCCGTCGCCGACGAACAGCCAGGTGCAGTCAGGGAAGCGGGAGGCGAGTTTTTTCGCGGATTCGATGATGTATTCGTGGCCCTTGAGCTCTGCAAGGCGGGCGACGGTCGCGAGGACGACGGACTCACTGCTCAGGCCGTACTTGCGGCGGAAATCGGCGATCCGCTGCTGGCCGGGATGTGCGAGATATGCGTCTTCTTCGATGGCGGAATAGGCGGTGGTGTACATATCCGGCGTGCCGAGTTTCGCGGCCAGCGCCTTTTCGCTCATCGTGTCAGCCACGGTGAGCATCGCGTCGGTGCGTTTGGCGGCGGCACGTTCGATGGCGATGTAGAGTGCGTTTAGATGGCCCGCCTGGTAATCGTGGAACGCCAGGCCGTGGATCGTGTGGACGACCTTGGGGAAGCCGGGTTTGCCGAACTTGCCCTTGAGCCTGTGGGCGGCGAAACGTCCGAGGATACCCGCCTTTGCGCTGTGTGTGTGCACGATATCGGGCTTTAGCTCGGTCAGCAGCCGTTTGATCTTCTTATATGCACGGCGGTCCAGCCGGGGTGCGATCTCGCGGCGCATTTCGTCGACGACGATCGTCTCGAAGCCGCTGTTGCGCGTCCAGTCGTAGAGGTGACCCTCGGGGCCGAGTGCGGGCCCGGTGATCAGCGTGACGTCATGGCCGTGCTCGGCAAGAAGCCTGCAGGTGATGAGTGTGTTTTCCTGTGCGCCGCCGAGTATGAGCCTGGTAATTATATGAACGATCTTCATTTGCATTCCGGTAAAGTATCAGTGTGGTTCAGGGTTAATATCGGCAGGTCGGGCGGCGGAAGTACACAAGTTCGCACCTACATATCAAAATCTATTCGCATCAGGCACAGACCCGAGCCGGGAGCGAGCGGGCCGGCCTTGGTGCGGTCGCAGGCGGCGACGATGTCCTTCACGCGGTCGGCCTGCCAGCGTCCCCTGCCGACCTCCACAAGCGTGCCGGCGATGATGCGTACCATATTATAGACGAATCCGTCGCCTTCGACGTCGATGTAGACCCAGTCGCCGTCTTCGGTCACTTCGCAGCGGAAAACCGTGCGCACGTGGTTTTTACGGTGGTCGCCGGATGACGAGAACGACTTGAAATCATTCTTGCCGACGATGTGTTCCGCGGCAGCGTTCATCGCATCGATGTCCAGGTCCGCATGGTAGTGCCAGCAGTGCTTGATGTGCAGCACCGGACGGACGGAGCCTGTATAGATAGTGTATCGGTAATGCTTGCGGACGGCGTTTGTGATGGCTGAGAACTTATCCGGCGCGTCGACCGCTTCGAGGATCGCGATGTCATCGGGCAGGATATTGTTCAGCGCCCGGCGGAAATTGGCGGTCGGCACGACGGTGTCGATCTTCATGTTGGCGACCTGGCCCAGCGCGGATACGCCCGCGTCGGTGCGGGATGCCCCCACCAGGTGTACGCGGACATCCTCGCCGACAAGCTTTTTGATGGCCCGCTGGCAGGTATCCTGTACGGTGGCGGCGCCCGGCTGTTTCGCCCAGCCGTGATAGGCGCTGCCGTCGTACTGGATCACTAATTTGACATTCCGCTTGGCCATGGCTGCATCTGGAGGGGTTTAGAGCAGTTTTTCCGCGATCTGGACGGCGTTGAGGGCTGCGCCCTTGCGGATCTGATCGCCCGCGACCCAGATATTGATGCCGCAATTGTCCGGCACCGACTCGTCCTGGCGGATGCGTCCGACGAATACGTCGTCCTTGCCGCTGGCGTCGGTGGGCATGGGATGGCGGTTGTTTTCGGGATCGTCCATAACCGTAACGCCCGGTGCGGTCGAGAGCAGTTCGCGAACCTCGTCGGGGGTGATGGGACTCTCGAATTCGAGGTTGATGCTTTCGCAGTGTGCACGCAGGGTCGGGATACGCACGCAGGTGGCGCTGATGCCGATGTCCGGGCAGTCGAAGATCTTGCGTGTTTCGTTGACCATCTTCATTTCCTCAGCGTTATAGCCGTTGGGCGCGGTCTGCGAATCGTGGTTGTAGCAGTTGAACGCGAGCTGATACTTGAGAGCGTCGCAGGTGACTTCTTCGCCGTTGAGGACCTGGCGGGCCTGCTGTTCGAGCTCACGCATCGCTGCCATACCCGCACCGCTCGCTGCCTGGTAAGTGCTTACGACCATGCGTTTTACGGGGTTGGCCTTGTGCAGGGGCCAGACCGGCACGATAGCGATGATGGTCGAGCAGTTCGGGTTCGCTATGATGCCCTTGTGCTGTTTCATCGCTTCTGCGTTGATCTCGGGCACCACCAGCGGCACTTCCGGATCCATACGGTATGCCGAGGAATTGTCGACAACGACAGCGCCTGCCTTTACCGCTGCCGGGCCGAATTCCTTCGTCCGCGAGCCGCCGCACGAGAACAGCGCGATGTCAACGTCGCCGAAACTGTCCTCGGTGAGCTCTTCAATCGTATATTCTTTGCCCTTAAACGTGACCTTTTTGCCCGCTGAGCGTTTGCTCGCCAGCATCTTGATCGAATCGAAGGCGAAATCGCGTTGGTCGAGTATCTGCAGGAATTCCTGACCGACAGCGCCGGTGACACCTGCTATAGCTAATCTTTTACCCATTTTTGTACTTTCTCCTTAGTTGTTGCCAGATATTTTAGCGCAATTCAACCGTTTGGAAGATTACGCGAATAATAAGGGGTCCCTAAAGCCTTGAAACGGCTTCAAGTCATGCAGTATAGTCGTATATCGTATTTATTGCAAGATGTTCGGCGATTTTTGCCCGTTTTGCCGGCTCAGAACAGCTCAGCGACCGAAGATCGAGGGCACGGCAGCAAGGCATGCCGCAGCAAGTAAGTGCTTGTCTTAAAACGACTTAGGTCATTACGGATTCTCGCGTATCGGTGCCATCCGCCAGGCCTTGCTGTTCGGGTCGGTCAATGGCGGGTGCAGGGTCCAGGATACGACGCGGTTCATGTTGAACAGTACACCTCCGCCGCCGGGACCTGTGGCATGGAAGCCGGTGATGTCACGCAGGGTTTTCGGGATCTGCATGCGTTCTGCGGGCATCAGTGTTTCGGATTCGGCCCGGAGGAACCAGTGCCTGCCGCCTTCGATGACAAGTTCGAGAAACAGCGGGATCGGCTTGCCTGCCTGGTTGGAATCGAGTATCTGCCGTACACGGGGAAGCTCATCGGTGGCGGCCTTGATGAACAGATTGCGGTTGAGTATCTTTGCACTGGAGAAGTGGATCGGGTAAGGCCAGTCCAGCTTTATCGGCGTCTCAAAAACCATAAAAGCGACCGCATCGAGCAGTATACTGCTCTGCGAAGCGTTGCCGAACAGGCTGACTTCCTTGCGTTCCGAGAAGAATTTCTGCGGATTTATGGACTGGATAACGTTTCGGGCGTCCTCTTCGGAATGTGCCCGGAAACGCAACTGTCGGCCGTTGACCATGTTGAAAACGACTTCCAGAGCTGACTGCTTACTCATCACAAACTCCTTTTACATAACTATTCCTTATCTGCATTCTACCCGGCAACGCGGTATTTGGCAATTAAATTAAGACGATGTTAATCTTAGCGGGCGAATATAGCAGGACTTTTAGCCTTTTTGCAGGTGTATTGTTTCGTATAAGCATTTGCGGGTTATAATTGGGTAAGGTTAAATTGAGAACTGTAATGATGGAGGCACAAATGGCATTCACACTTGAACTGGGATCGAAGGCACCTGATTTTTCGCTTTGCGCTACCGACGGAAACTCGTATTCGCTGAACGACTTCGCGGATGCAAAAGTTCTGGTGATCTTCTTCACCTGCAATCACTGCCCGTATGTGATCGGCTCGGATGAGGTTACCAGGCAGACCGCTGAGAAGTATATGCCCGAGGGCGTGAAATTCGTCGCGATCAATTCCAACAGCCCGAATACGTATGAAGAGGATTCGTACGAGCACATGGTCGAGCGGATGCAGGAAAAGAAATTTCCGTGGACGTATCTGCACGACCGCACGCAGGAGGTCGCGAAGACCTACGGAGCCCTTCGCACGCCGCACTTTTTCGTGTTCGACCAGGAGCGCAAGCTGGTCTATTGCGGCAGAGGTGTGGACAATCCGAAGGACACGGACAAGATGACGGATAACGATCTGGACAACGCTCTGGCGGATGTGACCGCAGGTCGGGATGTGCGCAAGCCGCTGACGAATCCCATCGGGTGTAATGTCAAGTGGGAAGGCAAGGACGCGCACTGGATGCCCGCCGACGCGTGTGATCTGATATAGGCCCGACAAACCGCGAAGGAGAACACAATGGCCGCTGCGATAGTACTGCCGAATCAGCTTTTTGAGGATACTGAAGCGATCGAAAAGGCTGAGAAGGTGTATTTGCTGGAAGAGGAACGGTACTTTCGCGATTTTGCCTTTCATAAGAAAAAACTGCTGCTGCATCGGGCTAGCATGAAGGCGTATGAGGCCTTTCTGCGGGGTAAGGGGTTTGCGGTTGAATATCGTGACATCGGCAAGGGCGCGAATGTGGAGGATGTGCTGCGGTCGGCAGGCGAGGACGAGTTTTTCACGTATGACCCGGTCGATCAACAGCTTCGTGGGAGCATGGAAAAGACCGCTGGAAAAGCGGGGGTCAAGCTGCACTTCGCTCGGTCGCTGCTGTTTATCAACGGCACGGACGAACTGCGGGACTTCTTTGGCGATTCTCGTGACCACTATTCGATGGCCGGCTTCTACTCACACCAGCGGAAGAAAATGGGCGTGCTGGTGAAAGACGGCAAGCCGGTAGGCGGCAAGTGGAGCTTTGATCCGGAAAACCGCGAGAAGCTGCCTGCGAATATCGAACTGCCGAACGTGCGAAAGGCGAAAGCGAATGACTACGTCAAAGAAGCCGCTGATTATGTGAACAAGCGATTTGGCGGCAACCCGGGTGAGACGGACGGCTTTGTTTTTCCTGTCACGCATCGGGCGGCCGGGACATGGCTGAAACATTTCCTCGAGGATCGGCTGGCGGACTTCGGCAGATACGAGGACAGCATCGCGCGGGATGAGGTGTTCATCTTTCACTCCGCCCTGTCGCCCATGATCAATGCCGGGCTGATCACGCCGGGTGAAGTGGTCGGGGCAACGCTGAATCATGCTGATGATCACAAGATCCCGCTCAACAGCCTGGAGGGTTTTATCAGGCAGATAATCGGTTGGCGGGAGTTCATGCGGGCGGTCTACGAACTCGAACCCGAGAGAGAGCGGGACAACTTCTTCGACTTCTCCAACGCCCTGCCCGACAAGCTATACAACGGCAGGACGGGCGTAGATCCGGTAGATACTGTGATCGCACGGGTTTTCGAAAACGCCTACTGCCATCACATCGAAAGGCTCATGGTGATCGACAATTTCATGCTGCTGTGCGAGATTCGTCCGGATGAAGTGTATCGCTGGTTCATGGAGATGTTCATCGACGCTTATGACTGGGTGATGGTGCCGAACGTCTTTGGCATGAGCCAGTACGCCGACGGTGGGCTGATCACGACCAAGCCCTACATAAGCTCATCGAACTATATCCGTAAAATGAGCGATTTTGACAAGGGCTCCTGGTGCGATATCTGGGACGGGCTGTACTGGCGATTCATCAACAGACACCGCAAGGTCTTCGCGAACAACCCGCGTATGAAGGTAATGACGAAACAGTTGGACCGCATGGGCAAAGACAAGCTCAAAAAACGAATCGAACCCGCTGAAGAGTTTCTTAAAGAACTTTTCGCCTAGAATTGAGAGGAAAATAAAATGAAATTCACAGGTCACGAAATAGAACTGGCCCGGCAGATCAAAGAGGCCGGGATCGAATGGACGCCCGAGGTGGGACAGTACGTGTTCGACACACACGGCATCATCGACAAGCCGTCGCCCTTCCAGGACCACGTCTACTTCATACTGAGCATGTCGCAGTTCGTACGGATATTCGGTTCGGCCGAAGAGATCGCGGCCAACTGCGTCTGGCTGCCCACGTGGGAGCAGTGCAGGCAGATCCTCGAAAGGCGGGGCGTGACCAACGAGCAGCTCATGGAAAATCTACGGCGGTCCCAGGCGATCGAAAAGGGAAACGAACGCACAGTTCTCTACGAACTGATACTGCAGAGCTGTCGCGCAAAGGTCGGAGGCTGAGCTTGTCCACCTACGGCCAGATAGCATTGCCGTTAAGCCTTTTGGGCGTGTTCGTGATCCTGCTGACGGCGGAATGGAAGTTTCCGCTGCGCAAGCGAAAAGATGCCTTCAAAAGCAGGTTCCTCGTAAATGTGCTGATATCCGTACTGGCGCTGTTGACGGGCGCATTGCTCGTAAGGACCACAGCCTTCAACCTCACCGGTTGGGTCGAGGGGAAAAGATACGGACTGATCGGTCTGCTCGGACTCGGGCCGGCGGCAAGTTTTGCGGTCGGCTTTCTGCTGATGGACCTGACGTTTTACTACTGGCACCGTGCGACGCATAAGTTCGCATTTCTCTGGCGGTTTCATCAGGTGCATCACATCGACCTGGACATGGACGTGACCACCTCGTTCAGGTTCCACCCGGGCGAAGTCGCCTTGAGCGTGCCGTTCCGATGCGCACAAGCGGTCCTGCTGGGTGTAGGACCGGCGACATGGGTGATTTACGTAGGATGCTTCCAGGCCGCGACGATGTTCCACCACAGCAATCTCCGCCTGCCGATACGTCTGGAACGGATCGTGAACAAGGTCATCGTAACGCCCCGTATGCACGGCATCCACCACTCAACGCGGCGCAAAGAGGTCAACAGCAACTACTCCACGATCTTCCGCTGGTGGGATCAACTGAACCGCTCACTGCTGCTGAACGTCCCGCAGAACAGCATCAACATCGGCGTAGTGGGCTACCTGGACCGGACCAGCAACCGCAGCAGCAGGCTCTTAACAATGCCCTTTCAAAAAACACCGCTGCCAAAGAAAACAAAAAAAACTGATCAGAACAAAACCCAACCTGAGCAGACGCCTAAGTATCGAAACATCCTGATGCAATGAGCAACACGCCGTCATGCGAAATAATTCTTTGTCTTTAGAGCGCCGAGCTATTATATTCAGACGTTTTGAGCACTGAATTTCGAACGGTTTTCTGACTATAATGAGAATACTTGCACTGGAAAGTTATTACGGCGGCAGCCACAAGGCGTTCCTCGACGGCTGGATCAGCAGAAGCAGGCACGACTGGACGCTGCTTACTCTGCCGCCCAGCAAATGGAAATGGCGTATGCGCCACAGCGCGATCACATTCGCCGAAAGAGTGAACGCCCTGGCTGAGTCGGGCGGCGGGTGGGATGCGATATTCTGCTCGGACATGCTGAACCTGGCGGAATTTGTCGGCCTGCTGCGGCCCGAGCTCCAGCGACTGCCGCGAATCGCATACTTCCACGAAAACCAGCTCACATACCCCGTGCGTTTCGAATCGGAACGGGACTACAATTACGTAATGACGAACGCGACGACCGCACTGTGCGCCGACGCGGTCTGGTTCAACACGCACTTCCACCGCGACGAATTCATCGACGAAATGCGAAAATTCATGAAACGCATGCCGGATGAAAAACCCATTAAGCCGTTGGACGCGATACCGCCGAAATCGCAGGTGAAGACGCCCGGCATAGGCGTGCCGTCACCGGTAAAAAACGAACGCAAACCCGGACCCCTGCGTATCCTCTGGGCGGCAAGGTGGGAGCACGACAAGAACCCCGAGGACTTCTTCGCGGCCATGACGAAACTGAAAAAACGCGGCACGGACTTCCGCCTCTCCGTCATAGGCGAGCAGTTCCGCGACATGCCGGAAGTTTTCGAACACGCCAAAACCGAATTCGCCGACCGCATCGACCGCTGGGGCTACCAGCCCAGCAGAGGCGAATACATCGAAGCGCTGCACGAAGCCGACGTCGTAGTCTCGACCGCGGATCACGAATTCTTCGGCATCAGCATGGTCGAGGCGATCGCATGCGGAGCGTATCCGGTCCTGCCCGATCGCCTGGCGTATCCGGAAGTCGTCAGCACGATCGAGACCTTCGGGCAGGACGACTTTCTCTACGACGGCAAGGTCGCCAGCCTTGTCGCGGCACTTGACAGACTCGCCTGGCGTATCAAAGAAGACAACCTGTGGCTCGGCAACCCCCACCGCGGCATAACAGCCATGCAGCGGTTCGCATGGGACAAACGCGCAACAGCGATGGACGACGCGGTCGACGAAATGATCAGCAAGAACTGAGGTTTATAAAACATGACAACCAACAGCAAAAACAAAGCCGAGCTGCTCGCACCGGCAGGCAATCTCGAAAAGCTCAAGTGGGCGTGCGAGTACGGCGCGGACGCGGTATACTTCGGCACCGAGTTCGGATCGCTGCGGAGTTTCGCGGGCAATTTTTCGTTCGAAGACGCCAACTCCGGCCTGCAGTATCTGCACGACCGCGGCAAGCGGGGATACATAACGCTCAACATCTATCCGTTCTCGGACGAGTACGAACGCATCATCGACACCGCCCGCAAGCTCGACGAAATGAACGCGGACGCGCTGATCGTAGCGGACCTGGGCGTCTTCGCGGAACTGCGAAAGCTCGGCCTCAACGCCGACCTGCACATCAGCACCCAGGCGAACACGGTCAGCGCCCAGACCGCACTAGCATACGCCGAGCTCGGAGCAAAACGCGTCAACCTCGCCCGCGAACTGTCATGCGAACAGATCATCGACCTCAACGATCGGACCGCCGGCAAGATCGAGACCGAAGTCTTCATCCACGGCTCGGTGTGCTTTTCATACTCCGGCAGATGCGCGATCAGCGACTACCTCACCGGCTTCGCGGCCAATCGCGGCGAGTGCAAGCATCCGTGCCGCTGGCAGTACGCCCTGGTCGAAGAGAAACGCCCCGGCGAGTACATGCCCGTCTACGAAGACGAACGCGGCCTGTACTTCTTCAACAGCAAGGAGCTGGCGTTGTTCGAATACGTCCACCAGCTCGCCGACGCAGGCGTAGCGTCGTTCAAGATCGAAGGCCGAATGAAGGCCATACATTACATCGCAACCGTCGTATCGTTCTATCGCCAGGTACTCGACGGCCGAACATTCACGTGGCAAGAGGGCATGGAGCTGCTCGGCCGAGTGCCGAATCGCGGTTACAGCCGGGGCTTTATGAAAGGCGGGATCACGCCCGACGATTACTCCGTCGGTCAGAGCCTCTCGCAGGCGAATTCGCGTTTTGTAGCGAACGCGCTGCACGAAAAGAAGGACGGCAAAACGGTTCTGGAAGTCCGCAACAAGGTCCATGCGGGCGATGAACTGGAAGTGCTGCGACCGGACGGAACGCTGTCAAAACTAAAGCTGCCCGCCCCCCTGCTGACGAGCCGAGGCGAGAAGGTCGAATTCGCCAACAACAGCCAGTTCGTACTTATCGACGCTGAGCTGCCGGCCTATTCGATACTCCGCCGGATCGAGAACTGTCGGGCCTAGGATTTGTAAGTATTGAAGCTGCGCATCTCGTCGAGCGATTTGCGTTTCTTGGGTCTGACCTCCTCCTTTGCCGGATAGCCGACAGTGATGATCAGTTCGACCGTGCGATCCTTCGGCACGTTCAGCAGCTCCTTGACGGGCTTTTCGGCGAACCAGCCCAGCATACACGTCCCGAGCCCCTGCTCAGCCGCCGCCAAACAGAAATGCTCGGCCGCGATCGCTACGTCCATCAGCTCGAATCGCTTCTTCTTGACCACGCTGCCTATCTTCGAAGTCAGGTTCGGCTTTTCCGCGACGAGCACAACCATCGCGGGTGCCTTAAGCGAAAAATGATTGAACGAAATAACCTTGCCGAAACACGCCTTCGCGACCTTCTCCTTTAGCTCGGGCTCGTCCACAACGACAAATTGCCAGGGCTGAGAATTGCACGCGGACGGAGCAAGACGAGCCGCTTCCAGGCAGTACTCCAGTTTCTCACGTTCGACAGGGTCGGTCTTGTAGGAGCGTACGCTCTGCCTTGTTTTGGCCAGTTCGAGAAATGCCATGCTGCTCCTTCCGTTTGGAATTCGCGGGATCTATTCGTAACGCAGATCAATAAACTTGTTGCCTTCCAGCGTCATCTGCCGCAGTTGGTAAACTTCGTACAGCGCGGTGAGCTTCTTGACATAGCCGGGCTCAAAATTGCTCTCCCCCTCGCCGACCGGGGCTCCCCAGTTGACCGCGATGCCGTCCTCAGAATACAGCACGATCCGCGGAGCATCACGGTGTCCCGCATAGTTCGAAACGTCGATACTGACGATCTCGTGCAGCAGAGGATTCTGCGGGCATATCTTTTTGTCCATTATACGCAGAAGCTCGATTATCCGCACCGCAGCCCCAACCTGTCTGCTCTGCAGGACCTCTCCGGCTTTCGGCCTGCCGACCGCGTCAAATCCGGTAATGTTGACGGAATGAATGCTGTCTATGGACACGTAAGGCAGAAGATAAAGCTTCCGCTGCTCCTTGGGAACCGTTTCATCCTGCCATGCGAGGTGAAACTGCTTGCCGCGAATTTCGACTATTGCCAACGGCTTGCGGTAATCCGCCGTAACCTGAACGGACTCGTTCGTCATCACGGCCTTTACGTTATACAGCCACGGCAGGTCCTCCAGAGCAAGACCGATCGCTTCTGCGGTGTTTGCGTTTAGCTTGAAGTTGCGTCCGCCGAGTTTATCGGTGACCGCCGTTTTGATCGCGGGAGTTGTCGCGAACCAGTCGGGCGAATCCAGCTTGATCGGTCCCGCTTTTTCCGCTACCGGCGAGACTTGCTTGACATAACGCTCCAGAACGACAAAGCCCACTGCTATACCCGCAAACAGCGCCAGGCCGAACAGCATCGCAAAACCCATCTTCAGCCTGTAGACGGTGCGTTCCCGCGATTCCTTTTTCTCGGCCTTGGTCTTGCGTTTCTTACGCTTTTTCTGCGAACCAACACCGATAAACCCAAACAGGCCGCCGCTTTTATTCTGTTTTTTCTTTTTTCTCTTCGCCACTTACATCAACTCTCTCGATGATCACGTATTGCCGCTTCAACGATCCTCGTGCACAGCTCGGGAGCGGATATGCCCGCCTTGCGTGCCGCCATCGGCACGAGCGAATGACTGGTAAAGCCCGGCAGCGTATTTATCTCCAGAAAGTACGGAGTGCCGTCCTCGCTGAGGATAAAATCGATCCGCCCCCAGTGCCGACAGCCTACCGCATCGAAGCACTGCAGAGCCATATCGCTTATCCGCGACACGAGGGCCTGATCTGCGATCGTATCGAACAGGTACTCAGTCGCATTATCGACATATTTCGCGTTGAAGTCATAAAAACCGGTCTTGCTTCTTATCTCGATTATCGGCAGGGCCTGCCCGTCAAGCACAGCGACCGTCAGTTCCCGGCCCGAAATAAACTTCTCGACCATGCAGTTACCGTACTCCGCCAGCGTTTTCAGTGCACACCTGCACGCACTGTCAAGCCCCTGCACCACAGTTACACCCACGCTGCTGCCCTGCAGCGGCGGTTTGACGACGAATTTATCGCCCATCGAAGCGAGCATGTTTCGGACATCGTCTTCACCAGTGTCAGACGTCAGTTCGACATGCCCAGCCAGCGGCACATCCGTCTTCGACTCGACAGCCTTCTTGCACGCCACCTTGTCCATCGCGATCCTGCTTGCGTCCGGACCCGAACCTGTAAAGCACAAACCGCGGTCGGTAAGTATCTGCTGCAACTGGCCGTCCTCGCCCCACTCGCCGTGCAGTATCGGAAAGAAAACGTCGACGGACTCATCGTCCAGAATGGAAAGCCGGTCCGGCGCGACGTCGAATTCCACCACGTCCAAACCTGCTTCAGCGAGTGATCCGGCGACCGTCGAACCGCTTTCGAGGCTTATCTCCCGCTCGCTGCTTATCCCGCCCATCAGCACCGCGACTTTGAGATTTTCCAAACTTGGCGACAAATCAACCTCCCTGTGATCGGTTATCGGTCACCATATCTCGAGCTCGAGTTCGAGCTGAACGTCGAATTCTTCCTGCACCTTGTTTCGCACGATGTCGATCAGCTTCTTGACGTCCGCGCTTTTACAGCCCTTTTCCGTCACGAGGAAATTCGCGTGCTGCTCGCTGACCTGTGCTCCGCCGATCTTCAGACCCTTCAGACCCGCACGATCGATCAATGCACCGGCCGAGAGCCCGCGCGGATTCTTAAAGACGCAACCCGCGTTCTTAGTATTCAACGGCTGGGAATTCTTCTTGTATATCCAGATCTCCTTGACGGTACGCAAAAGCTGATCGGAATCGCTCTCGACGAGCTTCATCTTCGCGTTCAGGATCAGCGGTGCGGTTATGTTCACCGAACGATAATCAAAGATCAGCTCGGGTTTGGCCTTTTCGAATATCTCGCCCTCACGGCTCATAAGCGTTACGCTGTCCACGCAAGCCCCGATATCGCCCCAGTTACCCCCGGCGTTCATTCGTACCGCTCCGCCTATAGAGCCTGGGATGCCGGTAAGCGATTCCAGTCCGCCCAGACCTTTGCGTACGCACTCCAGGACAAGTTTGCTCAGGTTGACGCCCGCCCATGCGGTAAGCTGCTCGCCTTCGTACTCAGTTTTGGTGAATTCGTCGCTTTCGAGCTTGATAACGGCACCGCGTACACCCTCGTCACTGACGAGCAGATTGGAGCCGAACCCGAGTACGTGAACCGGCAGCGAATTCTCCCGGCAGCGCACCATGACCGTCTGTAGCTCTTCGACGCTGCGCGGAGTCACGAAGTATTCCGCCCTGCCGCCAAGCCCCAGCCAGGTGTAATTGCTAAGATCACTGTCAGTTTTGACTATTTCCTGCAAGCCACTGAATATATTCATCTGCTACCTTCCATATGTCGCCGGCACCCATGGTGACGATCAGGTCGCCGTCCCGGGCCGTAGATTTGAGGTAATCGACTATCTCGTCGAAAGTTTCTATGAAATACGCATCGCAGCCGCTGGACCGGATCCTGTCGACCAGGACCTGGGCATTGACCAGACGGCGGGACTCTTCCGTGTCGCGCACAAAATAGATATCGGGCACGACTGTTATATCGGCAAGCTTAAAGCTTTCGGCAAAATCATCAAGTAAAAATCTCGTTCGGCTGTACTGATGAGGCTGAAAAATGCATATTACCCGCCCAGGCTCATAACCCTGCTTCATCGCCTGCAGACTCGCCCGGATCTCGGTCGGATGGTGAGCGTAATCATCCATCACCGTCACGCCGTTACCTCCATATTTAACCATCAGCCTGCGGTCCATGCCCTGGAAATCACCCAGATGCTCGAGAACTTCGCCCGGCTGCATGCCCGCATTGACCGCGATCGCATACACCGCCAGGGCATTCATCACGTTGTGCCTTCCCGGCATCGCAAGGCTCACCTGGCCTACATTTTCACAACTTTGGACTATTTCGAACGAATACCTGCCGTTTTCAAGCTGAATGTTCTCCGCACGGACATCACAGGCTTCGCTGAGCCCGAACTTGACGACTCCGACGGCCGGATCCAGTTTGCCGAGCATTTTGAGCGTATTTTCATCGTCGCCGTTGGCTATCACCAGCCCGCCAGCCTTGACCCCGCCGCAGAAATCACTGAACGCATCTATAATATCATCCACATCGCTGTAATAGTCCAGATGATCCTGCTCGATATTGAGCACGACACCGATCTGCGGGTGCAGATTCAGAAAACTGCGGTCGTATTCACAAGCCTCCGCAATAAAAACGCCGTTTTCGACATCGCCGACCCCGCTTGATGTACCAAGTTGCGGTATATCCGCACCCACGATGTAATTCGGCGAAAAACCGCCCTTTTGCATGACCCAGGTCAGCCAGCCGCTGGTTGTGCTCTTGCCGTGGGTACCCGCGATCGCGACTCCCCGCATCTGATCCATCAGCTCGCCAAGCATCTGCGCGTATTTATAGACCTTGCAGCCGTTGCTCCGCGCGACCTGAAGCTCTGGATTGCCTGGACCTATCGCAGCGGATATAACCACGTCGCATGGGAGTTGAATGTTTTCGCAGGCATGCCCGCCGTGAATTTTCGCCCCCGCTTCACGCAGACTTTGCGTAACAGGGGTATCTTCCTGGTCGGATCCGGTAACCGCTGCCCCCTGTTTGAGCAAAACCTTTGCCAGCCCGCTCATGCCGATACCGCCGGCCCCTATAAAATGGTAGTTCCTGCCGCTTGTATGCGTCATTTATTCAATATTTCGGTAATTCTAATTCCTTTTAAGGCCCCCGAAAGGCCACGCCGGAGATTATATTGCAATCCGCGATCTGCTTCAAGCTGAATAACGTTTTTATCGTCCTGTCATCCACATATGCATGACTTTTAGGGGAACTCTAATGATTGCTTTTGAGCGGCAAGTAGAAGATTTTGCGTTCCGACAAGAAAGACAGATCAGCTTTAGTTGCAGCTAAAGCGGTTTTTGTCTGACGCCGTTCGGAATCAAAAAGATTCGCTTGTCCGCCAAAATGAATTGTTAGAGGTGCCCTTTATTATCTTGCTTGACGGGAATGCTCGGCATAACTATCCTGAATGCTTTAATGGCAAGGCTTCTAAATATTTTCAGCTTATACATTTACAACTGATGGAGCAGATTTGACGACACACAAATTCCAATATACAGGCCTCAACGAGGACCAGCTCACCAAATTCAACCAACTCGCCGACCTGCTGGTGGATCAGAACCGAGTCCACAACCTCACGACCATCACAGCAGCAGAAGACATATACGCTCGGCATTTTGTGGACTCACTCGCGGCCCTGGAACTGCTCGACGAGCTCAAACCCGAACAATCCGAACCGCCCCGCCTGCTCGATATCGGCTCGGGCGCGGGCTTTCCCGCCCTGCCCCTGGCGATCGCCCTGCCGGACTGGGACATTACCAGCCTCGAAGCGACCGGCAAAAAGGTGCGATTCCAGGAACATGCCCGAAATTCACTAAATCTGACCAATTTCACCGCCCGACAGGGCCGAGCCGAGATCCTCGCTCGCGAAGACACCTACCGCGAAAATTTCGACGTCGTAACCGCACGCGCACTCGCGGAACTGCGGGTACTGGCGGAACTGACGATCCCGTTTGTCCGGGTAGGCGGCCATTTCCTCGCATGGAAAGGCCCTGACCCGGCCGAAGAAGTCGATTCCGCACGCCAGGCCATCCAACTGCTAGGCGGCAGGGTCAGAAAATTTTACGATTACCAGCTAGCCCAAAACCGCAAATTCACCATCGTCGTCATCAAAAAAGTCACCATGACGCCCGCAGAATACCCCCGCGAATTCAAAAACATCAAGAAAAGCCCGCTGGGAGAATAAAAACTGCACCAGCTAACACGCCTGAGCCCCCAAAAACGCTGATTTTTGCTGATTTTCCCTTGCCGTGCCTGAAAAGTTCGCTATAATGCCCGATTCTGCAACGGCTCGATTCGGCCGTCGTGTAAAAATTCAGTCAGGCAAAAACCTGTTTCACGCCAGCGTAGCTCAACGGTAGAGCACCGGTTTTGTAAACCGGCGGTTAAGAGTTCGATTCTCTTCGCTGGCTTTTTCCATTTCAGGCTGCCGAGCACAGGTCATTGACGATGAAAGAAGCCATCAAAAAAGCTAAAGCCCTCATCGAAGCCATGGAATACATTCAGGAATTCCGCGGCAAGATAGTCGTCATCAAGCTCGGCGGCAGCATACTCGACGACCTCGAACTCCAGAAAAAGCTCCTCAAAGACGTCGTTTTCATGGCCACAGTCGGCATGCACCCGGTCCTGGTCCACGGCGGGGGCAAGGCCATCACGCGAGCAATGCAGGAAGCGGGCCTGGCACCAACATGGGTACACGGCCGACGCTACACCGACGAACGCACCCTCGCGATCGCCGAACACACCCTCGTCCACAAAGTCAACGCGGGCATCGCTCAGACTTTACGCGAAATCGGCGCCGACGCAATGGGCCTGCACTCGCTCAGCAGTTGCGTACTCTTCGCCAAGCCGCTCAAGCTCACAGGCGACAACGGCCGCAAACTCGACGTCGGCATGGTAGGCACCATCGAAGACGTCAACGCCGATCTGCTCAAAACGCTCTGCGAGTCCGGCACGATCCCCGTGATCGCCCCGGTCGCAATGAACCGCATGGGCACAAAGCTCAACGTAAACGCCGACAGCGCTGCAGGCGAAGTCGCAGCCGCTCTAAAGGCCGAGAAACTGGTCGTACTCAGCGACACGCACGGCATATTCAAGGACATCGACGACCCGTCCAGCCAGATATCCAGCGCCACCGAACAGGAGGTCGAGGCGATGGTCGAAGACGGCATAATTTCCGCAGGGATGCTTCCCAAGGTCGAAAGCTGCTTTACTGCACTTAAAGGAGGCGCCGGCAAGGCACACATCATCGACGGCAGAATCGAACACTCTCTGCTGCTCGAGATCTACACCGAAAAAGGCATCGGCACCCAGATCACCAGATAGCAGCATCCATCTTCCGCCGGGCCGGTACTGTTCCTTTCGCAGTTTTTCCATTACATAAGTGAGAGAATCAAATGACAACACAAGAAACAATTCAACTGTTCGATAAGTACGTTATCGCCAACTACGGCCGACTCCCGCGAGTCATCGTAAAGGGCGAGGGCAACTACCTCTTCGACGCCGACGGCAACAAGATCCTCGACATGTTCCCAGGCTGGGCGGTCAGCGGCATAGGCCACTGCCATCCCCGCGTCGTCGAGGCGATCCGGAAACAGGCCGGCGAGCTGCTGCACATCGACAACACGTTCTACAACGAAAAACAGGGCATCCTCGCGAGCATGCTCAGCGAACGCGGTTTCGGCGGTAAGTGCTTCTTCTGCAACAGCGGAGCCGAGGCAAACGAAGCAGCCATGAAGCTGGCACGCAAATACACAGCCGAGGGCAAATACAAGTTCATCACCACCGAAGGCAGCTTCCACGGCCGAACATACGCCACCGTCACCGCAACTGCCCAGCCCAAATACCACGAAGGCTTCCTGCCCATGCTCCCCGGCTTCGAATACGTCCCGTTCAACGACGTCGAAGCCCTGCAGCGTGCGTTCTCGGACGAGGTCGCAGCCGTAATGGTCGAACCGATCCAGGGCGAAGGCGGCATAAACGTCGCGACCCCCGAATTCATGCACACCATCCGCGAGCTTTGTGACGCTCACGGCGCAGCGATGATCCTCGACGAAGTACAGACGGGAATGGGACGCACCGGCAAATGGTTCGGCTACCAGCATTTCGACGTTGAGCCGGACATCATATCCATGGCCAAGGCACTCGGCGGCGGCATGGCGATCGGCGGCATCATGGCAAAACCCGAAGTCGCAAAGGCACTCGTGCCCGGCACGCACGCAAGCACGTTCGGCGGAAACCCGATCGCCTGTGCAGCGGGCATCGCCGTGATCGAGGCTATCGAGCAGGACAACCTGCTGCAAAACGCCGTACAGATGGGCGAATATGCAATCGAGAAGATCGAAGCACTCAAACAGAAGCACGAGATCATCGACCATGTACGAAGCAAGGGACTCATGATAGGCATCCAGCTTACCGGCCCCGGCGCCGCGATAGTGGACAAGTGCCTTGAAAAGGGCCTGCGGATCAACTGCACCCAGCAGACGGTCCTGCGATTCATGCCCAGCATGACAGTGACCCGCGATCAGCTCGACACCGCCCTCGAAATCCTCGATACGGTTCTAACCGAAGGGAGCGAAGAATAATGAAAGATTTTATTGCAATTGGCGACTGTACCGCAGACGAGCTGCGTGAACTGCTCCATCTCAGCGTACAGGGCAAGCAGATAGACAAACTGGGCGGCCGGGACAAGAGCCTGCCCGGAAAAACTCTGGCGATGATCTTCGAAAAAGCCTCGCTGCGTACCCGGATGAGCTTCCAGATCGCGATGACCGATCTGGGCGGCCATGCGGTATACCTAAAGCCCGAGGACGTGGGCATAATCGGCGACCGCGAACCGGCCAAGGACATGGCACGCGTACTTGCACGATACGTCCACGGCATCATGGCGCGGACCTACAAACACGAAACGCTGATCGAGCTCGCAAAATACGCCGACGTGCCCGTGATCAACGCACTGAGCGACTGGTCGCACCCCTGCCAGGCGATGGCGGACATCCTGACCATGTACGAGCACTGCGGGGACCTCGAAGGCCGAAAGATCGCATACATCGGCGACGGCAACAACGTCGCGCGTTCACTCGCCTTCGCATGTGCGAAATTCAAGATCAAGATCGCGATCGCCTCGCCTCGCGGTTACGAGCTGGACCAGAGGTCCCTCGACATGTGCAACGACCTGATGCCCGAAACCGCCGTACAGCTCAATGACGGATTCGAAGCGGCAAAGGACGCAGACATCATATACACCGACACCTGGGTCAGCATGGGCCAGGAAAACGAAAAGGCAGAACGGGTGGACGATTTCAAAAAGGGCAATTTCCAGGTCAATTCCGAACTGCTAAGCTACGCCCCGCCGCGTGCGAAGGTGATGCACTGTCTGCCCGCTTACCGCGGCATGGAAATAACCGACGAAGTTGCGGAATCGGACCGCTCGGTCATTTTCGACCAGGCCGAAAACAGGCTCCACTTCCAAAGGGCTTTACTGAAAAAACTCCTGTTCCAGAATCCTAAGGCAAAGCGAAGATAACGATGAGCAGAAGGATCCTAGTTGCAAGCACTAACCCGGGCAAAATGCGCGAGCTGTCCGCCCTGCTGGACCTCGACATCGAGTGGCTGACGCTCAAAGATTTCCCGGACGTACCGGAGGTCGTAGAGGACGGCAAGACGTTCGAAGAGAACTCACGCAAAAAGGCCCTGGGATATGCAAACGCAACCGGCGAGTGGACAATTGCGGACGACTCGGGCCTTGCCGTCGATGCTCTGGACGGTGCGCCCGGCATACACTCCGCCAGGTTCTCGGGCCCGAAGGACCCTGCCGAACAGCGGTCACTGATCGACCACCGCAATATCGCCAAGGTCCTCGAGCTGATGAAAGATGTGCCCGAATCCGAACGAACCGCAAGATTCGTCTGCTGCATCTGTCTTGCCGCACCGGGCAGGGTGCTTGTCGAGACACGCGGCACAATGGAAGGTATCATTACAAAAAAAGAGATCGGAACCGGTGGTTTCGGCTACGATCCCATTATGTTCATCCCCGAAAAGAATAAAACCGCTGCCGAACTAAGCGCAGACGAGAAGAACGAGTTATCCCATCGCGGCGAAGCGATCAAAAAGCTCAAGCCCTCACTTCAGGACATTCTCCGCACCAATGCCTAACCATCAGACATGATAGCTGAAAGCGAATATCCGCGGTGTCTCGATCCGCAGATAATCCTTCATGTTCATCCTTACCGCCCGCTCATGGGTCCCTGCCTGGAAGACGATGTACTCACATTTTTCAAGCCTGTCATCCATGATCGTAGGAACGCCGTAAAAACTCCCAAAAGGCGGCTCAGCTCCTATCTGACAGTCCGGGAAGATGTCGGCCAGCTCAGCCTCGCTGGCGAGAGTTACTTCGTTCTCACCCAGCATACTCTTCAGCACGTTCCAGTCGATCTTGTAACATGCAGGAAGAACACACAAATAATGCCTGCCGTCGGCCCTCACGATCACCGACTTGGCAACATTGTCGCCGTGAACATGCTCTTCCTGAGCAACCTGCTGAGCGGTATAAGCCGTCCGATGCTCCTTGATCTCGTAATTAGTGGCCTGCTCGTCTAAATAGTCTATTACCTTCATGGTACACCTCGCGAGTTAATTAGTACCAGTTATAATTTTCGTTCGTTAAACCACTTCTACTACCAGTAAGGGAAATACTCAAACCTCGGTTCAACTGATTCCGGCGAGGTCCCTTCCGACCATGCGGCATACAATATGATCAGAGCAGCCGCCAGGATCAAAGCAAGTATCGCCCATACTCGCGGATCATGAAGCATCACATTCAATTTATGAGCTGCATGCTCCATATAGTAGTGATGATCAACATGTTTTTCTATTCCTCTAGCCATAATTCCATACCTCCCACACAATCTGTATTTATATACGATCATGATGGCCGTAAGCGCGGAGCTATAGATGAATTTTGGCCTAAATGCCTGCACTGTGAATGAATATGCCCGCAAATCGGGCTCAAGGTGTGTAAAGCTTTCAAAAAACAAATGCTACCGAGGTCCGGTTTCCCCCTTTTCTCCTTCTCCGGTGCGTGTTCAAGACACGCGGTTCTCCTGGCCATCAAAACCTTCGGCAGCCCGCACTCCTAAAGAGATGCTGATCCTCACATTTTCCCTCGCCTTTGGTTTGGCATCCGAAAATACCGGACCTCGAAGCAGCATTTGTCAGTTAGGGGTCGCTTAATTTGCCCCTGATACATAAATAATGATACAGCATCACAGATTTAAATAAAATCAGGGCCATCCCTGAAAAAGCCATAGGGCCTTATCACTATGGGCACCATCTAAACACATTGGGAGGGCACAAATCACATACCGAATGGTGACAGCAGAACAATTATCACAGCTTGCCGTAAAACTGCGTACTTGTGTTTTTACTTGACATAACTAATAGTGATTTGTTATGAGTCTTTACTATTTGCTGGTCGAATAGACGTCTGTTTGATTCAAAAAGCCTGCAAAACAGCTTTGAAACGGCTTGCAGGTCTGAATTTTCTGCTCTTTTCGCAACCGGCATTTTAATTCTCTCCAAGATGGGAATCTAACTTTGGGATAATTTTTTGGTGTTTTTATGGCAAAATCCGGCAGTTCTAAGTCACTGGTGATCGTTGAGTCACCGGCAAAAGCTAAAACAATAAACAAATATCTCGGACCCGAATATGAGGTCCAGGCATCGATGGGCCATGTGCGGGATCTTCCTTCGTCAGGTCTCAACATCGACATCGAGCATGACTTTGAGCCCACATATGAGATAAGCCGCGGCAAAAAGAAGGTCATCAACTCTCTAAAGTCGGCCGCTAAAAAGTGCGACAGGCTCTACCTGGCGACTGACCTTGACCGTGAGGGAGAGGCGATTGCATGGCATCTGGCACAGTTGCTGAACATGCCCGATGAGAATACCTATCGGGTTGTGTTCAACTCCATAACCAAGGATGCAATAAAACAGGCGTTCAGCGATCCCGGCAAACTCAACATGGACCGTGTACTCGCTCAGCAGGCCAGACGCGTACTCGACCGTATAGTAGGATACGAGATCAGTCCGCTGCTGTGGAAAAAGGTCGCTCGCGGCCTCAGTGCCGGACGGGTTCAGTCCGTCGCGGTCAAGATGATCGTCGAAAAGGAACGCGAGATCAGGGCCTTCGATCCGGATGAATACTGGCTCATACCGGCCGTTTTCACCACGGAAACGGACAAGGACTATTCCGCCGACTGGAAAGCGTTTCTCGAATCGGCCGAGGACGAAAAGAAGGGCCGAACCCTCGCCGAGCAGTACGAGTGGCTCAGGGAAAGAAACGCCTTCAAGGCTGAACTGACCAGGGTAAACGGCGACAAGTTCCACGCGGACAACGAAGAAGACGCCCATAAGATATTCAACGCCATTCGCAACGGATCGTATTCGGTCGCTGACAAGAAGGTCAAGCGGGTATCTTCAAGACCTTCCCCGCCGTTCATAACATCAACTCTGCAGCAGGCGGCGGCAAACAGGCTAGGCTTCACCGCCAAGCGCACCATGTCCGTGGCCCAGCAGCTTTACGAAGGTGTGGAGCTAGGCTCGATGGGAGCGATCGGCCTGATAACCTACATGCGTACCGACAGCACGCATATCTCGGGCGAGGCCATCAGCGCTGTAAGGCGTCATATCGGCAGCGATATCGGCCCTAACTACGTGCCGGAAAAACCCAATTTCTTCACATCGAAAAAGGGCGCTCAGGAGGCTCACGAAGCCATCCGCCCGACGGACCCGAGCATCAAACCCGGCGACGCAAAGCCGTATCTGAACGACCAGCAGTTCAAGCTTTATGATCTGATCTGGCGCCGCTTTGTCGCGTGCCAGATGGAAAAGGCCCAGTGGGACACGACCACAATCGAGATCGAAGCCAAAACCGAGATCGGCCCGTGCACCTATCGCACGAACGGCCGGGTGCAGGTATTCGACGGCTTCACACGGGTCTGGCGCAACACTTCAAACGATCAGGACCTGCCCAGCATGGAGGTCAGCGATCCGCTGGCGGCAGTCGATGTCAATGCGGAACAGCACTTCACCAAGCCCCCCGCCCGCTACACAGAGGCATCGCTGGTCAAGGCGCTGGAACGCGAAGGCATCGGCCGGCCAAGTACATACGCAAGCATCATCAGCACGATCCAGGACCGCAAGTATGTCGAAAAACTCAAGAACAAGTTTTATGCTACTGACCTGGGCGAGGTTGTGACGGATAAGCTGGCTGAGTTTTTCCCGAAGATCATGGACATCGCGTTCACGCGGCACATGGAGGGTCAGCTTGACGAGATCGAGGAGCATCACCTCGACTGGGTGAACGTGCTCAACGAATTCTACGGGCCTTTCAAGGAAAACCTCGAGACCGCCAAAGAAGAGATGAAGCACGCCAAGGCCGAGACCACGCCCAGCGAGTATACCTGCCCAGAATGCGAAGCTCCAATGGTATACCGCTTCGGCAAGAACGGCCGGTTCTTAAGCTGTTCGAAGTATCCGGACTGCAAATTCGCTTGCCCCTGCGACCGCGAAGGCAAGATGGTCAAGGAAGAAGTTACGGAACACAAGTGCCCCAATTGCGAAAAACCCATGGTGGTCAAGAGCGGGCGTTTCGGCAAGTTCCTCGGATGCTCGGACTATCCGCAGTGCAAGACGATCATGAACATTGACAAGGAAGGCAACGTGCAGCCGCCCAAGGCTCCGCCCGAGCCGACAGGCATCAAATGCTACAAATGCAAAAAAGGCGAACTGGTCATAAGACAGTCCAAGCGCGGGCCGTTCCTGGGCTGCAACAAGTTCCCCAGGTGCCGGACGATCGTTAGCATGAAACAGCTCGACAACCTGAAAAAGCTCCAGGAAGAGGGCAAATGGCCGCCCGAGACATGGGAAGAAGCGGACGAGATGCTGGGCCGTAAAAAGTCAGCGAAAAAGAAATCAAAGAAGAAAAAGGCCAAAAAGAAGACAGCGAAGAAAAAGACAGCTAAAAAGAAAACCGCTAAGAAGAAGACGAAAAAGAAAACCAGCCCTAAGACTGAATCTGAATAGCAGCGTCACAAAAAACGCTGCCGGCCTTGCAAGGAGTTTGACTAATGGCAGAATTTGATGATCTGAACAATATGGATGACGCTTCCGACAGCTTTGAGACCGTCGAGCCGATCGGCATGCGGGTGGTTATCCGCAAAGACGAGGACAAAAAGGAAACCAAGGGCGGCATTCAACTGCCGGACAACATCGAGATACCAACGATAACGGGCAGGATAGTGTCGGTTTCCGCGGAAGTGGAGATCACAGCAGAACTGCCGTTGAAGCAGTATGACAAGGTGCTTTTCAATCCAAAAGGCGCGATCCCGGTAGATTTCGAAGGCGACAACCGCCTGTTCGTAGTAGACGTGGAAAACGTAGTAGCAGTCTTCCGCAAGACCTGATCAAGATCACGGTAAAACCCTGCTGCAAAAACACTTACACCCACAAAGCTGTCGCTTCAGTATGCGGCAGCTTTTTTCATTGTCCACAACCAATGCAGTCTGTGCAAAACCAAAACACACTCTTTCGCAGACGCAAAAATTCTTTTGCAAATGCCTAATACGCATTGTGATTAATTCTCATGCTTAATCCATTCAGTATTGCATATTGAGCAGAACATTTCTGAGGTTATATTGTTCCATGCAACTGTTCCTGCGTTGAATATTTCCTCATAATTTTTGTAAATGCGGTTGCTCAAGTAGTGACTCTTCATATAGGCCCAAAGACGTTCTATCGGATTCAATTCCGGACTGTATGCAGGCAGGTGAAGCAGGCTGATATTCTTCGGCACAACCAACTGTTTAGCGATATGCCAACCAGCCTGATCAAGAACCAGAACCACATGTACATCTTTGCCTGCCTCCTCGCTTATAAATCTCAGGTGGTGATTCATATAATCAGTGTTAACAGTCGGAGTAATCACAGCCGACGATTTGCCATTGACAGGATTGACAGCTCCAAAAATATATACCCAATCATACTCGGTCTGCTTTACTGCTGTAGGCCTGGATCCTTTTGGAGCCCAAACATTGGTCAGTGTTCCTTGCTGGCCTATTCGCACTTCGTCCTGGAACCAGATCTCAATTTTCTTTTCGGGGTTTTCTGTTCGGACTTTTTGGACAAAAAGGGGGCTTGCTCCAACCACTGCTGCATTTTTTCCGGATCGTTCTTTCGGTGCTTAGGCCTTGGTTTTAGACATGAAAGCCCCAATCTATGCATTAGATCATAGACGCCGAAGAGCGAATATTTTACGCCAAATTCTCTTTCAAGAATCCGTCTTATGTCTCTGCCGCGTAGCACACATACACCACCGTCTGAATCGGTTGGTCCATCTTGAATTCGCTTGATCAACTCAGGCTCTTTTTTGCGTGGCAGTTTTGTAGGCCTGCCGCTTTGACGTTTTGGTGCGATAGCCTCAATGCCGCCATCACGGTAGAAATAACACCATCGCTGAACGAAGTTTTTGCTGCGATCAAGTTTTGTCATGATCGCTTTTGTTTGCCATCCCTCCAATGCCAGGGCTACCACCCGATATCGATCTCGCTGCTTTGCATTGGTTTCAATCCGAGCTTTTTCTTTTAACTTTTGCAGGTCACCGTACTTGATCTCACTGATGTGCATGCCATATTTCCTTTCATTTTTTAGGAATTATGACACATCATTAGCGATGGCGCAAGTCTAAAACCGTGGCGCGCGAAAAAATTTCACAATGCGTATAACATCCCTTGCAAGCGTCTGATAGACAAGCACTTAGGTTGCACAATTGTCTTACCCAACCGCGGCCGGAGCTTTCTTATTTCTGCCGGGGTCTTCTTCGCAGGAGCAGCCCGCCTGCACCTAGCAGCAGAATTGTCGCAGGTTCGGGGATTTCAGGTGTCTCAGGCGGGTCGACAGGTATAATTTCCGGATCATCATCACCGCTGGCGATAGGAAAACCGCCGCCTGCGGGACTTGCGCCGCCGCCGGCACCAACACCGCGGCTGTTACGATGCAGCGGGCCTGATGCCTGACTTTGGGGGGATTGTTCTTCAGTGAGGATTACTGTTTCTTCTTCGTCTTCGCGCTGGAAGACGGCGACAACCATTTTTGGTGAGTCAACGGTAATTGTGGTGCTGGCGCTGGAGTTGTTTCCTACGTCGCCGAGCCAGCCTGCAAATCTGTAACCCGGGCGTGGGCTTGCAGTTATGGTAGTTTTTTCGGCTTTATTGTAGCTGTGTACGCCTGCATCGGGGGTAACCGTGCCGCCGTCGACGGGGCTTCGCTGAACCATCAGCGAGTATTCGCCGGTCGCGGCCTGAACGGGGGAAACGGTCGCCAGCAGTGCAAAAATGCACATCTGAAGGCCCATACCGACTAAAGCGACAGGGTATAGCCGCGACCTGGTCATATTTTTATTACTTTTCATCAATGTTTCTCCCCTGAGACGCTGGATGGGCCTAAAATCGTCCATATCAGCACTGAAAATCAACTTTTCATTCGAAAACCTCAGCAAACTTATACCCCATACGGCTGAAAGTGTCAAGCTAATGTACGCTAAAATGACTATTTGAAAAGATGTGAAAAGTTGGGCAAAACTCATCGAAATGGGGTCAAAACTAAGAAGAAAGGGGTGAAAAACATGCAAAAGTTGTCACCGAAAACAGGGCCTAAAATGCCCAACATGAGCCCAGAGTCATTTTAATGAACTGGATATTTTTCAGTTACTTTAGAACCTGCGATGGAGTCCTATGCCCATGTATTCTTCTTTGCCGTCGACGCCTGAGAAGGGGATGACATCGAAGCCGCCGACCTGGGGGAGTTTGTCTTCGCCTGCGACGTGGTGGCCCACGATGTAGCCGAGGACCGCGCCGAAAACTACGTCACTTCCCCAGTGGTCACCGCTGTCCATCATGCGGAAACCGACGAAGCCGGCGCCGAGGTAGGCTGGGATGCCGACGTTGGGGCCGTAGAGTTCGTCGAGGACGGCAGCGACGGTGAAGGAGCTGGAAGTATGGCCGCTGGGCCAGGCGAGGTCCTTGCCGTTGGGTGTGTCGTTGTTTCTAATCACTTTGGCGGTGAGGGTCCAGAAGCCGGTCACCGATAGTGCCTTCATCATGGTCCAGGCGTTTTTCTTGTTTATCTCGTCCTGGTTTGCATGGCTGAAGAGGTACCAGAGGCCGGTTGCGGCGAAATGGAAGCCGGGGCCGCCGACAAGATATGTACCTTCGTCGGCCCAGTCGTCGCGGAGGGCCTGGTGGTCCTCGAAGTTGTCCGCGATATCGTCATCGGCGCCGCTTGCATGCATGGCGATGCTGGCACCGCCGGCCATGAGCAGAGCGTTGACGTAGTCCGGGTTGTCGAGGATTTCCACTGTGTTCTCCTCGATAACGTCCGGCAGGGTCCATATATCGTCCCAGAGGGCATCGAGGGGTTTTACTTCGTCGAAGCTGGCCTGATAATCTTCATCGAGCAGACTGCCTGACTGGGTGTTTTCCTGTGTGCCAGCAAATACGGGTGTTGCGGTGACTAAGATTACTATCAGCAAAGCTATGCAATGTTTCATAATTGCTCCTCCGGTTGGAACAGGTTATTCCCATTCTATCGTTGCGGGCGGCTTGGACGATATGTCGTAGCAGACACGATTGACGCCGCGAACTTCGTTGATGATCCTGCTGGAAATGGTTCCCAGCACCTCGAAAGGTATGTGCGAGAAATCGGCGGTCATGAAGTCGGTCGTTTCGACGGCACGGATGGCGATGACGCTCTCGTAGCTGCGTTCGTCGCCCATGACGCCTACGGTACCGACGGGCAGAAGCACCGCGAGTGCCTGTGATATGCTTCTGTAGAGTCCTGCAGCCTTGATCTCTTCGATAGCTATTGCGTCGGCTTCGCGGAGGACAGCGAGTCTTTCGCGGGTTATTTCACCGATGACGCGTACGGCAAGGCCCGGTCCGGGGAAAGGATGGCGCCAGACCATATCTTCGGGCAGGCCGAGGTATTCACCGACGAGCCTGACCTCGTCCTTGAAGAGGTCGCGAAGTGGTTCGACAAGCTTGAATCCGAGTTTTTCCGGCAGGCCGCCTACGTTATGGTGCAGCTTGATATTTGCTGCGAGGTTGCCGTCCTTGTTGCCGGACTCGATGACGTCGGGGTAGAGGGTGCCCTGGGCGAGGAACTCAGCGTTTTCGATCTTGTCAGCTTCGCTCTTGAAGGCGGCAATGAATTCTGCGCCGATTATTCTGCGTTTTTTCTGCGGGTCGGTAACGCCTGCGAGCTGGTCGAGGAACTGGTCGCTCCAGTCGACGACGTGCAGGTCCATGTGGAAGTGGCCGCTGAACATCTGGACGACGCCCTCACGCTCGTTCTTGCGGAGAAGGCCGTTGTCGACGAAGATACAAACAAGCTGATCGCCGATGGCTTTGTGCAGCAGTGCAGCGGTAACGGCGGAATCGACGCCGCCGCTGAGGCCGCAGATGACCTTTGAATCACCGACCTGGTTGCGGACCTTTTCGATGGTTTCTTCGACGAAGTCGCTCATCTGCCAGTTGCCTGCACAGCCGCAGATGTCGTAGATGAAATTCTGCAGTATGTCGTTGCCGCAGGGCGTGTGGGTGACCTCGGGGTGGAACTGAACGCCGAAGAATTTGCCGTCCTTGTGTCTTACCGCGCCGTAGGGGCATGTTGGTGTTTCGGCGAGCGACTCGAAATCGTCATTGAGCTCGTTGACCTGGTCGCCGTGACTCATCCATACCGTGGTCGACTCGGGTACGCCCTTGAAGAGGTCCTGATCGTTGACGACTTTGAGTTTGGTGCGGCCGTACTCACGGCTCCTGGCGGGCTGGATGTCGCCGCCGAGTATCTTACAGCCTATCTGCATGCCGTAGCAGATGCCGAGGACGGGGACGCCGAGCTCGAATATTTTGGGATCGCAGGAGGGGGCGTTTTCCGCGTAGACGCTTTTTGGTCCGCCTGAGAGGATGACGCCTTTTACACCGAGCTGTGCAAGTTTGGCGGCGGGGACGTCGGGCTGGTAGATTACCGAATAAACTTTCTGTTCCCGTACTCTGCGGGCGATGAGCTGGCCGTACTGGCTGCCGAAATCGATTATGGCGATTGTCTCACGTGACATTTTGTTCTCTTACAAGTTATGTTGCTAGTTTAACGTCGGGCGACAGATCAACTGTCGTATTCCGCGGCTGAGTAGTTCGGTGATTCTTTGGTTATCATGATATCGTGCGGGTGCGATTCGTGGATGGTCGCAGCGCTGACCTTTACGAATTGTGCGCGGTCCTGCAGTTCGGGGATGGTTCGTGTGCCGCAGTATCCCATGCCTGCACGGAGTCCGCCGACGAGCTGATATAGGAAGGTACTGAGCGGGCCCTTGTAGGGGACGCGTCCTTCGACGCCCTCGGGGACGAGTTTTTCCTTGCCTGTGTCGCTCTTTTGGCCGTAGCGGTCGGCAGAGCCTTTGACCATTGCGCCGAGCGAGCCCATGCCTCGATATTCCTTGAACTGTCTGCCTTTGTAGATAACGGTTTGGCCGGGGCTTTCGGCGAGTCCTGCGAAAAGTGAGCCGAGCATGACGCTAGAGGCACCTGAGGCGATAGCTTTTGTGATGTCGCCGCTGTTTCGGATGCCGCCGTCTGCTATGACGGGTGCGCCGTACTGTTTGGCGACTTCGACAACGTCCATGACGGCTGATATCTGGGGGACGCCAACGCCGCTGATGACGCGTGTGGTGCATATTGCGCCTGGGCCGATACCGACCTTTACCGCGTCTGCGCCGGCTTCGAGCAGGTCCTTCGCTGCCTGTTTGGTGGCGATGTTGCCTGCGATGACGTCGATGTCATAGTTTTTCTTGGTCCATTTGACGGTTTCGATTACGTTTTCGCTGTGGCCGTGGGCGGTGTCGACGACGATGACGTCTGCTTCGGCTTCGATGAGTGCTTCGATGCGATCGAAATTCTTGACGCCTACGGCTGCACCGACTCTGAGCCTACCGCGATCGTCGCGGACGGAGAGCGGGTACTGCTCGACGCGGTAGACGTCTCGCATGGTGATGAGGCCGGCGAGCTCGTTCTTGTCGTTAACGAGAAGGAGCTTTTCGACCTTGTGGCGTCTTAGAAGTTCCTTGGCCTGTTCCAGATCGGTGTCGGCTGAGGCGGTGACGAGGTTGTTCTTTGTCATTACCGTGTCGATCTTGGCTGAGTCGTCGGTGAGGAACCTGAGGTCGCGGCGGGTGAGAATGCCGGCGAGTTTGCGGTTTTCGGTAATGATCGGGATTCCCGAGACGTTCTGTTCGTCCATGACCTGTTTGGCACGGCTGACGGTGTCTGCGGGGCTGAGGGTGACGGGGTCCTGTATTATGCCGTTCTCGCTGCGTTTTACCTTTGCGACCTCTCGCTGCTGGAGCTCGACGGGCAGGTTTTTGTGTATGATACCGATGCCGCCCTCCTGAGCGATGGCTATGGCGAGGGAGGACTCGGTAACGGTGTCCATTGCAGCCGAGATCATTGGGATATTGATCCGGACGTTTTTGGTGAGCTGTGTCGACGTATCGGCTTCGCTTGGCACAAAGTCACTGCGAGCCGGTATCAGCAGGACGTCATCAAAGGTTATACCTTCAGCAACAATCTTGTCGCCACGCATAGAAAATCTCCCTGAAAGAATGATAGAATTGCGTAGTATAGTCTGTGAAGCGGTGTCAGTCAAACGTAATTGCACTCAGGAAACACAAATCAAGCACTATGACGAAATTGCTTGTCGTCTTAATCTATTAACACGTGCCGTATGTCCAAAACCGCGATATCAGTACTGTTATCGGCCCGCCGCGGCGATGGCGTCTTTGAGATCGAGTGTACCTTCGTAGAGGGCCCTGCCGACGATGGCCCCTTCGACCTGCAGCGGAGCGAGTTTTTTGATGTCTTCGAGGGTCGTGACTCCGCCGGAGGCGATTACGGGGACGCTGACGGCGGCGGCGAGCTCTCCTGTGCGTTCGAAATTGGGTCCGGCCATCATGCCGTCCTTGCTGATGTCGGTGTAGATGATGGCCGCGATGGGCATATGGGCGGCCTGCTTTGCGAATTCGAGCAAGGAGTGTGAGCCTTCCTGTGTCCAGCCCTCGATGGCGACCTTCGAGCCGCGTGCATCGAGACCGAGGACGAGCTTGTTGGGGTATTTTTCGACCATCTGGGTGAACCAGCCGAAATCGTTTACTGCTCGGGTGCCGATGATGACGCGGTCGACGCCTGCGTTGAGCATACGTTTGATGGAATCTTCGTCGCGGATGCCGCCGCCGACTTCGACCTTGAGGCCGAGATCGGCGTTGACGATTGCGGCGATGGTGTCGGCGTTGACGGATTTGCCTATTTTCGCGCCGTCGAGGTCGACCACGTGGAGCCATTGGGCGCCGGCCTGCCTGAATTCGGCTGCCTGATCGACGGGGTTGTCCCTGTAGACCATCTGTTTGTGGTAGTCGCCCTGGATGAGCCGAACGCACTTGCCGTCCATTAAATCAATTGCAGGCAGAATATACATAGCGGTAACCTTTTTGAAAACGTTCTCGACTGTTTATTGAGCCGGATTTTAGAAAGAAAGGCCGAGGTTTTCAAATGGTAAATGCGAATATTTCTTATCTGAGGTGCAGTTAAGCATAAAAAATTATCAGGAAATATTTTGGAGCACCCAATTGCACCGCCACAGAATTTAACAGCCGCGCCTCCGACGAACTATTTGGAGGGTCCATTCTCGGCGGACTGTGAAATTATGCGGCTCGAGAGTACGGTTAATGGTTGGTGATGTGCTGGGGTGTTGGTTTCGTTGGCTGGAATCAAAAAAAAGGACCTGGAAACGAATCCAGGTCCTCTACAGATAAACCAAGTGCTCTGTTTTAGAAGGTGTACTGAACGTTGAATCTTGCGAACAGGCCGTGGTCACGGCTGTTGTCTGCGTAGAAGTCGCCCGGTACGAAGTAGTCAACCAGGAAGTGAGCGTTGAGCTGGGCACAGCAGCGATACTTGAGGTAAGCGGTGAACATCTGGCCGCGGAACCTGCCGCTGCCGTATGTCGGGAAACCGCCGCCACCGGTTGCACCTGCTGCCAAGGTGTTGTCGTCGGCCCAGTAGAGGTTGTAGAGAGTTTCGAGTGACCATTTCTCGTGGGGCTTGAAGTAGTGGCCGAAGCCGAGGCGGTGGAAATTGGTCATCTGGCCGAGGTTTCCGCTTTCGCCTACCCAGACGTAGATTGGGAGGTCGCCGCCGCGCTGTGCCTGCGGGTAGTCACCCCAGAGTGTGTCGAAGGCCTCATCGTTGCCGGTACCGGGACGGTCGCCGGAGAGATATTCATAATCCATGAAGACGGCGCTTTGACATTCGTTGTTGAAGCTGTACTTGAGGCGGCCGTTGAATGCCATGGCGTTGAGGTCGGTCTGACCCTTCTGGCCGAACTGCTTTGCGAGTTCAGCACGGTATGACCAGTTCTGGTCGATCGCGTCCTGGAGGGCACCGCCGAATGTGTGGATCTCGGCGTTGGGGACAGTTGCTGCTGCTCGGGGAGACCTACGGTCCTCTTTGTAGATGTAGTATGCTTCGGTCTGGGCCTTGGGGCCGAGTTTGTTGGTCCAGTAGACGATCGCGCCGCGTTCATCCTGACCCTGGGTGAAGTGGCGTGCATCGTTGTAGCTGAATGGTTTGAGCCATTTATTTTCTTTGTCGTAGTTCTGAACGTAGATCAGGTCGAGCTTGTCGCCCTCGTCCTGCAGGTCGTAGGTTGCGCGAACTGCGTCGAAGTGGATCGTTCTGGAACCGTCGGCGGGTGTGCCTTCGAGTACGAGCCAGCCGTTGCCGAGAATGATGTCCTGGCGACCGACGACGATGGTCAGGGGCATATCGAAGGCGTTTCTGAACGTGAAGTTCAGGCGGTCAAACAGGACCTCGTCAAATTCGGTTGACTGGGGCCTGGTGCTTGGTTTTTCCCAGGTGAAGAATTCCCAGACCAGACGGGTGTTGAGGTCAACATCCGGCGAAAGGTTGAACTTGCCGGACATGCGGGTACGATATCGCTGGTAATGTGCGTAGTTGTCAGCGGCGGGAAAATCTTTATCGAGTGTTGTGTAATTTTCAGCGTAAACCTCACGGAAGCGGAAATCGAGGCCAAGCTCTACGCCTTCGGTTGGGTTATGGAACTTGTCGAGCCAGTCAGCATCGTAGAACATGTGGGTATGGGGTGCGGGGATGTCCTCGCCGGTATACTGGGTTACCTGCTCGGAGGCTTGCTGGCCTGTCTTGACGGCTTCTTGTTTTTCGTCGGCGGCAAATGCAGGGACAGTGAGCATTGCCGCGACAACGACTAGACACAGAATTTTCAAGGCAAACTTCATTTTTTTACTCCTTCACAAAGTTCAAAGCACCGGCCGTGCAGTCCGTTTAACGGCCTTTTACAAAGTATCGGTTACGTTTTTGAATTACTTTAGTTTAACTGCTTGCGCCAAAACACTTATCCAGATGTTCTTCTTTAGGGGGTGCGGTGAATATAGACACTGCGATAGCGACTATGATGGCGATGGGCAAGGCGACGACAACGGGGTCGACGACTGACCAGTTAGGTTTGTCGAGCAGCAGGGAATGCTTTTCGAAGAGTGCATGGCAGACGCCGAGTGCGCGGGCTTCCTTGTCTTTTATGAACATCAGCCAGAACATGGTGATGAGGAAACCGGTGAGCATGGAGGCGATGGCGCCGGCTCGGGTAATCTTCTTGAAGAACAGGCCGCCGACGAATGCAGGGAGGAATGCGCTTGCGCAGAGGCCGAAGAATATGGCGGTTGCACGGGCGATGAAATAGCCGCCGCGGAGGTAATTGCTTATGATGACGGCGTAGACGATGCCGATGACGATGCCGATGCGGGTAATGTTCATGCTGGATTTTTTGCTGTGGCTGACCTGCTCGTAAACGTCCCTGCCAATACTGGTACCGACGGCGTGGAACTGGCTGGAGAGTGTGCTCATGGCTGCTGAGAGGAGTGTGAGGAGAAAGATGAGGCCGAACCAGCCGGGCATTGCGCGGGTGACGTAGATGGGTATGATGCTGCCGGAGTTGAACATCCAGTCGCCGCCTGCGCCTTTGACTACGGAGCGGAGGAATGAGGTTGCGCGGGGGTGGATGATGGCTGTGCCGTCGGGCTGCTGGTCGATTTTTGCGTTGGGCATTAGCTTGGAGAACGGGATGGTCTTGCCGTTGTCGAGAGTGACGTCGTAGCCCTTGCCGATGAGGTTTATGTCGGCGATCTCGTCGCCGTCGGTGTCGACGTGGAGGAGTTGACATGGGATCTGTTTGAGGATGCCGCGTTCTTTTTTGGCGGTGACGCCGGTTCGTTCGGTGACGGAGACGATGGTGCCTTCAACTTTTTCGTATTTGTGGAAGTAGAGGTTGCTGAGTGAACCGACGACGAATGCGACGCCGGTCATGATGAGGATGAAGATGCCGCCGACGAGGACCGCCCTGTTGAGTTCTTTGGTGCTTTTTACGGTCATGAAGCGAACGGCGAGCTGGGGCTGGGCGAGTACGCCGATGCCTACGCCGAGGGTGATGGTGGAGATGATGATCCACCAGAGGTCATATTGGGGTTCGCCCCAGCCGGGGCCCTTGGGCATTGACATCCAGCCCTGGAAGCCGATCGCGCCGAAGAGCGAGGGCATTTCGTTCATTTCGGTGAGGTCGGCGTGTGCCTGACCGACGCCGCCGAGCATTGCGTAGGTGGCGATCAGCAGTGCGATCATACCGATGAACATGAGTGAGCCCTGGAGGGCGTCGCTGTACATGACGCCTTTGAGGCCGCCGACGATGACGTAACCGGCGATAATGACACTGAAAACGAGGAGTGCGACCTGATAATCCACGCCGAACTTAGCGGAGATGAACTCACAGCCGCCGATGAGTACGGCAGCGGCGTACAGGGGTATGAACAGGAATATTACGACGCCGGCGAATATCTGTAGGAACTTGCTTTGGTACCTTTTGCCGAGCAGTTCGGGGAAGGTATGGGCCTTTAGCCTGTGGCCCATGCGGCGGGTTGGGCCCCCGAGGAAGACGAAGGCCAGGAAAATGCCGACGAAAATGTTTAGGAACGTGAGCCAGAGAAGGCTCATGCCGAACATGCCGGCGACGCCGCCGAAACCGACGATGGCACTGGTGGAGATGAAGGTTGCACCGTAGCTGAGGGCCATGACGAAGGGGTGTACGTCGCGGCCGGCGATGAGGTAATCGGCAGCGTTTTTAGTGCGTTTGAAGCCCAGCCAGCCCAGGTAGAAAGTCACCATGAGATAGGCCAGGACGACGAGTATTTCCGTTATACCAACTGCTTGTGCTAGTAGCATGTATTCCTCCAAGTTTTAAAGGATCAAGCGTTTCCCGCTGCCCCGATTAGAATTCTTCCTCGATACTGGCCTCTTCCTGAGCCCACTGTACATCGTCGGGCTCGACCTCTTCGTCGCCGCGATTCCAGGTGATGAGGCCGTAAACTACGCATATGAGTGTACTTACGATGCATAAAAGGTATGCCAGTAAAACGCCTTTACTCTCGATCCCAAACATGGCTCACTCCTATTTTGACCACTTGATGCGTCCGCAGACAGTGCGGAAGCATATTTAGTATATGGTATTGCAACTTCATCGGCGGTTAGGATGGAATCATTGCAGTTTTTTGTATTAAAACTCTGCGTTGTCCGCATATTTAGCGAGCAGTATACGCATTAACACGGACGCAGGCGGAGATTGAAATGTCAGATGTCCAGCAAACGGAGGGCGTTTTGGGATAAGATCAGGTCCAGGTCCGCCTGGGGGAGGTTTGTGTCACGCAACAGTTTTAGCTCCTGCGACTGGTCGTTCCAGGGGCTGTCGGTGCCGAAGAGGACCTTTTGGGGGCCGTGTCTGCGGATCAGGTCGGCTGTTTTTTGTACGCCGAGTGACCGGAAGGTGAAAGAGATATCCATATATATGTTGCGGCCGAGGATGAGCTGCTCTACTTCGTCCCATGCGTCCCAGCCACCCATGTGGGCGGCGACGAGCTTGAGATCGGGCCAGTTTTGGGCCAGGTCGCGGATCTTTGCGGGGTCCACCCTTCTTTCACGGGGAAATGCGATGTCGTAGCCGCAGTGCAAAAGCAGGACGAGTTGGGAAGTGCAGATATTGTCGTAGATTTCACGCATGCGGGGGTCGTTTGCGTAGAAGTTCTGGTAGAAGGGATGGAGCTTGACGCCGTGGAAGCCTTCGCGGGCGATCTGCTGGATCTTTTGGGGTTTGTCGTCATCTTTCGGATGCAGGGAAGGGAAAGGGAGGATCCTGTCGGAACGTATGGAGTCGCACCAAGTTAGGACGCCTTCGAACTGGCCGGGGCGGGTTGCTATGGTGCAGATGAAGCTTTTTTCGATGCCTGCGGCGTCCATTGAGCGTAAGAGGTCGGCGACCGTGCCGTCAAGGTATGCTTCTACGCCTGTTGCGCCGCTCTGCAGGTTGGCCATGGCCCTTTCGGCTACCGCGTCGGGGAATGCGTGTGTGTGGAAATCTATTATACGTGAAGGCACTGTCGGTAAACCTCTTTTTTAATGCTGATGAATTCAGGTTTGGTATGTATGACTATGGAAGCGATTTTGAAGGTGGTTGTCCAGTAAAAACCGGAAGTCGTTTGAAAACGCTTGATGTTAGGTGCCGTGGAGGAATGGAAAATCAGTATGCATATTGGGCCGGGCAGAATCGAGGAACTGTTTCAAAACTCGGATTTGTCTTTCGGGGGTCCTTTTTCCGTTCGACTTCGGTGGTCGGGCCGCCGCAGAATTTAACAGCCGCGCCTCCGACGAACTTTCCGTTGGGTCCATTCTCGGCGAACTTTTTTTGTTAATATTATGCGGCTGGTGGGTGCGGGAAATGGTCGGGGTGCTGGGACGTTGATTTGGTTGGCTGATGTTTTGTGATGATCTTTCGTTTGGGCTTGACAGTTTGGGGGGTGGGGGTGGATTTCAACCAAGGGGCTGCTGACGTTGCACCAGTTGTGCAGCTTAGATGTAAGTGTTTACTAGTAAGGCACTTATATGCAAATTAACGGTGTCTGACCCTTTTTAATTTATCCGACGACGTTGCCTGCGGTGTCGATCATGCAAATTAAAAGTGTCTGACCCTTTTTAGTTAGGGGTTGTTTTGCGGGGGCGGCCTCTGGGGCGGAGGGAGGATTCGAGGGAGAGGGCTTTTGCTGTTTGGTGGGTCCAGTCGGAGTCGCCGAAGGGTCGGCCGCGCTGGATGCAGGTTTTGATTTCGTCTTCGGGCAGGTCCGCAGCGCCGTCGACGAGCTTTGTCCATCTGCGGGGAAGGGGCATCGGGCCATCGCTTAGTTCCAGGGGTGAGTCTTTGCCGAGGCGGTTGGCGAGTGAGCTCCAGAGGTAGTCGGCGCTACGTTTGACGAGTTTTGCGCGGAGCGGGTTGCTTTCGACGTAACGCATGAGGGTGAGGTAGTAGGTGTCGTCCTGGACGGGGAAGCTTTTGTAGCGGCCCTGGTAGAGGTGGCCGATGCCGACTGTGCGGTGGGCGGCATGCCAGCGGTGAGAGTGTGTGCCGGTGAGCCATTTCATGAAGGCGGAGAGGTCGCCGTCGGCGCGCGGCCAGAGGACGAGGTGCCAGTGGTTGGACATGATGCAGTAGCCGCAGATTCGCATGTCGAAGCGTTCGGCGGCTTCGGCGAGGATCTGCTCGAAAGCGCGGAAGTCGTCGTCCTTTTTGAATATACGCAGGCGGCCGTTGGCGCGGTTGAGCACGTGGTAGACGATGTTTCCTTTTGCGATGCGTTTTTGTCTTGGCATAATGAGCGATTATAGGGGCAAAAGCAGAGTTGTCAAGCAGAAAAAGTGTCTGACCCCTTTAATTCACCTGACCCCTTTAATTCACCCCGATCTGCCACTGTTTGCAACAAATAAACTTGCGAATTAAACCATCGGGATCTGTACTTGTGATTGGGCTAGCACTGGTATAATTATATAAATTCATACCATCAGAATACTGTCGGGTAGCTGCTAGCGGACTATTCTTGTTGGCATCTGGCACGATCCCCAGCGGGTCCTTTTGCAGGAAACGGCCGGTTTGGGGGTCGTAGTATCGGTGGCGGGAATATTGTAATTTCAAAGAGCCGCCGTCTAGTATATCCAGGCGTCGGCCTGTGTACAAGTACGGATTTTCCTTTTGCGGTTTTTGCCAGCTCTGCGTGTAGTCGGCGTTGTAGACGGTTGCTTTGCCGTATGCGTTGTATTCATAGCGTTCGACGACGTTGCCTGCGGTGTCGATCAGGGCGGCGGTGCTGTAGAGGTGATCGTGGGCGTAGTAGAGGTCCGTGGCGGTGTCGCTGGTCATGAGAGGCTCGTCGATGTAGTTGCCATACACCGGGAAGTCATTTTGAAACTCATTTTGCTTTGCGGCGGCCCTTTTTCCGTCTGGCTGCGTTGTGCAAAATCGCCCATAGTTACGGCTATTGCCAATTTTGCACGCCTTGCCAGCCGAAAAAATCTCAGGCCGCAAATTCAAAAGCAGTTTCAGAAATGCCTTCCTGTACCGCTTGAAGTTGTCGCTGCCGTCGTATTCGGCCAGCACCTGCCAGTTGTCGTTGTAGTAGTAGATGCGTGTGTTCGCGGTCGTTTTGTGGTCGACCTTGCGGATACGCTGGCCGAGCGCGTCATAATCGAAGCTGGCCACGAGCGAACCGGAGGCATCCTTGATCTGGCTGATGCGGTTTTCGTAGTCGTAGGTGTACTGATAGCCGTTCTGGTCGGTGGTGGTGTTGCCCGCGTCGTCATAGGTGCAGATGACGTCATAGCCGGTGGTGGCGGAGTCGTAGCGGTTGGTGAGTTTGGGCTGGTGTTATGGATTTTGTAAAGAGCTTGTCAGAAGCCATTTCAATAGTCAGATTTATCTAATTTTCTAAAATCTGGCCGTCTTCGATCAGACTTGGTCTCAGCTTTTCGTAAGGAACATCCTGAACGGCAATATTGTTGTCTGCCGCCAGTGCCGCGGCTTGGCCCGCACTTTGCCCCAGAATCATAAAAACCGGCTCCATGCGGATCGAACCGTATGCTACATGTGATGATGAAAGACAAACCGGAACCAGCAGATTTTGGCATTCGTTTTTTTTCGGCACAATCGAGCGGTACGAAACCGGGTAGGGCGCGGGGCATGGCTTTCCGAAATTGCCATCATTACGGACAGTTACTTTTCCATCTACTTCTACTACTGAACGTTGACAAAAATGAGAATCCATTGGATAAGACGCCAGACCGACTGAATCCTTAACCGTTCTCTTTGATTCACAGTTCGCCTGGGTCATCACATAATCGGAAACCATGCGACGGCCTTCCCGCACATAAAGCTGGTGAGGCCAGTAACCCGTTTCCACAAACTCATCAGGATCGAGCCCGAATTGGTTAACCCTCTCCTGCAGCTTCTCCGGAACCTGCGGATCGTTCGCCAAAAAGTACATCAGTCCCTGCTGATACTCGACATGGTCCTGGAAAATCTGCTCACGTAGTTCGTACAATTCGTGCATGGGCATCGGCAAACCCCGCCTTGGTGCAGGGAGTTCATCAAAAGAAAGGGGCTTGTAAGTGCCGTCCGGCCAGCGATAATTGCCCCCAATATAGTCTGAAGAAAAGCTCCCCGCGTTATTACTGTCTCCGTTCCTCATCTGAACAGGCCCGTCCGTCATCGGACGCCTAGTGTAATTCAGCGTCCACCGGATACCCGGATCAAGATTCAAAAATCGCCCAAGCAATGCATACCTGTGGGGATCATACCCCTTCGGCTTATAGAACGGAATCTTGCCGTCCTTATTCGTCAAATACATTCGAAAGTTGTAAGCCTGAACTTTCAAATCCCCATCACCCGGGGTCCCAGCGGGTTCAAGAGATATCTCAGGAAGCAGCCCTGATTTTGGAACATCCGGAACCACATAGGGGCTCAATTGTAACCCGCAAAACTCGTAAACATTTTGATATGAGACCTTCTGCCATTTTCCAGCAAGCGACTCACCGTAAGCCCCCGCGGGCTCTCGCCCGACATAATACGACACATTCGCCGCCGCGAACAGATCCCCCTCATATGTGGAATCGACAAACACTTCTGCCTTGACCGTCTCACCTGTTTCCATGACAATTGAAACCAACCGACCGTTTCTAAGTTCCGCGGATACAAGACACCTGCCGAGCAACACCTTTACACCCGCTTCGTCAAGCATCGTCCTGTACAAGGATTCGGCCCGCGAAGGACTGAAATCTTTGATTCTGCCGATGCGTTCATAAAACCGCCTTGCCAACCCGCCTATGGATTTATTATCGCCCACGTCCGTCGCGGTCAATCCCCCCGAGGTCATCCCACCTACATGCCGGTTAAACGAAAACAACACTACCTTTTTACCACAATCAGCAGCCTGTATCGCCGCGGTAACGCCTGCGGTCGTCCCGCCGTAAACCGCCACATCACATTCGACCACCTTAGGCTCGCCGGGCTCAACCTGCTGATAATAAACCGGCCTGCCCATATTCGAACTCTGACCGGATGCGTTGATAGAAGAACTGCACCCAGAAAACAATAAAATCAGGACCGAAACCGCAAAGGCTGTAAAATACTTAGTAACCAGCTTCATTCGTAACTCCCATCTAAAAGTCATCTTCCCTTGAACCTAAAATGATCTGATATGGAAGACTACCATACCCACCCATAAACATCAAGAAAGTCTCTGGCAGTGTAAGAAATGTTTCGCACATTTGATTTTTTGTCTTTCGTTGGTAATTGCTTATCTTCCTGATGATCTTGCGTCCGCTTGCTTGAGCGAACAAAGGAAGGGTTCAGTCAGGCAAAAATCCAGCTCTGACGGGCTCCTCGCAGGAAAAACTTTACAAGACCGGCACACTTCAAAGCATTGCCGACCCTTTCCAGCGTTGATTGATGCACCTAGTTTTTAATGGGCTTGTAAGGTAATTCCCGGCGAAAATCGCTCATAGAGTGAAATAATACTGGAAGTTCTGTTTGGTTATTGTTTTAATGGGGAAAATAGATTGGGTAGGGTTGATCGGCAGCGATCGGCCATTAATGCGTAAAAACTAGATTCGGAGGTTCTTCATGTATCAGAGTGCAAAATCTCACCGTCAGGGTTCTTCACGTCGGGATTTTATCAAGAGCGTTCTTTATGCGTCGCCGCTGGTGATGCTTGGTTCTGATTTCGTATTCGGCGAGAGGACCATTGAGCCGTTGTTCGAACCGAAGAAGATTCGGCCGGGCAAAAAGATCCGTGCGGCACAGGTTGGGGTGTTTCATCGGGGCGGTCAGGTTCTGGATTCGTTCAAAAGATACGGGCAGCAGGTAGAGTTCAAGGCATTTGCAGACGTTCTGTTTACCGATCCTGATTCGAAGATGCGGGGCTTTGAGGGTGTGCCGTGCTATAGGGACTATCGCGAGATGATGGAAGAGATGCACGATGAGATCGACGCGGTAATCGTGTGTACGCCGGACCATTCGCATTTTCCGGCTGTGGCGCATGCGATGCTGCTGGGTAAGCACGTGTATGTTGAAAAGCCTTTGGCGCAGAACGCTTATGAGTGCCGGCTGCTGGAGAAGCTTGCGAAGTCAACAGGCGTTGTGACGCAGCTTGGTAACCAGGGGCATTCGGGTGCGGGGACGTTCCAGTTTGGTGACTGGGTCGATGCGGGGCTGATCAAGAACGTGAAGAAGATCGATGCGTGGATGGTGAAGAGCCGTCGCTGGCACGGGTGGACGATCACTGAATATCCGGATGTCGTTCCGCCGGTCGGTTATGACTGGGATCAGTGGCTGAGCAGGCGTCCGTTCAGGCCTCACAGTGAAAGGATGACGGGTGGAAACTGGCGATGCTGGTATGAGTTCGGCTGCGGGTGCATGGGTGACTGGGGTGCTCATATCCTCGATGCGATCCACAGGTATCTCAAGCTGGGTCAGCCTTATGAGGTTACTACGGAGACTTACGGTGAAAGCGATCTGTATTATCCGCAGGGTTCCGTGATCACGTTCAAGTTCAAGCAGCGCGAGGGTATGCCTCCGCTGGAGCTGAGATGGTTCGACGGGCAGGGGCATTATCCGGACAAGATACCGGCAGGTTACAAGGATAAGATGGGCAATGTGGGTTCGCTGATATACAGTGAGGACTTTACGATCCGCGGGCACAGTCATGGTGCACGTTATGAGATCATCGACGAGGCGAAGGCTGAAGCTGTCAAGAAATCGGGCAAACAGCCGCCATTCAGGAAGAACCTGTCCAACCACTACAAGAACTTTTTGAACGCATGTCAGGGTATCGAAGAGGCTAATTCGCGGTTTGAGGTTGGTGCTCCACTTTCCGAGATGCTGTGTCTGGGTTGTGTGGGTCAGAAGTATCCGGGGACGCTCAAGTATGATGCGAAGACGATGACGATCACCAACAACGCAGAAGCGAACAAGATGCTTAGGGGTCCTGAGGTTCGCGATATCTGGGATGCTTACGATAAGGGCAAGCCGGCCAAGTCGAAGAAGTCGCTTATCAAGCGGCCGGGGCAGGCGAAGTGGGAAGGCCTGGTCGATGACGGCATGAGCAAATGGCAGAACCCGTATGAATGGGGTGAGTATGAGGTGGTTGACGGCGAGGTTCATCTGACTTCGGATAAGGGCAAGTGGTTCTTGCTGACGGATAAAGAATACGCCAACTTCGTCTTTGAGGCTGAGATCAAGATGCCGGTTAAGAAAGGCAACTCGGGATTTTTGTTCCGCTGTCAGAAGAAAAAGAACAAGGCGTGGGGCTATCAGGCAGAGGTTGATACGAGCGACCGCAAGTGGTCGGGCGGGCTTTATGACGAGGGCAGACGCCGATGGTTCGTTTCGCCCAATCGCGATCATGCAAGCGGGAAAGAGCAGCAGGAGTCTATTGCCGCATTCAGGAAGAGAGCGGGCGACTGCTTCAAGCAGGGGCAGTGGAACAAGTACCGCATCGAGTGCATGGGGCCGAACATCAAGATCTATGTGAATGATGTTCTGACGACCGATGTTCAGGATCAGTGGGATATTGCGGGTTATATAGGGCTTCAGCATCATGGCGAGAAGGGGCTTACGTATAAGTTCCGCAACGTTCGGATCAAGGACCTTGGTGCGGGCGGTGAGGTATATTATCCGCACCGCGAAGAGGCCGCACGCCGGGCCGCTGCTTCGGGAGCTGTTGAGAATACGCTGCCGGGCGATGTTTATGAGGCGGAGTCTGTGGTACTCGGCGGCGGGACCAAAGTTGCCGACAACCAGAAGGGTTATCAGGGTAAAGGATTTGCCGACTTTGGCGGGGCCGGGTCTTTCGCGCATTTCGATAATGTTCTGGCGGATAAGACGGGCACTTTCAAGCTGACGTTCAGGTATGCTGCGAGTGATAACAACAGGGCGTGTAATCTTGTGGTCAACGGCAAGAAGGTCGGGGTTGTCAAGTTCCCGTCGACCAACGACTGGACGACCTGGAAGACGCTGGATGTTAATGCGAAGCTTGAGAAAGGCGGCAACTCGATCAAAGTTGTGGCTATCAAATCTGGTCCGAATCTGGACGCTATGGCAGTGAATAAGGCATAATGCCGGGTTAGCTGGCTGCGGGCAACTGCGGTCAAACAATTAAGTCAGATCAAAAAGGTCACGGTGAAAGCTGTGGCCTTTTTTTGGTTCATCACGTAATAAGGGGGGGGGCATGCAGTTGGGCCGGGGCAGAATTTAACAGCCGCGCCTCCGACGAACTTTTGAGTGGTCCATTCTCGGCGAACTGTGAAATCATGCTGCTGAGGTTTCTGAATACTGTAAGACATGGTTGTAGCTGTGTTTTATTTCGGGCGATAAGCACCCTTGCAATTCTGCGATTATGGTTTAAGTTGGAATGGAGTCTTTTACCCATATGGGAGTTTATTGTCGCTATTTTGCGAACATAAAAGGGTAATTCGGACGTATGATTCGTAAGACGAACATCTTTGAAAGGAGCATATAATGAAAGTTGCAGTATTCAGTACGAAGCCTTATGACCAGAGATATTTTAGCAATACCAATGATGGTTTTGGTCATGAGTTTACGTTTTTTGAAGAGAAGCTGGACATGAATACCGTTCGGCTCGCTAACGGGCACGGGGGTGTTTGTGTTTTTGTCAACGATGTGCTCGACCGGGATGTGCTGAAGCAGCTAGCGGATCAGGGGATTAAGCTGGTTGCGCTTCGGTGTGCGGGCTTTAACAATGTGGACATAGAGGCCGCGGAGGAATTCGGCATGCACGTGGTGAGGGTTCCGGCTTATTCGCCGCATGCGGTGGCTGAGCATACTATCACGCTGATACTTGCGCTTAACAGGCGGATAAATAAATCACATGCGCGGATACGCGAAGGCAATTTTGCGCTGGACGGACTGATGGGGTTCGACCTTAATGACCATCCGGTGGGCATCGTTGGGACGGGTAAGATCGGGGAGATCGTGGCGCGGATACTGCACGGTTTCGGCTGTAAGCTGTACGCGTTCGATCCTAAGCCGAGCCCTGTGTGTGAAGAGCTTGGCGTGGAGTATGTGTCGCTGGATGAGCTGTTTCAGAAATCATATATCGTTACGCTGCACTGTCCGCTGATGCCGCAGACGCATCATATTATCGATGCTGAGGCAATCAGCAAGATGCAGGAATGCGTGATGCTGATCAATACCAGCCGGGGGGCGCTGATCGACACGAAGGCGGTCATCGACGGGCTCAAAAGCAGGAAGATCGGTTACCTGGGGATCGATGTGTATGAGGAAGAAGGCGATCTGTTCTTCAAGGATCTTTCCGATGAGATCATACAGGATGATCAGTTCGCGAGGCTGCTGATGTTCCCGAATGTGATGGTGACGGCTCACCAGGCGTTCTTTACTCATCAGGCGGTGCAGGCGATAGCGGATACGACGCTGCAGAATATTTCGGAGATCGAAAAGGGTGAGCGCTGTGAGAATGAAGTGACGTCTGAGCTGGTCAAGAGTTAGAAGCGGTTCGGAATTCAGTAACGCAAGCAGGCTAATCATGAAATAATCGGGAGCCTCATCTTAGCCGCCGCATAATTTAACAGCCGCGCCTCCGGCGAGCTTTGGAGGGGTCCATTCTCGGCGGACTGTGAAATTATGCGGCTGGATGGTGCGGCAAACGGTAATGGATATTAAACGCTGGGACTGTTGCCCGATATATCTTGATGAATTGAAAAAGGCCCGCATGGAAGGATGATCCTTGCGGGCCTTTAGTATTGATTGGGGGCCGATCAGTCTTCGAGGAGCATTATCTCGACTTTGCGGAATTCTACCGGGTGGCTCTCTGCCTGGAGGGAGATATAGCCGCCGTCGATCATGAGATTGCCGTTGTCGATGAGTTTTTTTGCGTCGGCGTCGTTGGGGTCGTACTGGGGCCTTTCGTATTCGAGGACGGTATCGCCGTTGACGATGTGTTTGATCTTGCCGTTACCGTGCACTTCGACTTCCATTGTGACCCACTGGTCGCCGTGGTATGTTTTGGAACTGGATGATATGCAGTGGCGGGTGATGAGCTTGTCGTCCATGACGAGATTTGTGCCGGGGGTGCAGACGTTTGCGGTGGTGCGTTCGTGGGTGCCGTCGCCGCCGAGCATCTGGGCCTCTATGGAAACGGGGAAGTTTTGTTTCTTTGCCATTGTTTGCGGGGGCTGGCAGTGGAGCATTATGCCGCTGTTGCGGAAGGCCCAGCCGGGGCCGCCTGGGACCTGGTCGCCGGTGAAGCGGTACTCGACACGCAGGCGGTAGTTGGAGAACGGCTGTTCGTAGAAGATGTGTCCGAAGCGGCCGTTGAATTTATCATAGCCGTCGTATGAAGCCTTTAGAAGGCCGTCCTCGACGCGGAAGGTGTTGGCGTAGTTTTCGCCGAGCTCGTAACCGGTGATCTTGGGGATCCAGCCGTCAAGGTTTTTGCCGTTGAAGAGGGTTACCCATTTGCCCTTTTCGGCGGGCGCGGTTTTGACATCGATCGGTTTTTTGTAGTCGTCGATCGGATCAAGGTTTACGTCGCCGGGCGGGGTTGGTTCGATAGGTGCTACGGGCAGATCGATCGTCTTGCCCATGAACTGAGCTGTTGCGAAACGCTGTTTATCGAGTTTCTTGCCGGTTTTAGCGAAGAAGGGGAAGAGGTCCTCGCCGACGGCGATGCTCATGTCTTCGATGCTTTCTTCCCAGGTGAGTTTTTTCGATGGTTCGTCTTTCCATCGCTGTCCCTGGACCCAGCGCCAACGGGGATACCAAGTTGGGCCGTAGCGGTCGTCGAATTTCTGCCAGACGTACCAGATCATGAGGCGGTCGTGGCCGTCCTGCCATTTTTTCAGATGTGCGTCTTTGAATATCTCGGCGGGGTCGGTGGTGCCGGGTGTGTAGTCATCCTTGAAGACGCGGTGGCATCCACGGTTGGGGCCCTTGTCGCCGTTGTACATTGCGTTGATCTTGCCCTGGAACCAGCCTGCGTGTTCTTCGCCCCGGTTGCCGCCGAAGGGGTGGTTTGCGGCGTTGCAGGGTCCGGCCATGGTGTGGGCCTGTTCGTGTGCGAAGATGCTTCTGATGCCGCCTGGTCTTGTGGATATCGTGGAGGCTTCTTTTGGCAGATAGGCGTTCACGGCCCAGCCGCCGCCGTTACCGCTGCAAAGGATCATGTACATTGGCTGTTCGGGTTTTTCGGACGGGAGCCATGCGTATATCTGGTCGGTGATGGCGGGGAAGTCGTTTTCGACGGTAGAGACGAGTTCGGGGAGCTGGTTCTTGCTGTAGAAGCATACGATGCCGGGGAGGCGTTTTTCGCTTTCGGGGTAGATGCCTCCACCGCCGCCTCGTGCGACGGGCAGGCGTGTGTCTCCGCCGGCGGGTTTTGAGCCCTTTGCGGCCCACTGGATGGTGTCAGCGAGGAAGTCCATTTTTTTGCGGACGTCTTCGCGGTCCTTTCTGTTGAAGCGGTACATGCTGGAGGATGCGTAGAGGGCAATGCGGCCCTTGCCGAATTCTCTGCGGGCGTAGATCGGTGAGCCGTCCTCGGCCTGGATGACGGTTTCCCATTCGTCTGAGATCTGGAGCCTGGGCCAGCGTCTGTCTTCATAGCGGACGTGGCCGGGCAGGACCTTGGCGCCGTATTCGGCGAGCATTTTGTTGAGGGACCAGTTGTTTGCGGATTCTTCGTTGCGGACCCAGGAGCCTGAGACGATTAGGCCGCCGCCCTGCTGGATGAATTTTTTTACGGCTTCGCGTTCTTCGGGGATGTAGCCGGGGTAGCCGACGGCGCCTTCTGTGAGGACGACGTTGAATTTGGGTGTCTGCCACCAGGCAAACGGGAGCACTCCGCGTTCGACGGGGATGCGTACGCGTGCGGGCGAGCCGGGTGTGAGGACGGAGTCGAGGGTTGCATGGCTGCCGACGGCTCGGATGCCGCGTCGGTAGATGGGGCCGCCCAGACGCCAGAGGTTGAAAAAGTCGCACTTGTGGGCCATGTCAACGAGCACGTTTATGCCTGTGTCTTCGCGTATGGGGAGCTCGCGGAGGGGAAAATTATCGAGTGCCTCGCTGGGGAGGGTCAGGCCTGACTTCCACCACTGCTCGACGGCCTGGGGGGTGTCGGGGACCTGTTTGGGCATAGTGGGTTTATCTGCTGATATGGCTGGGGTGAGTGCCAGCAGGCACGTCAGGAGCAGGCCAAAATAAACTGAAAACGATCGGGTAGGATGATTGTTTTGCATGTTCACACCTTCTGTAAATAGACAAGACTCTATTAATCCGCAACGCCCTTGCGGTAAACGCCCAATTCACATAACCGACCTGTTTGCATGACAAACGGCGATCAATATGAACGGTATTTTACCAGATTTGCTTGATTGTTAAAGGTAAAACTCAGTTGTATCGGCAGTGATAAATGCGTGCAAGGCGGGCGGGATGCCAAGATGGGGGTTGGAAATATGGACTTGTCTTTGACTTTCGGGTGGGAAGGCCTATTATTGATGCTCTTATCGAACAAATTGAGTGACCGCGGGACGAAATGGGAAAGAGTGTACTAAAAAGCGATCTTCTTCTGCTGCTGACTTCCTTTGTGTGGGGGACGGCATTCGTTGCGCAGCGCAAGGGTCTGGATTATGTGGGGCCGATGACGTATAACGCGTGGCGGTTCGGGATCGGGGCTGTGATACTGCTGCCGATACTGTTTGCGGGGCTGCGCAGAGAGGCGGTTAAGGCCCCTGCTCAGCGTATAAACTGGATCTGGGGCGCTTTGGGGGCCGGGGCGATGCTGTTTGCGGGGGCGTCGCTGCAGCAGATCGGGCTTTTGTATACAACGGCGGGGAAGGCGGGTTTTATAACGGGGCTGTATGTGGTGCTGGTTCCGATCGGGGGGCTGTTTCTGGGGCAGCGTGCGGGGGTGAGTCTTTGGATAGGTGCAGGCTTGTCGGTGGCGGGGCTTTATCTGCTGAGCGGGGTTGGGTCGGCGGAGATGGTGACGGGTGATTTTCTGGTGCTGGCGGGGGCGTTTTTCTGGGCGGGGCATGTGCTTTTGATCGGGCACCTGGCGGGGAAGGCGGATCCGTTCAGGGTGGCGATCGTTCAGTTTGCAGCGGTTGCGGTACTGAGTATGATCGCGAGCGTGGTGTTCGAATCGGCTGATCTGCGGGACATTGTGGATGCAGCAGTGCCGATAGCTTACGGAGGGTTGCTGAGTGTCGGGCTCGGGTTCACTATGCAGGTGGTGGCGCAGAAGGACTGTCTGCCGGGTCATGCGGCGATTATTATGAGCCTGGAGACGGTTTTTGCGGCGCTGGCGGGGTGGATCGTGCTGCACGAGATGCTCGAGCCGACGGGTATTGCCGGGTGTGGACTGATACTGGCGGGGATGCTGGCGGTGCAGATGCCCATCATATACAGCCGCAGGCAGCAAAGTATATCTTCGAGCCTTGATAAAGAAGCAAAAAGCTGAAACTTCAGACGCAAGTAAAAAGCGAGTTGTCAGGGTCGCAAAAGCGTGATAGTATTTTAGAAGCGGTTTCAAAACTGCTTCTCGATTGAGAATGCGTATACGGATTTGACGAATGATGCAGATCACAATGATAGCAATAGCGGGTGCTTTGGGGGCGCTTGGCAGGTACGGTGCAGGGCTGTGGGCGGGTCGACTGCTGGGGACGGGGTTTCCGTACGGCACGCTGATCGTGAATGTGGCTGGGTGCGGGCTTATCGGCTTTTTCATGCATGTCGGGATGACTACGGACTGGTTAGCAAGGGAATACCGGACCGCGGTTACGACGGGTTTTCTGGGGGCGCTGACGACTTTTTCCACGTTCAGCTATGAGACGGTTACGCATATCGAGGATGGAGCGTGGGCGGCTGCTGCGGGGAACGTTAGTTTGAATGTAGTTTTGGGGCTGGCAGCGACGTTTGGAGGTCTGTTTCTGGCGAGAACCATAGTTGGAGGAGCATAAAATGCGAGTAGAGGAATCTGAAAAGGTACTGATGCGGATATTTGTCGGCGAGGCGGACAGTGTAGGCGGGAAGCCGTTGTATCATGAGATCGTCAAGAGGCTTCGCAAGGAGAAGGCGGCGGGGGCGACGGTGACGCGGGGGATATGCGGTTTTGGAGCGAAGAGCCATATGCATACGGCGAGGGTGCTAGATCTGAGCCATGATCTGCCTATCATTATCGAGGTGGTTGACAGCAAGGAGAATATAGACAGGATCGCACCGCTTATTGACGATATGGTTGGTGACGGGCTGATCACTATGGAGAAGGTGCAGGCGATCAGATATGCGCCGAAAGAATGAACGGACAGTGAACAGTGATCTGGCTGAGCCGTATTTCTATTCGATTAACCCTATATATTAGAAATCACGTGTAACCGGAAACGGGGGCAATACTACCATTTGGAGCATGTTATGAGTAAAAAACTGACGTACGGCTTTTTGTTGGTTCTTGCGGGTCTGACCTTTGCCGGAGTTCTTGCGGGGTGTAGAGATACTTCGCAGGCTGTAGAGCCTTCTGCGAGTGAGACGGCGGAGGCCGAGGATGGGAAGGAGTCCGGAAAGCTGTTCGAGTATGAAGAGGCGCAGCTCGATAACGGACTGGACATTATAACGCTGGAGGACTTTTCGACGCCGATAGTGGCGGTCAAGGTGTGGTACAAGGTGGGTTCGAAGGACGAGGACCCGCAGAGGCAGGGTTTTGCTCATATGTTCGAGCACATGATGTTCAAGGGGACGGAGTATGTTTCGCCGAGGGATCATTTCGATCTCATTCAGAAGGTTGGCGGGACGACGAATGCTTATACGAGTTTCGATGTGACGGTGTATGAGGAGACGCTGCCGGCGAATCAGTTGGAGCTGGCGCTTTGGCTGGAGGCGGAGCGGATGGCGTTTTTGAATATCAACCAGGAACACGTAGATACTGAGCGGCAGGTGGTGGAAGAAGAGCTTCGTATGGGTGAGAACAAGCCTTACGGGAACGTGTTCAAGAAGCAGTTTGCCGGGGTGTTCGAGCAGACGCCGTACAGTTGGACACCTATCGGGAAGATCGGGCATCTGCGAGCGAGCAGTGTGCAGGAGATGCGGGATTTCTGGAAGAAGTATTATATTCCGAACAATGCGACGCTGGTGATCGCGGGTGCGGTGAAGCACGAAGAGGCGCGTAAGCTTGCTGAGCAATATTTCGGCTGGATCCCGAAGTACGAGGATCCGAAGCCGGCTGAGTATGAAAAGCCCGAGCAGGATGAGCCGAAGGTCGTAGTCATCGATGACGAGAATGCGCCGGCGGCACGTCTGGATATTCTGTGGCGGACGGTGCCGATCGGGGATGATGATGAGGTCGTGCTCGATCTGCTGGGTGAGATACTCGGCGGTGGTAAGAGCAGTCGACTGTATCGCGAGCTTGTCGCGGAGAAGCAGTTGGCGGTGAGTGCGTCGGCTTCGACTTACAATCTGGAATTTGACGGTGTATTCTTTACGCGCACTATGCAGGCACCGGAGGCGGATGCGGAACAGATCAGGCAGATCATTCGCAAGCATATAGATCGTGTGGCTGAGGAAGGGGTCAGTGCTGAGGAGCTGGAGAAGGCGAAGAATCAGCTTTTGAAGTATTTGGTGACGACGAGTTTAACGGTCGAGAGCAAGGCCGAGATGCTTGGTTCGGCGGCGGTACGGAGGGGCGATGTTTCGAAGGTCAATACCATTCTCGAAGACGTGAAGGCGGTTACGGCTGAGGATATTCAACGGGCCGCTGGCGAGTATCTCGCAGAAGAGAAGGCTAACGTGTTTATCATCGAGAAGAACGCGAAGGGCGCGGCGGCGAATAAGGACGATGAGAGCGGCGGGGTTACGGCTCCGCGTGAGGAAACAGCGCCTGCACCGGGAAGGCCCGGGACGGAACGGCCCGAGGATTGGCCTATGGAAGCGCCGGTGGCGGATGCGAAGGCGTTCGAGTTTGAGCCGTCGTATACGTCTGAAACGCTGGACAACGGTTTGCAGGTTATAGTCGTGCAGAATCACGAGGTGCCGTTCGTGACGGCTCGGCTGGGTATGCTGGCTGGGGCGTGGACGGAGGATAAGCCGGGGACCGCTTCGATGGCGATGCAGATGCTGACGAAGGGGACGGTGGAGCACAGTGAAGCGGAGCTGGCGGAGATACTGGAGACCAATGCGATCTCGCTTGCGGGCAGTGCGAATTTGGATACGTCGAGCATCGATTTCAGTTGTGTGGCTGAGAAGGTTGAGCTGGCGACGGAATTGATGGCGGAGGTTACAAAGCAGCCGACGTTCCCGGCGGAAGAGTTTGACAAGTTGAAAAAACAGGTGCTGACGGGGCTGCAGATCAAATCGCAGAATCCGGATTATCTTGCGAATCGGGAGCTGAAGAGGCGGCTGTTCGGCGAGCATCCGTATTCGAGAAACGTCACGGGTGAGATCGGTGACGTTGGGGGGCTGGCTGTGGGCGATCTGCAGAGGTGGTGGGATACTGTTCCGCGGCCGGAGCGGGCGGTACTTATTTTTGCGGGTGACATTAAGCCGGGCGAAGCGATGGAGCTGGCGAAGAAGAATTTCGGTGAGTGGCAGAATGAGAACGCCGTCAAGACGGATCCGAAAGACTTGCCGGAGATACCGGGTGCGGAGGCGACTCATGTGTATCTGATCGACCGGCCTGGCAGTGCGCAGAGTGAGATCCGGATCGGTCAGCTTGGGATCACCAGGCATGAACAGCCGGAGTATTTTGTCAGTCGGATCGTGACGAATTATTTCGGCGGGCAGTTCGGAAGTCGGTTGAATCATACCATTCGTGTGGAAAAAGGGCTGACTTACGGTGCGTACGGTTACTGGTCAGCGAACGCGATGGCGGGGACGTTCAAAATGGACACGTTTACGAAAACCGCTTCGACCGTTGAGACTGTGAAGACGATGTTCAATGAAGTCGATCGTCTTGAGAACAAGCCGCCGACCATTAAGGAACTGGTCAACAGCCAGACGTATATCACGGGCAGTTTTGCAAGGCAGCGTGAAACGCCGCAGGCGGTTGCTGAGGATCTGTGGCTGATACATTCGCAGAATTTGAACGATAATTATCTGGACAAGTTCCTGGAGCAGGTGACGGCGACGACGGCTGAGGACTGTATCGAATTTGCGAACGAGTCGCTGGATCCGGAGAAGATGGTTGTGGTTGTAGCGGGCGATGCTGAGGCTCTTAAGGCCGAACTGGAGAAGATCGCGCCGGTGACGGTGATCGAGGCAGACTGATCATAGAATCAGATAAGATGTATGAGGCTGCTGGCGGTGCTAAAACATCGTCAGCAGCTTTTTTTGTTCATCAATAATGGGGAACATCAAGTTGGGACGGGGCAGAATTTAACAGCCGCGCCTCCGACGGACTTTGCAGGGGTCCATTCTCGACGGGCCGTGAAATTATGCGGCTGGGGATTTGGTGAACTTGAGGGAAATTCTTAAATGCTGTTTCGGTTTGGCCGGGTTAGAGTCCGAATTCGTCGAGCCATTGGTCGGTTTCGGAATTGTTGATGCCCTGGCGTTTTTCGCGGGGTTCGGGTTTGCCCTTTTTCTTGTCAAGTTCGTGGCAGAGGATCATCCAGAAAACGTCGGAGGTGATGGCAGTGGCCTTTCGCTGGCGGGCGACGGTTCTTATCTGGCGGTCGGAGCTTATGATGACCAGGTTGGCGGGGTCGGTGCTTGCCATGACCTTGCCTTCGATGATGTCGTCGGCTTCGATACCCCTGCCGGAAAAGTACACTTCGATGTTGCCTCTGGAACGGAGGCCGGACTTGTCGGGAGGGCCTATGCCGTCGAAAACGATCTGGGCGCGTTCGTTTACGCGCTTCAGGAAAAGGTTCAGAACATGGCAGAGTGAAGCATCTTCGAGTGCTTCGTAATCGTCATGCTGCTGGGCATAACGCAATAGATTGTAGCCGTCGATAATGTAGGACATTGTGATTGCTTTTTAAATTTATTCGGGGCGGGCGCGCCCCCATGCCAAAATTATTGCCCCCCTGCTCGTGCCGTCAATCCGCCGAGTAGCGAACCTCGCCTGCGACGATGGTCCTTTCGACCTTTGCGCGGACGTTCCAGTTATGATACGGACAGTTGCGGCTCTTGGAGTAGAATTTTTCGGCGTTGATGGTGTATTCGGCGTCCGGATCGATGATCGTCACATCGCCTATGGAACCTTTAGCGAGAGTTCCTTTTTCGATGCGAATTATCGAGGCGGGTTTGTGGGTCATGAGTGCGAGCAACTGGGGCCAGTCGATGATGCCGGGCTCGATAAGCGCCTTTACGTAGAGCGAGAGTGCACATTCGAGGCTCGCGATGCCGAAGGGTGCGGCGAGAAATTCGAGTTCTTTTTCGCTCTTGAGATGCGGGGCATGGTCGGTTGCGAGGCAGTCGATGACGCCTTCTTTGATAGCTTCGCGGAGGGCGGCGATGTCGGCTTTGGTTCGCAGGGGCGGGTTGACCTTGTAGTTGGTGTCGTATTCGTAAATGCAGTCGTCAGTGAGCAGGAGGTGGTGCGGGCTTACTTCGCAGGTGACGGGGACGCCCTGCTGTTTGGCCTCGCGGATGATCTTGACGGAGCCGGCTGTGGAGATGTGCTGTGCGTGATAGCGCACGCCGATGCGTTTGACCAGTTGGATGTCGCGCCAGAGCATCATTTCCTCTGCGAGGGGATCCATGCCGGGGAGTCCGAGGACGGTTGAATTGTAGCCGGAGTTCATCACGCCGCTGCTGCCGAGCGAGAGATCCTGGCAGTGCTGTGAGACGACGGTGTCGAGCATGGATGCGTATTTGAGGGCGCGGGTCATGATGGAGGCATCCTGGATGCCTGCGCCGTCGTCGGTGAAACCTACCGCGCCGGCTTTTTGCATGAGGCCCATTTCGGCGAGGTCGGTGCCCTTGCGGCCCTGGGTTATGGCACCCATTACGTAGACGAATGTTTTTCGGGCCTGGCGTGCCATGCGATGGACAAATTCGATGCTGGTTGCATCGTCGACGGCGGGTTTGGTGTTGGGCATACAGACGACGGATGTGAAGCCGCCTGCGACCGCTGCCATGGAGCCGCTGGCGATGGTTTCTTCTTCTTCGTCGCCGGGCTCGCGGAAGTGAACGTGGACGTCGATGAGGCCGGGCGAGATTATTTTGCCGGTCGCGTCGATGACATGGTCGCAGTCGTTGTCTAGCTGGCCGATCTCACTTACGTAGCCGTCCTTGATGAAGAGGTCGCAGATCTGGTCGACGTTGTTGGCTGGGTCGATGAGCCGGCCGTTTTTGATGAGGATGTTATTGCCTGTGTACATGATTATTTACCTTTGGCCTTGTTTGCGGCAGCCTGGTTTACGAGATAGAGAACGGCCATGCGGACCGCGAGGCCATTGGATACCTGCTGCAAGATAACGCTGTTGTTGCCGTCGGCGACTTCGGATTCGATCTCGACTCCACGGTTGATGGGTCCGGGGTGCATGACGATCAGGTCCGACTTGGCGCGTGCCATTCTGTCGACGGTGAGGCTGAAGAAGCGGGCGTATTCACGGATGGTCGGGAAGAGATTGCCGCCCATGCGTTCGAACTGGATGCGGAGCATGTTGATGACGTCGACTTTTTCGATGACCTCGTCCATGTCGTAGCTGACGGTGACGGGCAGATCGTTTACTTTGGAGGGCATGAGAGTTGGCGGGCCGACGAGGATGACTTCAGCGCCGAGTTTGGTCATTGCCCAGATGTTGCTGCGTGCCACGCGGGAATGGGAGATGTCGCCGACGATGGCGATCTTGAGTCCGTCGAGTGAGCCGCGATGCTTGCGTATCGTGTAAACGTCGAGGAGGGCCTGGGTGGGGTGTTCGTTGAAGCCGTCGCCGGCATTGACGACGCAAGCATCTATACTGCGGCTGAGGAGTCTCGCGGCTCCGCCTGCTCCGTGACGCAGGACGATGGTGTCGATGCCCATTGCTTCGAGATTGCGGGCGGTGTCGATGAGGGTTTCGCCCTTGCTGACGGAGCTGCTTTTTTTTGTGAACTCGACGACGTCGGCGCTTAGTCTGCTGGCAGCGAGGCCGAAGCTGATCCGTGTTCGAGTGCTGTCTTCGAAGAAGAGGTTGACGACTACCTTACCTCTGAGCGGCGGAGCTTTTTTTACCGAACGCGTGCTGATGTTCTCAAATCCTTCGGCTGTGTCGAGTATGAATTCAAGCTCTTCACGGGTCAGTTCGCGGAGGCCCAGAAGATGCTTGTGCCGCCACTTGAATTTGTTGCTGCTTCGAATCATCCTTGTTTTACCTCACAACAACCTGTTCGTTTTCATCGATCTCGGCAAGACTTACCTCGACCGCTTTGTTCGCGGGCACGTCCAATTTGTGACCCAGGTAGTCGGCCTGGATAGGAAGTTCTCTTTGACCGCGGTCGATGAGGACGGCGAGCCTGACAACTTTTGGTCGACCGAGATCGATCAGCGCGTCGAGTGCGGCACGAGCCGAACGCCCTGTATGGATGACATCGTCGACCAGGATCACTATTCTGGAGTTGATGTCGAAGGGTATCTCAGTGCTCTGCACGGTTGGGTAGCCGTTGTCGCGCGGCTGGTTGAAATCGTCACGGTAGAGTGTGATATCCAGTGTGCCGCATGGTATCTCATGGCTCAGCATATCGCTGAGTATGGCGTTGAGCCGCTGGGCGAGGATCTCACCGCGGCTGCGTATACCGACGACCACGATCTCGTTGGGGTCAGCACCGCTGGAGGCTATCTGCGAGGCAAGCTCCTTCAGTGCGTCCTGTATCTGTTTGGCATCTAGTATTATTTCCATTATCGTTCCCCTAAAGGCGAAAGTTGTCAGGGAGTATAACAAGGTAAATGATATAAAGCAAGGCCGACAAAGAATTTCCGGCATGGCAGATAAAACAGTCTTTTTGATCCCAATAGCATCCCGTTGTTGCATAGTTGGCTGTGCATAGGGTATAATCGACATATTCATGATATTCGCGCTTTCAGGCGGGATTGTTTTGGCATGCAAAGCAAATTGAGAGTATCTCTAAATAAGGTCGCCGTTTCGGCTCTGGTTCTGCTGATGATGACAGCGGGCGGTGTAAACGCTGCAGAGCAGAACGAACCGCTGCCGCTGCATCCAGGGGCGCTGGGGTATGCGGGGATACACTCACTGCGAGAGACGGATCCGAATATGACGGGGGCGGGGATAAGGATCGCAAGTATTTGCAGGAGCCTGACTTACGCGAATAACAAGCCAGAATTCGACTATCTTATCAATCGGGAGCACCAATGCTTTGATGCTCAATCAATCGACTATATTGATGGTCCGGAGCTGGGCAACGGGCTTTCGGACCATGCTACTGCGGTGGCCGCGATACTGACCGGGTTTGATGCTATGGCGACGCATCCGCTGGTGGGGGATTTCGTATTTGAGGGGGCGGCACCTGATGCCAAGCTCGAGGTTTACGAATTCTGGAACTTTATCCGCTCGTACGTGTTTTCCGGCAACGATTTCAGTGCCGACATCGCTACAATGAGCGTGGGAACAGCGCTTCAGACGTGGTGGACGCGCGGGATCGACAAGTTGGCGGAGGAAACGGGCGTGCCGATCGTGGCGAGCATCGGGAACGGCAATTCCGTGTATGATCCGCCGCTTTATCCGGCGATGGGCTCGAATGTGATAGGCGTCGGGGTTATCGACCCGGTTAATTCAGAGAGCCTGGTGGATCGGCTTTGCAGGTTTTATCTGCCGAGGAGTGATCACTCAAGCTTCGGACCGGCTGCGGATGGACGCTGCGGCCCGGACATTGTCGCACCCGCGAACAGTCTCGTGCCCTCGGTCAGGAACGAATATGACTATGAGGCATGCGGCAACTGGTCGAGTTTTGCGGCACCGGTGGCGGCGGGTACGGCGGCATTGCTGAAACAGCGAGTGAATGCGGAACCGAATCTTGCTGAAAGATTCAATGGACGCGGGGCCAATTGCGTCATAAAGGCCATACTGCTCAATTCGGCCAGAAAGATGCCCTACTGGCACAAGGGTGATATTACTGCCGAGGACGATCACGAGGTTCCGCTGGACCACCTGCAGGGTGCGGGCGCGCTAGATGCGGTTGCTGCGATGGACCAGTTGACGGCTGGGCCCGCTGAATCGGGCATCAATAAATCAGTCGGCTGGGACAAGGCGAGTATCGACCCGGCTGATGAAAGCGTCGTCTATGAGGTTAGTGTTGACCCCGCTGAAGATGCGAACATAGCTGTCACGCTCAACTGGAACCGCCGTTATGCGGATCAGTACCCGTTTGAGGCTCTTTCGGATGATAACAGTGATCTGAGGCTGGAGATCTGGGGAATGGATCCTTATGATCCCTCGCGGGACAAACTTATCGATTTCTGTGACAGCAGCAAGGACAATCTGGAACACATTTTTTGTCCGGTCGATCCGGCTTATTCGGATTATATGATCGTTGTGAGATACAGTGGTCGGACCGAATTGCCACGGACAAAGGAGGTGTTCGGGCTGGCGTGGAACTTCGAAGCGAAACCCTTAAATACCGATCTAAGGTGGTTCGATCTTAACGGGGACGGGGAATCGGATGAAGCTGATCTGCTCGAGATAATGACCAAGGCGGCACGGATCAATCGGGAAGATGTGCCTGTGAGAGAGGCCTACGGCGATATAAATCTCGATGGACAGATCGATGTTCAGGATATATCTGCTTTTCTGTCAAATGTTCGAAAAGCCGAGATATCCAAAGCTAAGTAATTCGGGGTAGATGGTAAGTTGATCACCTCGGCTTCGATACCGAGGCCATTCATCAGATTTATAGCCAATTGAACACATAACCTTTTGCGCAGATGTCCTGCCAGTTTCTTTCCCAAGGACCACCAAGAAGGTTTGTTTGCTTTTGTCATGATTCAATGCTCACTGGGAGCTTTGCCCATTCCTACAAGAACAAATCAAGCCAATGAGGATCACCTGTGCGTCAACCGGTTACAACTGCTGCCGGTATAGTGATTAGCAGTTTCAGCTGGTTGTTCTACGCCTGAAACTAGCTGCTGTGACCTCTTCGGTCAGAGCTAGGCACTTATCAAGACTAAAAGAAAAGGGCCGTGAGGAGTGCTCACGGCCCTTTTTAGAACTCAATTAACCTGCATTGATTACAGCGGACTGATCAGATTGTACGTTGTCCAGTCGCCCCAGTTGATACGTTTGAGCGTACCATCAGGCCAGTTGATTACAGTACCGGTTCTGACACGATACCTGCGTGTGCTGCTTGGTGTTCCGCCGATTCTGAGAACATAAGGCGGTCTTGCCAGAGTGTCATCGTCTGTCCGACGCATCGTATCAAATTCAATGTTGTCCTGGAAGTGATAGATGATCGGAGCTGCGGGAGATTCCTCGTCCGCAACCGGTTCAACTGCCATGTAATGCCAGGAGCCATCGTTGTCTGAGTAGTATACAGGCTCCGTTGTCCATACAGGCGGATTCGGCAGAGGAGCGGTGAAGTCACCAGCGTCATCTGAAGTACCTATCGTGACAGTTGTCGTCAAAGCACCAGTCGTACGCAGGTCACCGACGACCTTTGTGACAACGACCTTGTAATCCCAGTCCTCACCCAGGACAAGATGATCACCAAAGTCTACACAAGCTGAGCCTGAATAGGTAAATGTTTGCGTGAAGCCATAGTCAACGGATTCATCCCATATCCAGCTCTGGCTGTCGAGCATACCGAGATAGGTTATGTCATCCGGATTGGACTCTGGATCGATGATCTCGGGCCTGTCACCTGCAAGTTCCCAGAGACCGCCGGCTGCCGGCCTACGGTAAAATGCGAAGTAGTAGTCAGCATCAGCATCCAAGATAGGCTCATCGTTTTCGTCCAGTATAGGATCGCCGTTAGCATCAAGCTCAACTGCTTCGGCATATAGCTCAACCGGTGTTACGCCTGCATAGACGCTCTGAGGGGTACGTATCCATCTTACTTCCGGCCTTACCTCTGCGCCTGCAACCCTGATGCCTGACCATCCGGTAGTATTACCTCGCGGGTCGACAGCACGGGTCCTGAACTGGAAGTCGAAATCCTGCACGTAGTCACTGACATAGTTAGGATCCTGGAACTCGGCTCTGATAGCCGGCGTCCAGTCTGCCCTGTTTTCAGGCAGCAAACGACTGAACGGTGCGTAATTAAGGCACTCGAACTCGTACATCATACCGCCATCATAACCAGACCAACTGTCGAAGGATTCCTGTGCACCCATGTAGATCATGTCAACGCCATCTATTTCCCGTATGTGCGGTTCAAGAGAAGGCGCCCATTCAGCGGGATCAGGCAACGGAGCACGTGTATCAAGAGCGAGCCAGCAGGAAGCGAATTCCGCAAGATCCTCAAGATCCACCTTGCCATTGACAGTGAAGTCCGCACCGTTACACCAGTCATTGGCAGGACCGCAATTATCGAAGAGCCAGTTGTCTGCCAAGTACATGAAGTCCATAGTATCTACAGAACCTACACTGTCCCATGTTCTGTCAAGATCGCAGATCCTGCACTGTTCAGGCATACCCTGCTCAGAGGGCACGTAATGGTAGCCAAGATCCAACCTGCCCTGGTCAGTGCTTGTAGGCAGTGTATTGGTTGTCCTGGTGTGCAATCCGACTTCAAGAGCGGATATGTCACCATAGTCCACGGCTGGACTTGTTTTTTCCTGCAATGGCGGCTGCTGGAGGTAGTAGTCGCCCATCGGTCCGGGTGCGAACAGCGGATCGGATGTTGCAAGGTCTGCTCCGAAGTTGTTGTCGCCCCAGTTGAGGGTGCAATCCTCACCAACGTTGAGATTTGCAAGTCCGTTCCAGACGTCAGTGTAGTCAATCGTAAGAGTGGAAGGCACCTTGTCATACTGATAATCCGACATGACAGAAGCCGAAGCACCGATGCTTGCACTGTTGTCCCATATGATGCTGTAGAGCACATCGACTTCACTACCATAGGACACGCTCAAGCCGCCGCCAAGAGAATTTTCCCTGGTAGCCTGATTGTCGGCGATCGTACAGTTGTTAAGCCATGCCTTGGCATACCAGTTAGCGGAGAAGCCGCCGCCGTCTCTGCCTGCTGTATTATTGGCGATCAGAGCGTTCTCAACCGTGGTCTTGCCGCTTCCGTATAGGAAGATACCACCGCCGGAACCACTGGCAGAGTTATCAAGCAAGCTGATGTTCGTCAACACGGAATTAGCGTCGGCACCATAAATCGCACCGCCGAGACCACTTTCAATGGCTGCAACGTTGCCGTGGAACCTCGTATTATCTACGGTGAATCGGCCATTGTTGTAGTACAAGGCACCGCCATTATAGGAGCTGTTGTTGACGAAATTACAATCAGTAACCTGTGGATCGGCCCATTCAGCGTAGATCGCACCGCCATTATGAGCCGTATTGCCATCGAAATCGCAGTCGATGAGCTCGATCTTGCATTCGTGTTCGAAGGCTATAGCACCGCCGAAGGCGAAGAATGGGTCCTCTGTCGTAGTTGGCTCGTCATGGTGTTCCACCTGCTGACCTTCACGGTCCGCTTCGTTGTTGTCGAATACACAGTTAGTGAATTTGGGCGAACTGCCTGTTGCAGCGTAGATCGCACCACCATAAGTCTCTATCTGGTAATGACCAGCAGGGATTACACCCTGACCCGTTGTAGGACCGTGAGCCGTATTGCCGCTGAAATAGCAATCGACGAACTCAGGTGTACTCTGCTCGTCACAGTAGACAGCACCGCCGTATCCACTGTACTTCCAGTATTCGATATATGGACCGTAATCCCAGTCGGGCCATGGATTGTGTATCTCATCCCATGAACCGCCTCGGACACCACCATTTCCTGCATTACCGCCGTTACCACCGGTGGCTTCATTATCTATGAATTCACAATTGACGAACTTGGGGCTTCCGCCTGGGCCAACATAAGCAGCACCACCATGTGCCCAGCCGCCCCAGCCGCCGTCACCACCTTGGCCGCCGTCACCACCGTGACCGGCTGTAACGGAGCAGGATTCGATCCGGCAGTTCTTGACGGTTGCCGAAGCATCTTCTACGAATTCGAAAGCACCACCCGTTATAGGCTCACCATTTTTACCATCTGGCAGCGGGTTACAAGGCGTAAGGCCTGGGCAGCCGCTGGGACTGATGTAGTGTGCATCCAAAATGGTCAAACCGTTAAAGACAGTACTGCGATCGGTCTCAGCAACAATAAATCCGCAGTTACGGATTATCGTATTCGCCACAGTTTCTGGGTCATCAGGGTTCATACTCTGAATTGTAATTGCCTTGTCGATAACCAGATGCAGTCCCTGTATCGGGGTATATTCCGCGGGCTGCAGCGTGATGATATCACCGTCCTGAGCATCGTAGATCGCATACTGGAGTTCGGTGAAATCGCCTGCAACCTCTATTGTCCGCGGTTCATAGAACTTGACCTGTACAGTTGTGTTGCCGTCAATGGTCACGCTGTTCTGTACCGAACTAGCGGAATCATCGTCTGTGCCGTACCACTTAATACGGTGCGAGGGGTTATCAGGATGTGCGACCAGATTCACTACGTCGCCGTCCTGATGAACAGTTACGCCGGCGGGTGTGAGTGTGCCATCCGGCTCCTTGATCGAGACGGTACCGTTGTCGGTCAGAACTTCGACGACAAGTATGGGCCACAGACTGTATATCTCAGCCGTCACATGCTTGTCTTCGTCCATTGTGACGTAGTTGACCGGGCCCGCTACATCGTCGTCATTGGTACCGGTCCACCTGACAGCGAAGCCTTCAGGCAGTTCGGGTTCGATCTGAAGCTTGACAGTCTTGTACTGTATGTAGGTGCCCTGCTCAGGCGTTATAACATAGTCGCCGTCAAGCATTGTCTCCGGATAGTTCAATTCTGTTGTGAGCTCGTACTCGGTCAACTGCGTATCAAAGTGATGATAGCCCATGTCCACGATGCCTTCGTCATTCACACCGTCAGTTCTGGTGTGGAAGTCGGCAAGCTCAATACCAGGATCGAAGACGTAGCCGCTGCCGCGATCTACTGCAGGACTTGTCTCGAGCTGTCCGGCCTCGACCTGGCTGAGGTAATAATCACCAACAAACAGGGGATCAGCAACAAAGCTGTTGCCTACGTCCACTGCAGGATCATCGAAGAAGTCCGTATTCGGATCCCAACCAAAGATCTGTTCACCGTTGATGTATGAGCCGTCATCGACTTCGATCGGGGGCGCACCAACGAGATTGATGATCGCCGCGCCTAGATCGACAGCCGGCTTAACGATCTCGGGATACGTGCCGTCAGGTGTTGGAACACCTGTGGTGACCAGTAACTCCTTGATCTGGCCCGGGGTCAGGAAGTCGCCGAGCTTATCCAAAGCTGCCGACTGAATTGAAGCAACGCAACCCGCAGCAAAGGGACAAGCTGAAGATGTACCATTAAAGAATGGGAAATAATCTCCAGGATCATATCCACCTTCACCGACGATATCCGTGGTATATACTGGATCCGCAGGGGCAAGGATATCGAGCAGTTCGCCTGTCTGGGAGTACTCTGTGACCTCGCCTGTCGTGTCATATAATGCACCTACAGAGACAACCTTTGACAGCGCTGAAGGTGTAGAAATGCCCACCGGCAAGTATTCTTTGAAATTACCCGATGCAGCAAAAACACTTATGCCAGCAGATGTGGCTACCTGTGCTGCAGCAGCCAGTGCAGGATTTTCCCTGTCGGCTCGTTCTTCGTCTTCGTATGGTATGAATCCGCCCCAACTGTTGCTTATGACCACGATCGGTCTGTCGGGGTCATCATACTGGTGAGTCACACACCAATCCCATGCCTGTACGCCTGCATCCGTCCACCACATACCTGCATCATCAGTCATTTTGAGAGCGTAGATGCCTGCGTTGTATGCGACACCGCCTATGTAGTCTTCGACTTCACCGAGCCAGCCGCCGGCGATACCCGCACAAGCAGTACCATGGGGCTCACCAGCAGGGAACGGATCTGCATCGCCGTTACCTGTGTCATAACCGCCGATCACTTTCTCGTTCGGGAACTGCACATCAGCGGCAGGGTCGCCACCGAGCATCGTATGTGTATAGTCAACACCGGAATCAACGATAGCAACCGATGCACCTTCACCATTATAGAACTGACGCACAACCTCGGCATTACCCTGAGGAATCGCCTGTCTGAGTGCAGGCCTAACCTGCCTTACCGGCTCTATGAACGCTACATTCGAGTTTGTTCTGAGCTTGTCGTAGCCGGTCTGGGTAACCTCGCCGGAGAATACCGGTATGTTTTCGCAGCGGTTTCTGAGCTGCAGTTCGTGAGCGCCCATGTTGACAATCACATTATCGATGCGTTGAGTAACTTCGGCCCTCAAAGCTTCGCGTGCTACATCTGATGTGAAGTTGGTCGAACCGATCAGCTCGGCCGCGTCACGAAGAGTTACCATTACCTTGACCCGGTCCTGGGTCTGGAAGCGATTGAAGATCTCGTCCTTATCAACCACGGTCGCGATGCTCTCGGTCGAAGGAGTCAGGACATTTGACATATCATTGGTGCCTGCAAAGGCATCATGAAGTTGAATATCGTTCGGATCCGGGAACGGGCCCACATCCGCGTAGTCGATGTCCAGCGAAGAGAAGTAGTCCACTGTCTCATCTGCGATCACGAAGCTCTGGCTGTCGAGCGTTATCTGTGCACCGGAGGATGCTTTGTTCCTCCAGATAATGCTGTCCTTGACGTCGACTCTACTGCCGTAAGCAATGTAAAGACCGCCGCCGAGGCTTTCACCGCCCATTACGCTGTTGTTGGCGATGGTACAGTTGCGGAGGTTGCCGTCGTGTTCGAAATTCACGAACACACCGGCACCGCTTGCACCGGCCTCGTTGTCAGCTATGAGGCAGTTCTTGAGCCAAGACCTGACCGGAACGCTGATCTGGGGCGTTACCAGCGACTTGGGATGGCCTGCCAGATAGACGCCGCCGCCTGAGCCGCTTGCGCTGTTTTCGGTGATTTCAAGGTTTTCACCCCAGAAGTCACTGTTAGCAGCGATGAAACCGCCGCCAACGCCGCGATTGAGAACTTCCTGGTCGCCGATCGCAAAGGCATGATCGCTGTCAGCTACGGCGCTTTCATAAGCATTGTTGCCCTGGAAGATCGTATCTGCCATGTTCGCATCGAGCGTCTTGAAGATCATGGCACCACCAGCGAGGTATGCGCTGTTGTTTACATAGTTACAGTCAGCGATGTCAAGGTGTACGATGTTGGCGCCGTATGTAGCACCGCCGATCGTGGAAGCGTTTCCATCGAATACGCAAGTATCGAGTGTGACGTCTATGCTAGGCGTTATTTCCTCACCTGCCAGCGGGCCAATTTCATAGTCGTAATCCAGACCTGTACATAAAGCACCGCCGTAACCGGTGAAATCTTCACCGTAGAAGGCATTCTCGTTGCCTTCAAATACACAGTCCGTGAAATCTGCCTTAGCCTCAAGGGCAACAAAGACTCCACCACCTGCAGTAGGTACGTAATAACTTTCCATAGGCTGCATGAGACCTTGACCAACACCGCTCATGCCACTCTCAGTCCAGTTGTTTACAAATTCACAACCAACAAAATTAGGCTCTGTTTCGGGCTGAGCATATATCGCACCACCCTTGGCAGTATATAGTCTCGGGTCTCCTTGTGGTCGAGCAGGGTCAACATACGTGCCTTCAATATCAGCAACTACTGTAACAATACCACCATATCCATTACGACCACCTTGACCGCCTCTAGAGCCGCCATTTCCGCCATTAGAACCCCTGGCAAAATTATTCCTGAAAACACAATCAACAAAAGTCGGCGCAGTAAGGTCATCGTTCGCAAACCGTGTTCCCCCGCCAATGTAAACTGCGCCACCTAAAGCTTCACCTGGGCAACCACCATCTCCACCTCGCCCATAAGTTCCACCATTACCACCGTTTGCACCGCTGCCAGCCTCCACAAAGCAACCTTCTACTGTTACTTTTTCGAACAGCGGTTCGCCAACTGCAATATGGATACCACCACCGCCGGAATCACCGCCCCAGCCAGAATCACCACCATCGGGCACATTATTTCCGCCATTGTTGCCGCCAGTGGCATCCTGCCCCCTTTTATAACAATCACTAATCTGACAGTTTCTTATAGTATGGTCACCATAAACAATAACACCTCCACCATAGCTATCTCTACCGTCATTTCCTAAAGCACCTTCACCCACTGCTGGGGGAGCACTTCCTTGATCAAACTGCGCATTACGAACTTTAAAACCATTAACTAAAGAAGAACCGCTACGATCCTCCAAGAAATACGAGCCTATAACAGTAATGCCATTGTAAGCTTCGCCACCAACGTCAATAATGGGCCAACGGTCCGGGTCATCGGGAAATTCACCGCTTAGAACGATATCCTTTCCAATGATTGTAATAGGGAGACGATATGTCCCTGGACTAACTATAACAACATCACCGTCGCGAGCAGCATCAATGCCTCTCTGAATGTCAGGATATTGGGTTGGCACATAAATAATCTCTCTATGGGTAATCTCAAACTCCAGTGCAACTTCCTGTCCGTCTTCATAGACAGTTGCCGTGTTCATTGTTTCAAAAGTAGTATCATCGTCTGTACCGTACCACTGATAGACGCGGTACTTGTCTTCGGGTAAAGCTTCCAGGTCGATGACTGTACCTGGTGAGACAGTGAGAGTTACAGGGTTGTCGTAAGTAACGACGTTATCGGGTTCATCGGGGCTAGTCTCGCCTGTTACAGCGTCAAAATATTCATAGGTCATGCTGCCGCCTTCGTTTAGCACACGAAGGGTGATGGTCCGCATGATGTCGTCGTTTGTATTTACAGGATAGTGATATCCGTAGTCGGCCCTTTGACCGTCGCCGCCGCCAGTTATCCGAGTTGTCTCGTTACCTGTCAAACCGGAGCCAGCAGTACCTACCAACTGGTTCCAGAGGTTTTCCTCAGGATTGCCTGCATTGTAAGCCGGGCTGGTCACCGGATGTGTCGGAGGCTGGCTGAGATAGAATGTGTTCAAATCTATTTCAGTGCCAAGGCCGTCAGTGAGAGCCAACTGTTCAGCCGTCCACATAGGACCGACAGCGAACTGAGGATCAGCGGTGCTGATGTGGGCCATATCTACAGCTTCATCACCACCAATATTTTCAACGACTGACCAGTCAACCTGGCAGCCGAATACGTCGTCGCCGCGGCCAAATCCCCAAGGTCTGTCCATGGATCCATCACTGTACCCTATGATACAGTGGGAAATGACAGGAGCAGAGTTTTCGGCACCGATACCGCCCTTTATTCCGCGGTCGCCGCCCTGGTCCGCACCTCTGTTAGCAACAACGGTACAGAATTGAACTTCCGAATCGGATGTACTGAAGTAACATGCACCACCGACATCGCCGGAAGTATTTTGTGTGATAAGACAATCATAGACACCGATGGGTCCGAGTTCCGCGTATACCGCACCGCCTCGGCCTCCGGCCTGGTTTTCGGCCATTATGGTATTGATTACCGCTGGGAAAAACTCTAGATCCGGATCTGCCAGATTGGTTGCTATCGACCAATCGATATATGCAGCAGTTGCGGCTGGATCGGTCAGCGGATCCGTTCCGTCAGGCAGTCCTGCTACAATTTCGTCAAATGTAGCCTGATAGCCATCTACGACAGGCTGGGGGTCCTCTGGATAGTAGAGTGAAACCGCACCACCGTTGTTTCCAGTACATGCACGGAAAATGCAGTTTGTAAATGCTGGGGCCGCTATACCGTTTATCTGAACGGCACCACCGCTACCATTAATTACTGATATACCTTCAACGTTTGCGCCGTCAATTTCATCAAATATGAAACCTGTTGCAGCACCTTCACAATCAATTATACACTTAGTGGGATCCTCGCTGGCGCTTTTCAGATTGATCAGTTTATTATTGAATTCCAGATCGACGTTACCTTCGCCCTTGTAGACGCCGTCAGCAATAACTACCTCTTCGGCGGGGACAGCCGGGACAACTTCGGCACCTGTGTCGTCAACAAGCGCTGGGTTGCCGCCAACTGCATCATCAATTGCTTCCTGAATGGTAGTGAAGCGACGTGCATCGTCACCGCCGACCTGTACAGCAGGCCAGAGGTCCGCGACGATTGTCATATTGTCCTGGTAGAACTCGACGGTCTGTGTGAGCTGTGTTGGGTCATAGACTTCATCCGCAACACCATCGCCGTCGAGGTCCTCACCCCATGTAGCGACCGACCAGCCCATATCAGGCAGCACGGTCACGTCATTTGCATCGGGCACCTGCGGGTCGTTCCAGGCTGTGTATGGAATCTCAGCGGCAGGGTCCATTTCGCCGTGCAGTTCGCCGTCGTCGTAATCCACATGCGTTGTGATCTTTGTCTGCCATGTGAAAGTATCGGCAGGAGCTTCGAGTTGGCGATAATACAGCTCTACCGTTGTATTGGCAACGATAGGCAGATTCAGGACGTGGGGTTCGGCCGGATCTACGGTTGCGAAAACATCAGGCGCAACTTCCACCTCAATAATATCAGGCGCAAGCACATCGACAACTACCGGGACTGCGGCGTTGCCATCTACGGTAACCATCCACTGGTCAACTACGTAACGTTCATCAGGATAAGAATTCTTAATTGGCAGCGCTGTAATGACAGCGACATCACCTTCAGGATAGCTGGCGCGAGTGGGATCTACCGCACCGCCAACGCCACCGTCTACCCTGGCACTGAGACGGCAGGTTCGAGAGTAAGTCACTTCGACTTCCTTGCTCGAATCCATCGTGATATCGAGCGTGGTGTCCACATAGTTAGCGTCGTTTTCGTCCAGTATCTGAACACCGTCCACGAACCAACCGGTAATGTTGTAAGGCGGAACAGGTGTCGCGGTGAGCGTAACAATCTGCCCGTCGAGATACTCGGTGCCTGCCGGATCAGCAGTAATTTCGCCATTATCGCTGGGAACGAGTGTCAGCGTATGAAGTGCAAGCTCGAACTCTACAGTCACCTCAACCGAACCGCTTGCGGGGAGGGTGACATAATTTGTATTGTTCTGGGAACTGTCGTCGTCGGTATTTGTCCACTGTGCAACCCGGTAATCCTGGTCAGGACTTGCAACCAGTTCTACACGACTGAAGGCGGGCAACTGCTGGCCGGTGGGATAATCCGGGCTGAGTGTACCGTTGCCGCCCACAACAGTTGTGGTCAGGGTGACCATTCCCGGTGCGCCTGTGTCAGGGTAGTGATAACCCATGTCAATGGCATTCTCGTCAGGCAGGCTGGAGGTATTTGTCGTGTAGCCGATACCGACACTTGTCAGATCGCTTATGACGCCGTAGCCCTCGTCGATACATGGACTGTCCTGCACCTGGCCGGCAGAAGTCTGGCTGAGATAGTAAGCGCCTTTCGGGCCGGGCGTGAACAGGGGATCGCCGTCAATGTTGCCCATACCGTCATAAGCGGACTTGTCAGATACTCTGGAGTAATCCGCAGAACAGCCTGCCATATCCACGTCATTGTCGCTGAATATCGAGTTCTTGATCTGGGGTGCTGAGCTCGCGTCGGCAACAATACCGCCGCCGGCACTGTTAACGATGGTAACATTTGAAATGCTCGGCGAACTTGCGTAGCAGTCTATCGCACCGCCGGAGGTCGCCGCAAAATTACCATCAAAAAGACAATTCGTTATAGTGACGTTCGATTCGTACAGCTCCAGCGCACCGCCGGCACGTTCTGCGCCATTGTTGATGAACACACAGTCAACAACAAATGAGCCGCTCTGATAGAAGTCTATCGCACCGCCGTCGTAAGAGACGTTGCTGTCGAACACACAATTGGCAATGGTCGGTGAACTGGCTTCACATTCGATTGCACCGCCGAAACTGGCATCATAGCAATTCCTGATGGTGAAACCTTCGAGCCTTGAAGTCTCGAGTTCGCCATTGTGGAAATAGAACGCCCTGGCAGCGGAACCACCGTCGATAATACAGTTGTCCGGACCGTTGGCACTCTTGACCGTAATGGCCTTGCCGTTGAAATCAATTTCAAAGAATCCCGGACCGGCATAAGTACCGTCCGCGACCGTTACCACATCGCCGTCAACAGCAGCATCGATCGCAGTCTGGATCGATGTGTATTGGGACGGCACATTCAGTTCCGCTGCGGCAGCTAAACCGGCAAAACTGAAAACAAACGCGATTGCGACCAGCAGGCCTCTTTTCATAACAGCACCCTTGAAAAAACCTAAATTTTTACTCATTGAAAAGTCCAAATTGCCAAATTCAAAAACAAATTAACCACCTTTATACACAAAGGGCACAAAGATAATGCCCTCAATGCAAAATCCGTCGCCTTGATATCGGAAAATCTGGGTGGTAAGTTTAGCCATGAATATACCAAAACGCGCGCGCAAAAGTCAAGCCCAATCGGAGGGAGCCCGATATTATAGGACGGTTATACGGATTAGCAGGCCCTACAACCCCTTCGTCCCATATTGTCGCTTCTATCAGTACTAAGGTAAAAGAAAACGGCATGAGGATATGGGCAGATGCCTCAAAAATGATGATTTCTGCAGATTTCTCGAATTCATCAGCTTTCAACACTCAAAAAACGGTCAGAGGATGATTTGAGCTTCAATGCCTATTCAGTAGATTATTTTTCGCTTTGGCGATTTTTTTTAGGCATTTGTACGAATCAACTGTTTTTGGGTCCTATAATCATTTGCGCAGGCTGGGTAGGCTTTTGTCGTAACTTATCATTAAACCGAAAGATCGCACTTTTTATCCTGTGGTGTTTGTGGTAAAAAATCAGTCACGTTCAACATTTCAAGGACAGGGATCAAGATATGAATCTGATTTGCAACAAATCCAGGATCAAGGGCAGAGTGCCTGTACCCGCTTCAAAGTCGCACACGATCAGGGCGGTCGCGGTCGCGTCGCTGGCGCATGGACGGAGCATCATACAAAAGCCGCTGGTATCCAGCGACACGCTCAGCTCGGTCGAATGCTACCGCAAACTGGGCGCTGAGATCGACACCAGCAGCAATGATGCGTGGATCGTCGACGGGACGGAGGGCAGGATCCCTGTGTCATCGGCGCGGATCGACGTAGGTAATTCGGGGACCACGCTGAGGCTGGCTATTTCTTCGGCAGCACTGGCGGATGAGGGCACGTTTTATTTTACGGGTGACAAGCAGATCCGGTCTCGGCCCATACAGCCGCTGCTTGGGGCACTGAATGACCTGGGAGCCAGGGCCGAATCGGTAAACGGAGACGGCAAGGCTCCGCTGGAAGTAACGGGTACTCTGCGGGGCGGTAAAACGCATATCGAGTGCCCGACGAGCCAGTACCTTTCAAGTCTGCTGATGGCTGCGCCGCTGGCGGGAGGCGAGACGGAAATCGAAGTCGGGCTGCTGAATGAGCCCGATTATGTGCGGATGACGCTGGACTGGCTCGACAGGCAGGGGATAAATTACGAGAATGACAATATGAAGCGTTTTCATATAACCGGCGGTCAGCGGTATAGTGCGTTTGAGGGCCGGGTGGCTGCGGATTTTTCGAGCGCCACTTTTTTATTGTGCGCGGGTGCGATACTGGACGCGGACATTTTGCTGACGGGACTGGATTTTTCCGATTCGCAGCCGGACAAGGCTGTGGTTGACTATTTGCGTAAGATGGGCGCGGACATCACCGTCGGGCCAGAAGGCGTGGCGGTGCGGAACTCGCGTCTGCGGGGAGTCGAGATAGATATGAACGGAACGCCGGACGCGCTGCCCGCGATGGCGGTGACCGCGGCGTTTGCGGAAGGTGAGACGCGCCTGGTCAACGTTCCGCAGGCGAGGAACAAGGAGACCGACCGGATTGACTGCATGGCTCGCGAGCTTGCAAAAATGGGAGCTTCGGTCGAACAGCTTCCGGACGGACTTATTATTCGGGGCGGCGGTGTGCGGGCTGCACAGGTGGACGGTCATCATGACCATCGTATAGTGATGGCGCTGGCGATGGCGGGGATGGCGGTCGAGGGGGAAACCGTGATCACGACCGCTGAGGCGATGAACGTCACGTTCCCGGATTTTGTCACGCTGATGGATCGGCTCGGGGCGAATCTGCGACTGGAAGGTTGACTGGAATACTGTATCTGATTGCTCATTACTGCCACGCGTATTAAGCATCGGTGTTTATCGTACAACCCGCCATTGCTGTGTGGACAGTGCTTCACTTCAGCACGATACATTTGCAACCATTAAAAAAGGGAGCGTTTTTCAACGCTCCCTTATAGTAGCTGCTGTGTGAGATGCTATCTCAGGCCTGCCATCGCATCCTCTTCGACTTCGTCCTTGAGCAGGATGGTCGGTTTGACGAGAATGATAAGTACCTGTTTATCGTCTACCGTGCTGCGGTTGCTGAAGAATCGGCCGAGTACCGGTATCTTGCTCATGAGCGGTACACCAGCTTCGATTTCACGTTCTGCAGTCAGGGTAAGGCCGCCCAGAACAACCGTACCTCTGTCAGGTACGTTGACGCGTGTTTCGACAGATTTTGTCTGCGTGATGGGAAGATCAAAATTAAGTGTCTGCTCTTCACCACCAATAAAGCCGACCGTCTCGCCGTCAACTTCACTTCCGATAAGCCGGTCATCCAAAAAGGCCATAATCCGCATGACTACATATTTGCGATCCGCGGTAATGGTCGGAGTCACATTCAGGTTCACACCCGTTGTCAACGTCGAAACCTCAGCAGTGAAATACTGGCTCGTGAGGGTGTCATCTTCGCCGACCGCGGTAGATTCAGACTCGAAGGTGTAATTCGATATATAGTTGGTGTCCGTATTGACGTTTATACGAGCGGGTTCACCACTAATAACAGTGACCTTCGGTGCTGTAAGGGTTCTGGCATTCTGATGTGCCTGGGTAGCTCGGATGACGAAATCAACCGCCAAGTCATCTAAAGAACCACCAGTTCGGCCCCATGAAAAGTCTGTTTCAAATGACGGATTAGTTGCCCCTACACTACCAAGGGAGGAAGAAATACCCGTTGCTTCGGGCTGTGTCGTCTGGAAAGATCCTTGATCGATTTCTATCTCACCAATATTTCCGCCGAACTTAAGGCGTGCAATATCGACGTCCAGGCCCACATCTTCGAGGAAGTTTTCATCCGCTACGATGAACCTTGTTTCGAGCGAGACCTGATTGTCAACGATGGTTCGCATTTTGTCGAGGAACTCCACGATCTGTTCATGTACTTCCGGGGTCTGCCAAATGATCAGACGTTGTGTTCCGAAAGGCCTGATGGTACCTTCACCATAGGTTATTTCGTCGGTCGTGGTTCCACCAAGACCGCCGCCCTGACCGATTCCGCCCTGGTCATCGTCAACGTAGTCTTCATCCCAGGTTTCGGGTTTTATCTGTGTGATATTGCCTATCAACTCATACAGGCGCTGGTAGTTTCCGCCGCCACCGCCGTAACCGCCACGACCGCCGCCACCGTAGCCACCGCCGCCGCCGTAGCCACCGCCACCGCCGCCGTAGCCGCCACCGCCACCGCCGTAGCCGCCGCCACCGCCGAAACTGCTGCCGCCGCCGTAGCCGCCGCCACCGCCGAAGCTGCTGCCACCGCCGTAGCTTCCGCCACCGCCGCCATAGCCGCCGCCGCCACCGTAGCTTCCGCCACCGCCGCCGTAGCCGCCGCCACCACCATAGCCGCCGCGACCGCCGCCCATGCCGCCGTACTGCTGCACCGGCGCACCGACGATCTCACTAACATCGTAAATTTCCGTATAGTAAGAAGCGGGCAGCGAATCTTCTGTCGCAATGGTAATCGTACCAGCCTCTACAGCGTAACCGATGTCCGCGAGGCCTTCGCCTACAGACTGCAGTACTCGCTCAAGACCGGTTTTGAGGGGTATCGACCTGAGGCCTTGTCCGGACAGACCAATAGCTTCTTCCTGGCCGATAAAGGCGTTGTTGATAAGATCCTTCCAAAGCACAGTGATGGGCAGTGGGGGATCGACAGAATTTATAATGATATCGATAGCATCCGCAAACGTCGTATCTTCGGTGAGCTCGGAGAGATCTACAACTTCCTCAAGCTGCTTGTAGACGGCTGCATCTGCAGGGCTTCGTCCTTCGAACTCTTCTTCCTTGCGCCGCTCAGCAAGTTCTTTCCAGTTCCTGGGATGGCGCATTTCCTTTGAATAAGGGATCGACGCTTTGCCTGCTTCGAGGAACAGCTTGTATTCCTGTTCGTCTGCTTCCTGCATGGTAGCAAGCTGCTTTCTCCAGCGAATCGTATCTTCGAGCGAGTGCTTGAGAATCAGTGCCCGATCATTAGTCGGGTCCAGTGCGAGCACCTGCTCGACCTGGCCGAGCGCCTCTTCGTACCGCTGTTCTTCCTGGAAGGTTATAGCGTTCTGGAGGTATGTCTCGATCGCCTGCTGGCGCTGCTGTTCGACTTCTTGCCTTTGTTCGCGGGCCACTTCCTGAGCCTGCTTAAGTTCTTCCTGCTGCTGAGCGGCATTGTAAGCCTGCTCGCTGGTATTGATAGTCTGAGAAAGAGCGTCGAGCTCGTTCTTCATCTCGGTATAAAGCGAGTTGCCAAGAAGCAGACGGTTCTTGTTGAGCACTGAATAGGCCTTGGCCAGTGACTGACGGGCATCAGAAAATTCATTCTCAGCAAGATATTCGTTCGCCTGCTGTGTGGCGTTTTTGACAACCGCGCGGGTGTAGCTGATCTGTATGTTGCGTTTGCGTGCGACGTAATCCGTGTAGGAATCTTCTTCGGATCGGGGCTGCTCGGGGACAACTTCCTGCTGGGTCGGGACGACCTGAGTTTCTGTCTCGACGGGCTCGACCGCTGCAACCTTTTCGTCTGCTGCGAGCTGAGCGTATTGTGCGGGCGTGCGGCCGTTCATGGTAATATCAATATCTGCCGCTACGAGCTGATCAAAGCCTGCTTTAGCAGATTCGTAATCGCCTGCCTCGTAGAGCTTGATGCTGTCTTCGAACAGCTGCTCCATTGTCTCTTTGTCAGCCTGCTGGTTCTGGGCCTGAATCTGTGCCGTGTATTCACTAACGCTGGCCAGGACTTCCTCCCGCTCTTCGGCGGTGAGGTATGGGCTTTTGACGACCATTTCAAGTTCCTCTTTGGCCGACTGATAGTCACCTTTCTGTGCCAGCTCTTCACTGGCGGCCAGTTTCTGGGCGATCTGGCTGCGGCCTTTGGCGGCCTCGTCGATCTTGTCGGTCAGCGAAGCTATTTTCTGCTCAGATTCACTGCTGAGATACTGGCCGTAATCTGCCTGAACGGATTCGAGGATTTCTTCGGCCTGTTTGAAGTTGCCTTGCTGATAGAGAGTCTGGGCGTCAGCGATGAGCTTAAGAGCCGTGTCACGCTGGGCCTGGGCCTGGTTGATCAGCTGCAGATAGTCGTCAGCGGTACGTCCCTGATCATCTTTTACATCTATTTCAGAGAGTTTGACCTCAGCAAAGCCCGCCCGGGCGTCTTCGAGAGCACCGCGGTTGTAAAGCAGTACGCTTTCGTCGAACAAGGCCTTGACCTGTTCATTATGGCGAGCAAGCTCATCGCCAAGGACCTGAATGCTGTCGGCGACCTTTACTTCTTCGGTTTCGGTCTCCTGAGCGGCCTGCTGTTGGGCAGATTCGCTCTGGGTCTGATCGATCATCTGTATGAACTGCTGGGCGTTGCGTCCGTCGGACTTGAAGCTGTAGTCGGAAAGAGCGACTTTGGAAAAGCCTTCTCTGGCCTTGTCGAGCTGGCCGTCCTTGTAGAGCCTTACACTCTGGTCAAAAAGCGCCGCCATTTCTTCTTCATTTGCGGACTGCTTTTGGCGGATCGACTTAATACTATTTTCCACCTGTTCCCGCTCGAAATCTTTCAGTACTTCACTGTCTTTGATGCCCTCGAGCATTTCGACAGCTTTTTGGTACTGGTGCTGGGAGGTGAGCTCTTTGCTCTTTTCGAGGGTCTGCAGTATTTCCTGGCGCTGGGCTATTGCCTGCTGGGCCTGCTGCTTTACTTCTTCGAGCTCGGCTTTATCTTTCTCGCTGATGTACTCGCCGGACTGATTTTCAAGTTCCACAACCGCCTGTTTAGCCTGCTGGTACTGGCCCCTGCGGAGGTACTCTTTGGCGATGCCGACAGTCCACACGACCTTTTGATGCACCGACTCTTCCCGACTTTGCGGTTGCGCATAGGACGTGTTACCAGTACTGAAAACGCTTATCAGAACTGCAAAACAGATTAGAACTCTCAGGCTTATTCGCCTTGGTGAAACGCAACTTCTTCTCACCGCATTTTCTCCAAAACAAATTGATTATCATTGCAAAAACCACAAATTCCGCATTCAACGCGCACACGGGAATTTATAGTTGGGCCAGTTTATAGATTGATATGTCCTTTTGCAAGAGAAAAAAACATTTCTACAGAACGGTCCTGATGGTTGTAAATGACCACATTGGCGATTATATTTCTGGTTCCGTAAGCATTTGACAAATAGAGATAGCTGGAACCCCTATAAATAAAGAGAAGACTATGACCCAAAAGCATGAGCCCGGAATTACGCTGGCTGTTGATACATCAGGAAGGGCCGGATCAGTTGCAGTGGGTGTCGGAAAGGATCTATGGGCCTCTCGTCCTTTCTCCGGTGCCCTCAGGCACAATGCTGAACTGTTCCCTACTATACAGGACCTTCTACGTGAGTTCAACGAAAATCCTGCCCGCATCGCATATATAGGTATCACATCCGGGCCGGGGAGCTTCACGGGGATACGGATAGCTGTGACGCTAGCGAAGATGATCGCGATGGCGAATAATGCCGCGATAGTGACTACAAGGTCCTCTGATGCGCTGATACGAAATCTGCAAAATGAGGGCGGATATGAGTATGCGGCGACGATAATCGATGCAAAACGGGGGATGTTCTTTACGGCGGTATTCCAGAACATCGAGGGCAAGTGGGTAAAGATCGTGGATGATCGGCTTATCCAGCCGCAGGAGTTTGTGGAGCTGGCGGAGGGTTATTCGGGCAAAATATGCCTGCTTGGTGAGGGGCTGGAGTACTACAGCGACCGGTTTGCGGGCGAAAAAATTGAAATAGCTCCAAAAGATCTGTGGTCCGTGAGGGCGGATAATGTCTATCGGATCGCACAGGATCTTATCGAAGCCTCAGATTTCGTTGAACCGGAAAAGCTCAAGCCGTTCTACCTCAGGCGCGCTGACGCCGTCAAAAAATCCAGGGCGAAATAGCTGACCGGGCCGGCCCGAATTGCATTCGTGCCTGTCAAGTTGGCGTGAGAGACCCCTTTCTGCGGTGCCAAAACTGGCAGGCCGTTCGGTTTTCGGGGGCCGGACACCTGGTTGCCGTCTAAATTTTCCGTTTTCCCAAAGTATTCTTTACAAAGAACTTACGGCGTGGAAGAATAGAAGATTGCCGTAAAAACGGGCAAGCTGGCATTGACTTTGCATTGGATGCCCGTATGGAAAACGTGTATCAAGTTAACGCATTGATGAAATAATAGGAGAAAGAACGACTATGGCAGAAAAAGACTTGTCTTTTGAAGTGGAAGCGCGCACCGCGTTGTTAGCTGGTGTCGAGAAGCTCGCCGCAGCCGTCAAGTCAACTCTCGGACCGAGAGGACGCAACGCTATCATCGACAAAGGTTGGGGCGGCCCGACCGTGACAAAAGATGGCGTGACGGTAGCTGAAGAGATCGAACTGCTCGACAAAGTTGAGAACATGGGCGCGAAACTGGTAAAAGAAGCCGCCAGCAAGACTTCCAAGCAGGCTGGTGACGGCACGACGACTTCGACCGTTCTCACCGAGGCTATGTTCAAGGAAGCCTTCAAGAACCTCGCAGCGGGTGCAGACGCAATGTCGCTGAACCGCGGGTTCCAGCAGGCGGTCAAGACGGTAACCGAAGAGCTGAAGAAGCTGGCAAAGCCCATCGACATCTCGAAAAAGGACGACATCGTTAATATCGCCGCTATTTCGGCCAATAACGATTTCGCGATCGGCAAGAAGATGGCTGAGGCATTCATGCGGGTCGGAAAAGACGGCGTTATCACCGTCGAAGAGGGTAAGAGCCTCGAAACCAACGTCGAATATGTAGAAGGTATGCAGTTCGACCGCGGGTTCCTCTCGCCTCATTTCGTGACGGATCAGGAAAGAATGACATGCGAATTTTCCAACGCATACGTCCTGGTGCATGAGGAAAAGATCAGCAACATCAAGAAGCTGGTTCCGATCCTGGAAGAGGTCGCAAAGGCCAAAAAGCCGTTGCTGATCATCGCTGAAGACGTCGAAGGCGAAGCACTGGCGACGCTGGTAGTCAACAAGCTCCGCGGCGTGGTAGACGTTGCAGCAGTCAAGGCACCGGGTTACGGTGACCGCCGTAAGGCGATGCTCGAAGATATTGCGGCGTTGACCGGCGCTCAGCCGTTCTTCAAGGACCTGGGAATGGATCTGGAAAGCGTACAGCTCAACCAGCTCGGCCGTGCGAAGAAGATCACCATCGACAACGACAACACCGTGATCGTCGAAGGTGCGGGCTCGTCGGATGCTATTCAGGGCAGAATCGCTCAGATCAAGACCGAGATCGAGAACACAACCAGCGATTACGATCGCGAAAAGCTGCAGGAACGCCTGGCGAAGCTGACAGGCGGTGTGGCACAGATCAATGTCGGTGCAGGCAGCGAAGCCGAGATGAAAGAAAAGAAGGCTCGCATCGAAGATGCACTGCACGCCACACGGGCGGCCATCGAAGAAGGTATCGTTCCCGGCGGCGGCGTTGCACTGGTACGCTGTATCAAGGCTGTCGAAAAGCTCAAGCTCGAAGGCGACGAGCAGACAGGTGCACAGATCGTGGCTCGTGCGTTGAGAATGCCCTGCTACTTCATCGCAACAAACGCAGGTCAGGTCGGCAACATCGTGGTAAGCAAGGTCGCCGAAGGTAAGGGCGGTTTCGGTTACAACGCCGACAAGGACAAGTTCGAGGACCTGATCGAGGCAGGCGTTATCGATCCTGTCAAGGTTACTCGTGTTGCTTTGCAGGACGCTGCCTCAGTCGCAGGCCTGCTGCTGACCACCGACTGCGTTATCACCGAAAAGCCCGGTGAAGATGACGAAGGCGGCATGCCCGGCGGCGGAATGCCAGGAGGCATGGGCGGAATGGGTGGAGGAATGCCCGGTATGGGCGGCGGAATGCCAGGAATGGGCGGAATGCCCGGCATGATGTAGGCCCGTAAGAGTCGATAATTATAAAAAGGTTTCAAATACAGATATACAGGAGTAGAACTTATGAAGCTCAAACCTTTGGACGACAGAGTTGTGGTAAAGCCACAAGAAGCTGAAGAAAAGACTGCAGGCGGCATCGTTCTGCCGGACAGCGCTAAAGAAAAACCACTTATGGGTGAAGTCGTAGCGATAGGCACGGGCAAACTGCTCGAAAACGGCAGCCGCGGTGAAATGTCCGTCAAAAAAGGCGACACAGTTCTGTACGGCAAGTACGGCGGAAGCGACGTCGAAGTAGAAGGCACCGAGTACAAGATCCTTCGCGAAGCGGAAATTCTCGGTATCGTTGAAAAGTAACGACAGCGAACTGCAAAGTTCAAATTATATGCTGGAGGTTAGCACAAAATGGCAAAGCAAATGATGTTCGAAGAAGTAGCCAGAGCCCAACTCAAGGAAGGCCTTGGCAAACTCGCTTCGGCAGTTAAAGTTACAATGGGACCGACCGGCAGGAACGTCCTGCTGCACAAGAGCTTTGGTTCGCCAAAAGTGACCAAAGACGGAGTGTCGGTCAGTAAAGAGATCGAGCTGCCCGAGACTTTCCAGAACATGGGCGCGAAGATGGTTAACGAAGTCGCCAACAAGACGAGTGATGTCGTCGGCGATGGTACGACCACTGCGACGGTTCTGGCTGAGGCGATCTATAACGAAGGCCTGAAGTATGTCGCATCGGGTGTAAACCCGGTCGCTATTCAGCGGGGCGTGGGCAAGGGCGTGAAGATCGCGACTGATTACATTCAGTCTATCTCTAAGCCCGTTAAGGGTCACGCAGATATCGCCAAGGTTGCTGCGATCAGTGCGAATAACAATCCTGAGGTCGGCGAGATCCTGGCGGACGCTATGGACAAGGTCGGCAAGGAAGGCGTTATCGAGGTCGAAGAAGGCAAGGGCCTGGAAACACAGCTTGAAGTAGTAGAGGGCATGCAGTTCGATAAGGGCTATCTTTCGCCTTATTTCATGACTAATGCTGACTCTCTTGAAGCAGTTCTGGAAGACGCATACGTCCTTCTGCACGAAAGCAAGATCACCAACGTTCGCGAGATCGTCCCGCTTCTGGAGCAGGTCGCTCAGATGGGCAAGCCCCTGCTGATCGTCTCCGAAGACGTCGAAGGCGAAGCACTGGCGGCACTGGTCATCAACCGTCTGCAGGGCGTACTGAAGGTTTGTGCGGTCAAGGCTCCGGGTTTTGGCGACCGCAGGAAAGCTATGATGCAGGATCTGGCGATTCTCACCGGCGGTGAGGTCATCACAGAAGATCTGGGTATCAAGCTCGAAAGCGTAGAACTTTCGCAGCTCGGCAGAGCCAAAAAGATCGTTGTCGGCAAGGAAGACACAACCGTTATAGAAGGTGCCGGCAAGAAGAAGGACATCAAGGCTCGCTGTGATCAGATCCGATCGCAGATCGAGAAGACGACCAGCAGTTATGACAAGGAAAAGCTGCAGGAACGTCTTGCGAAGCTCACTGGCGGCGTAGCAGTAGTTCGTGCCGGTGCTCCGACCGAAGCGGAAATGAAGGAACGCAAGGACCTGCTCGACGACGCACTGTGTGCCACCAAAGCAGCAGCGGAGGAAGGCGTTGTCCCGGGCGGCGGCGTTACGTATCTGCTGGCGATCGAAGAGCTCGAAAAGGGCCGAAGCAAGGTTCGCGGCGACGAGAAGATCGGTTTTGACATTCTGATCAACGCTCTGAAGGCGCCGACCAAGCAGATCGTTGACAACGGCGGCGGCGAAGGTGACGTGGTTGTCGCGCAGTTGCTGGAAAAGAAAGGCTCAATCGGTTACAATGCTGCGACCGGCGAGTTCGTGGACATGTTCAAGGCGGGCATCGTCGATCCTGCCAAGGTGTCTCGCGTAGCTCTGCAGAACGCGGCATCCGTATCCGCACTGATGCTGACCACGAACGTGGTAATTTCCGATCTGAAAGATGACGACGAAGAGAACATTACTTCGGGCGCCATCATATAGGGTCACGTAATGAAGTTTGATAATGTCGGGCGGCGGATCGATGAGGTTCGCTTCCCGACATTAAGTTTTTAGGAAGGTGCAATGGCTAAAAGGGACTACTACGACGTTTTGGGGGTCAAAAAGGATGCTTCGGCGGACGATATCAAGCGTGCTTACCGCCGACTGGCGATGAAGTATCATCCTGACAAGAACCCCGACGACAAGCAAGCCGAAGAAAAGTTCAAGGAATGCGCCGAAGCCTACGAAGTGCTGAGCAACCCGGAGAAACGCCAGCGATATGATCAGTTCGGTCATGAAGGGCTGCGCGGCACCGGCATGCACGATTATTCGCACATGAATGTGCAGGATATCGGTGATATGTTCGGTGACATATTCGGTGACTTTTTCGGCGGCGGCCGCAGACGTCGCACAGCAAGGCCTAATGCGCCGACGCGTGGTTATGACCTCGAGACGACCGTTGAGCTGACGCTTTCCGAAATAGCCGAAGGAGCCGAAAAAAGCATCGAGTTCACCCGTCAGGACCTCTGTCCCGAATGCCAGGGCAAAGGAACTGCCAAAGGTAAAAAACCTGCCACTTGTAATATGTGTGGCGGTGGCGGCCAGGTGCAGAAAGCCGGTCTGGGCGGATTCTTCCAGATGGTCTCAACCTGCCCGCAATGTCAGGGCAAAGGGACCGTCATCACCGATCCCTGCCGAAAATGTCACGGCAAGGGGCAGGTACCCAAAAAACGCGTTGTTACGGTCAAGATCCCGTCGGGCGTACACGAAGGGCAGGGGATAAGAGTAACCGGCGAAGGCGAGCCGGGCAAGAACGGCGGTCCGCGAGGCGATCTGTATTGCTATGTGCGTGTCAAAGCGCATCCTTTCCTCATGCGGGACGGCAATGACCTGGTAGCGACGGTACCGATCTCGTTCACACAGGCTGCGCTGGGAGCCAGGATCGACGTACCGAGTCTTAACGGCACAAAACATCTGAAGGTGCCCCCGGGGACACAGCACGGCAACGTGTTCCGGATCAAAGGTGAAGGTCTGCCGGACCTGAGAACGAACCGAAAAGGCGACGAACTCGTAAAAGTTGCCGTCGAAATACCAAGAAATCTTACGAACGAGCAGGAAAAGCTGCTCAGGGAATTTGCGGAATCAGAAAACAACGATGTCCTGCCGGAAAGCAGGGGATTTTTCGATAAATTAAAAAAATACTTCGGTAACGACTGATCAACCATCTTTAGCAGGTTAGCACTATGAAAGACGAAAAGCAGAACAAAGACAAAGAAAAGAGCCCAAAAAGCTCTCGTGAAGATAAGAAGGCCGCCAAAAAGGTCGAACAGCTTGAAGAGCAGATCGAAAAGCTCGAGCATGAAAAAAGCCAGCTCTTCGAACAGCTCCAGCGGGTGAGTGCGGACTATGCGAACTTCCAGAAACGGGCCCCAAAGCAGATCGCTGACAGCGTTGCGTACGAAAAGAAGGCGATCATCAAGAGTCTGCTGCCTTCGCTGGATAATTTCGGGCACGCTTTGGCAGGGTTGGAAGACGCTGACGAAAACGTCAAGAACGTTCTTCAGGGCGTAAAGCTGGTGTTCGATCATATGCTGGACGCTCTTCGCGCACACGGTGTCGAACAGATCGATGCGCTCGGCGAGCAGTTTAATCCGTCACAGCATGAAGCACTGATGCAGCGGTTCGAGGAGGACAAGCCGGACAACGTGGTTGTCGAAGAGTATCAGAAAGGGTATGCTCTCAACGGCCAGGTAATCCGCCCCAGCAAGGTCATCGTGAATAAGCGGCCGGAAGAAACTGAGGATACTGAAGAGGTTGAAAAAGACCTGCCCGCTGAGGATCCGCAGAGCGGTCAGCCCGAAGAAGAGTGATAATACGCCTGAGGGCACATTTGTAAGGAAGATAGAAAATGCCTACGTACGATTATGTTTGTGAGAGCTGCGGCCATGCGTTCGAAAAGTTCCAGTCAATAACCGCGAAGCCTGCAAAGAAATGCCCGGAGTGCGGCAAGATGAAATTGAATCGCCTGATCGGTTCCGGTGCCGGTGTCATCTTTAAAGGTACCGGTTTCTATGAAACCGACTACCGCAGTGACAGCTACAAACAGGCCCAGAAGGGCGAATCGACGGCTTCAAGTTCCAGCAGTGATACTAAGAAGTCGGACAGCTCCGAAAGCAAAACGAAAAGTGATTCAACCACTACGAAGAAGGAAAGCCCGGGTGGGGACAAGAAGAAAAAGACCGCTTGAAGTAACAGTCTGTTGTTATACAATGAAAAAGGGAGCTCCGGTTTTGACGCCGGGCTCCCTTTCTTTTTTGATTATCAAGCTGATACTACTTGTTGAGCACCTTTTTGGCGGCCTCTGTGACAGCCTGGCCGGTGATGCCGAAGTTTGCGAAGCATTCTTTCGCCGGGGCAGAAGCACCGAAGGTAGACATGCCGACAAATTCGCAACCAGTGCCCAGATATTTCCACCAGCCGTTGTCAACGCCGGCCTCGACGCCGACTCTGGCAGTTACTGACGGGGGCAGCACCTTTTCCTTGTATGCCTGGTCCTGCTGTTCGAACAGCTCCCAGCATGGCATGGACACGACCTGCGCCTTGATACCTTCATTGGCGAGCGTCGCCGCAGCGCCAAGAGCGAGCTGGACTTCCGAACCGGTCGCAAGCAGCAGTACGTCGGGGTTGTCCTGCTCGACGAGCACGTAAGCGCCCTTCTCAGCCTGCTTTGCGCTGCCGTACTTGTCCTGATCTAGGACGGGCAGGCCCTGGCGTGTAAGTGCGATAGTCATCGGACCGTCATTGTGCTCGAGCATGTACTTCCAGGCGTACGCGGTTTCGTTTGCGTCGGCTGGCCGGAACACCTTAAGATTCGGGATCGCCCGCAGTGACGCGATGTGCTCGACGGGCTGGTGGGTCGGGCCGTCTTCGCCAAGACCTATGCTGTCGTGTGTGAACAGGAATATCGTCGGATAATTGGAAAGAGCCGCAACGCGAATCGCCGGCCGCATGTAATCGGAGAATACCAGGAACGTACCGCCGTAAGGTTTTAGAAGTCCGCTAAGTGAGATACCGTTCATAACAGCACCCATGGCGTGCTCACGAACACCGTAGCGGATGTATCTGCCGCCTGGGTTATCCTTCTGGAAGTCTTCGGCACCCTTGAAAAGCGTGTTGTTCGAGGGCGTCAGGTCGGCTGAACCACCGAGTACCAGGGGAAGAGAAGGCATCATAGCGTTCAGGATCGCGCCGGAGGCCTTACGTGTTGCAAGGCTCGAGCCTGCTTCGAAGTCCGGCAGCAGGTCCTCGACGTTTACAGGCAGTCTGCCGGCCAGGGCATCTTCTATTTCTTTCGCCAGTTCCGGATACTTTTGAGCATATCGGGCGAACATTTCGTTGTATTCTTTTTCGAGTGCCTGGCCGTCATCCGTGGCCTTCTTTTGCATGTGGTCCAGTACTTGCTGCGGAACGACGAAGGCCTCGCCGGGTTCCCAGCCGAATTTTTCCTTGATGACCTTGATCTCGTCCTCGCCGAGGGGAGCGCCGTGTGCGGATTCCTTGCCTTGATGCTTTGGGCTGCCGTGACCGATCAGCGAACGGAACTTGATGAGGCTTGGTCCGTCGCTTTGGGCCTTGGCGTTTTCCAGGGCCTTTTGCAAACCCTGGATGTTATTGCCGTCGCCGTCCACTTCCTGGACGTACCAGCCGTAGGCCTCATATCTTTTTGCCACGTCTTCGGTGAAGGAAAGCGATGTATCGCCGTCGATGGTTATATGGTTGTCGTCGTAAATAACGATGAGATTGTCGAGGCCGAGGTGCCCTGCCAGGCTGGAGGCTTCGGAAGTTATGCCCTCCTGGAGACAGCCGTCACCTGCGATGGAATAGATATTATAGTCGAAAACGGGGAAATCTTCCTTGTTGTAACGATCGGCAAGATATTTTTCCGCGATCGCCATACCTACTGCATTGGTAAGCCCCTGTCCGAGCGGTCCGGTGGTCGCTTCAACGCCGGCAGTGTGGCCGAATTCCGGGTGGCCGGGAGTCCTGCTGCCCCATTGACGGAAGTTTTTCAGATCGACAAGTGAAAGATCGAAACCGGTAAGATACAGCAACGAATACAGCAGCATGCTGCCGTGACCGGCGGAAAGCACAAAACGGTCCCTGTTCATCCAATTAGGATTTTTAGGATTGAATCTCATATGATTCATCCAAAGATGATAAGCGGCTCCTGCCATTCCCATCGGCATTCCGGGGTGACCGCTGTTTGCCTCCTGCACGGCCTCCATCGACAAAAATCTGATAGTCTGCACGCAAAGTTCATCAATTTCCGATAAGCCTTTTACGTTTTCTGTTAAGCCCATTGACATTTTCCCAATTGCTTAGTTGATAATTGAATTCTTTACAAACACAAAGTCGAACCATAACCCCATTGGACGGATGATGCAAGCATATTAAATGGCCTGACACATTTTCTCACAACCTGATATAAACCGTATCGGTCCACACCGTACACAAACAAACAAAATACATGTCATCAGGCTGCAAAAACAAGAATCCTCATTATGAATCGCAGAATGGGCAAGGTGCTGCTTCAATAATCCCTATAAATAGCAATTTTCCCTTACGCTCACCGGCTTATTAGCCTATTAAGCGGGTTTTTCGTTGACCTTTGACATCTTTTGTGGTAAGGTGCGAACTATGACTAAATCAACAAAGAAAACAAAGAGTACCAAAACAAAAAAGGCTTCTCGAGGCACGACTTCCAAGGTCAGGCGAAAGAAAGTGTTCAAGTCATATACCAAAGCAATTAAATACCTTTTCGAGCGCACCGACTACGAAAAGCAGCGTCGGCTGAGATATAATGTATCCACATTTGATCTCACCAGAATGGAAAAGCTGCTCGCCGGAGTCGACAACCCGCATCTGAAGACCGATGTGGTTCATATCGCCGGCACTAAGGGCAAGGGGTCGACTGCTACGATGCTGGCTAAGATGCTCGAAGCCAACGAGTACAAGGTCGGGCTTTACACCTCGCCGCATGTGACGACACTGCACGAGAGGATCGTGGTAAACTCCAAAATGATCGCCGACAAGGAGATCATTGGGCTGCTCAATCGCCTGCATGCGACCATTGAGAAACTGGCCGACGAGGACGATGCGCCAACTTTTTTCGAGATAATGACCACGATGGCCTTCATGTATTTCGCCGACAAAGAGGCGGACATCGCCATTGTGGAAACGGGTCTTGGAGGCAGGCTCGACAGCACGAACGTGGTGCAGCCCCTGCTTGTGGGTATCACGAATATCAGCATAGACCACCAGAATCTGCTGGGCAACAGTCTGCCGGAGATCGCCGCAGAAAAGGCCGGCATCATAAAAGAAGGCGTACCGGTTGTAACCGTTCCTCAGCATGCCGACGCTATGAGAGTTATTAAAAAGCGTGCGCTGGAATGCGGATCGCCGCTTCTGGTTACCGGGACCGATGTAGATTTCTCGAGCCGGTTCGAATCATCCAGGGAACACGGGCCGCATACAAGGATATGTCTAACTACGCCTAACAGCCGTTTTGAGCACTTGCGAGTGCCGCTGCCCGGACAGCACCAGGCAGTTAATTGCGGACTTGCTCTGGCTATGCTGGACGCTCTGAAAAGCAAGATAGAGATCGATGACAGCAAAGCCGTCAAGGGTCTTGCTGAGGTATCGATGGCGGGCAGGATGGAAATTATATGCGATGATCCGAGGATCATCGTTGATACAGCACATAACGCCGCGAGCATACGGGCGTTGATACACGCTATTGGGCAGCATGTTCCTTACGATTCGATGATCATAATCTTCGCCTGCAACCAGGACAAGGACGTTAGGGGAATGCTTAATCAACTGCAGTTTGGAGCTGATAAGGTGATCTTCACACGGAGCAACTCGCCCAAGGCTGTGTTCCCGCAGGACCTTGCGGATATGTACACGGAAATATGCGGAAAGATGTGTCAGACCGCTATGACTCTTCGTGAGGCCGTTAGAATTGCGAAAAGCGCGGTCAGCCGTGAGGACCTTATTTGCATCACCGGCAGCTTTTATCTTGTTGGTCAGGCAAAGGACCAGTTGCAGATCAGGACGCTTGCCAGTTAAAGCTAAATATCAGTTTATAGACCATTTCGAGGCCTTGGGAACCGCCCAAGGCTTCTTTTTTTGCGCAGTTTACCCACATTAACACCCCTCTGGATTCAAAAAACATTCTGGTTAGACCAAATACTAATTTTTTTCATTGCTATAACCCATAAAACCGATATATTCGCAGATAGTGATACATGGTCAGGAGTAAATGCTGTACCTGCTGAGGTCACTGGTGAAATGACAGGGCACGTGTCCTGTGATGCAATATTTTTTAAGGGTTCAGTGTTTTTTGAAAGGAGTGCTCAATGAAGAAGGTAATTTTACTGGCAACGGTTCTGGCGCTTTGCGGCGTGACGGGCCTTGCTTCGGCTGCTGACGGTGAGATCGGCGTTGATGCAAGTGTCTCTTACGTTACAAAGTACATCTGGCGTGGTTTCGACCGTCTGGATGACGCGGCTGCGGTACAGCCAAGCGTTAATCTCGACCTCGGAAACGGTTTCTACGCCAACGTGTGGATGTCGTACGCGGGTACCAGCGGTAGAACAGACCCCGCAGTACCTACAAGCGGTCGTGTTAATTTCACCGAGTATAACTACACCTTTGGCTATGCAAATTCCATGTGTGAAGGCGAGTCCTGGCAGACTGATTATGCTGTCAACTGGATGTACTATGATTTTATCGACATGCCTTCAGACGTAATCGACATGCAGGAGATCAATGCGACTTTTGCATGGCCCAACATCATCGGCAACGGTATTACACCGAGCTACACGATCATAAGAATGTGGACATCAGAAGGTAGCGCAACATATAACGATGCAAGCGGCTGGATTCATGTTGTTGGCCTTGAATATGACTTTACCATTGACGGTTTTACACCTGACAATCCAGAACAGACTATCAAGCTTTTCGCTGATGCGACATACAATGACGGTACAGGCTTGAATACAGAAAACCTTCTTGGTGTTGCTGATCAGATCGATCACGACTGGTCGCACCTCAAGTATGGTGCTGCGGCTCCAATGAAACTTGGCAATGGCACACTCACACCAGCTATCTACTACCAGACCTCGATGGAAGACACAGTAAATGATGAAGACGAATTCTGGGGCGGCATCACTTACGCTCTGAGCTTCTAATTGTTGACTTGATCTGCAATTGAAAGGCCGACTCGTGGATTCGAGTCGGCCTTTTTTTGTTGAAAAGCGTTTTGACGTTATACCTACTTGTCCTCGCATTCATCACGTCGAAAACAATTCTTCATATATCCTTTCACCCAGTTCCAGTGCAGGAACAAATGGGCGAGCATTAAAACAATGAACAGCAGCGATATGTAAAAATGGATGCTGCCCCACCCGTCCCGGGTCATGCCGAGCAATTCCTGAATATGCTCACGCCCCCTGCCGCCGGTTTGCAGTTGTCCCCGGCCTCCGCTTCCGGGCGGCAGAACAAATCTGATCACAACACCCGTAGCCGTCAGGGCGAGCAGTACAAGAAACGCAAAAAGATCGATTGCAAAATTCCAGCTAGACCGTTTCATTTCAAGGCCCTCGAAGATTTTACCAATCCATGTAAACCGTGTAACGGAACGTCACTGTTGAGTCGGCCTTGACGGGGACCTCGAACCGAGCGGTTGTCGAGTCCTCTTTCTGCCAGTCCATTTCTGAGCTGACCTTCCAGTTCATCCAGGGGCTGATCTTGTGGTCGACGTTTACAACTGCGTCCTCGTCCTTGCGGTTACGGAGCTCGATCTCATGGACCTCGGTTCGTTGACGTCTTCCGACCTTGTGATCGACCATCTTATGCTCGGGCACGATATCGAACGCATCGCCGATGTACAATGACAGCTCTTCTTTTTTCGCTGTGTGATCGATCATATCCTCGCCGACAAATTCGAGCATGCCGTCGGCAGGGTCCTTCTTGAATACTCGAACCTTACCCTTTGGCAGAGCGATGCCCAGGTTATTCTCCTCGGTGTTCTCGAACTCGATCTTGACTTGCACCTTTTCTGGCTTTTTCTGCCATTCGTACACGAAAACTTTTTCAGCAGGCACATCCGCGGCAGGCTCGATAAACTCAATCTGCTTGACCTGCTTGTCCTTGATCGTAGAAGGCCGGCCCAGTGTGTAAAGGTGGTACTCCATGAAAGGCTTTTCTTCGAAACCGGCGGCCTTCGCTTCCATCATCACCGCTCGATCGTAAACACGTCTGGGCTGCTGAGGCTGTTCCTGGACCCTTCGCACATCACCTGCGATCAGCTTAATTACCGCATCCTCATAAGCCGCACCGCTGCGGTTGTTTATCGTAACCCAGCCGGTCAGATCAAGCTTCGTCTCATCCGCATTGAGCACGGCTGAATAGTCCGCTTTCCACCCAATATTGCCTGCCGTGTAGGTGACCTGACAAAGCTCCTCGCCAGCCACTTTCGAATCCGCGAGCCATACCAGCGTAGGCTTGGTTACCAGGTCCCTGGGCATCTTTACGAGTGCTATGCGCTCGATGCTGCTGCGGTTGATTATTTCCATCTCGCCTGTGTCGGCATCACGGATGATCAGGTCCTGACCCAGCGATGCACTGAGAATGCCTCTGACCTTTGTACCGACGTCGGCTCCGCTGCCGGCGATCTGCACGACCACTTCCTTGTCGATATAACGGTCCAGCAGGGATGCGGTATTGACAAGGTCGTACTCGTAGTTCTGTTCCAGGATCGAAACAGCGTCCAGGTCGGACAGGCACTTGAAATTAACGCTTGTAGCGTCTATAGAGCTGGCGACATCGGTGAATTTGACTTCGTTAACGCCCTGCTCGAATTCCATTTCTCTGCGTTCCTTGACCACCGCAAAATCATCGTTGTAGATGGTAAGTCCAACGCCCGGGGCAGGCAGTTCGGCAGCCGAACAGGCAACGACTTGCAACCATGCAGCCACGACAACAATTGATGATATCAACATCGATTTCATTTGGTAAACCTCCAAACTGGGTTAATGAGAATGTCTTACGGTTTCTATTGTCGCGCCCAAGCCTGCGACAGTAAAGGATAACTTGACAATACACTTGTTTTATACACGCTGCCGATGGTCCGCAAAAAGCATACAAAGCTCAGCTATTTTCTGGACAGCCTTTGATTTTAACAGGAAACACACTATAATACGCTTTCTGATGATCGCCTATGCCCTTAGACACTACACTGGGCCGGAATGTTCCATCGGAAATGAAGATTAAATTTTGGATTTTTTGAATTACCCTGCCGTTCTCAAGCGTCTGATATAAGGACGTAGATGTTTAGCCGCGTTAATCTCCCCCTTCTGAATACTCTATTTATATGACAAAGAAAACCAGTTCCACATTAAAATCGACATGCCTGGCAGTCATTGCTGTATCGACAGTCTTTGGACTCACGGGCTGCAAATCTCCACAAGAGCACCGCCAGGAAGCCAATGACGTCGCTTACGATATCATCAAGGATAAGCAGGTCGACACGCTTGGTAAGGCCGAGCCGTTCACTATCGAAAGGCCCAGCGATGTTTTAAGGCGAAGACTTATCACCGATCAGGATCTGCTGCATGCCACTGACCTCTATCTGGGGCCGTGGGCCATCGAGCCGATCGAACAATGGCCTGACCCGAACTATCTCGAACCTACCATAGCAGGGGATAACATAGTAGATGTTCCTGAAGGCAAGCCCCTGCAGTTCACTCTTTTCGAGGCTTTGCAGATAGGTGCGGCAAACAGTTTTCGTTATCAATCCGAAAAAGAGGACATTTTCAGCACGGCACTGGATCTGGACCTGGAGCGGAACGAATTTCGCAATATATTCAATCAGGCACTGGAAAGCAACATCAGCACAGACAGCAGCGGCAGCCGTACAGTCTCAGGCACAACTAACAGCTCGGTCACGGATTTTTCAAGACAGCTCAAGAACGGCGCCACATTCACTTCTAATCTGGCCGTGGATCTGGCGAATCTGATCACGCTCGGAGGAGCATCTTCGCTGGGCCTGCGAGCTGACGCATCTGTGTCAGTGCCTTTGATGCGAGGATCGGGCGAATTTATCGTGACCGAACCGCTCACACAGGCCGAACGCAACGTAATGTATTCGATCTACAATTTCGAGCGATTCAAGAAGACGTTCGCGGTAGACATAGCAACCGAATATCTGGGCGTGCTTCGCCAGCTTGATCGCATAAAGAACGCCGAAGAGAACTATAGGCGTTTGATCATGTCGGTTAGAAGGGCCAGAAGACTTGCAGATGCGGGTCAACTTACGGAGATACAGGTTGACCAGGCGGTGCAGGATGAGCTGCGAGCCCGCGAAAACTGGATAGCTGCCCAGCAGAGCTACGAACGAGCGATCGACAACTTCAAGATCCTGCTCGGTCTGCCCACCGACGCCGAAATCGAACTGGATCGCGATGAACTGGACCGACTGGTCCGTATGACCGAAGGTGTCGCTCAGGTCGAGGACGATGAGGAAGATTACGAGCCCGTGCCCGCCGACGCACCGATCAACCTGCCCCCGCCGTCTCGCGAGGACGCAGGTCCGTACGAACTTGATCCTTATATCGCACAGAAGCTGGCGATCGAAAACCGCAAGGATCTCGAAGTCGCCAGGGGTGCGGTTTATGACGAACAGCGGTCCGTTGCTGTGGCCGCGGACGGGCTCAGAGGGGAATTGACCCTGCTGGGCGAGGCAGCTTCAGGTTCTCGCCGCAGTGTAGGCACTGCTGCAAGCGACGATGCGCAGATCCGTGCGGACAAGGCTTTTTACTCTGCGTTGCTGACTATGGATCTTCCTGTAGAGCGAACCGCTGAACGCAACCAGTACAGAAACAGTCTTATCCAGTTTGAATCCGCAATCCGCGATCTTGGGTCCTTGACCGATTCTGTCAAGCTGGACGTAAGGAATCGTCTGAGGGATCTGCTGACCACACGCGAAACCCTGCAGATCCAGGCAAGAGCTGTGATGGTGGCTGAAAAACGAGTGGAAAGCACAAATTTGTTCCTTCAGGCCGGCCGAGCGGAAATAAGAGACGTGCTTGAAGCCCAAAGCTCGCTTCTGAACGCACAAAACGCACTGACTTCCGCTATAATAAACTATAGAATTGCAGAACTGGAACTTCAACGTGACATGGGCCTTCTGGATGTAGACAGCCAGGGTCTGTGGACCGAATTCGACCCGGAGACACTGAAAAATGAGCAGTAACACCAAATTTTTTTCAAAAACCAAAGCAGCGATAATCATTCTTGTACTTATCATTGCCGCATTCACTTTTGCTGCCCTGAATCAAACATCAGATTCTAATAATCTGGCAGATGAAGTCCCAACCTACACAGTGAAGAAAGGTGACCTTGCCATCTCCGTCACCGAATCCGGGACGATCAAGGCCCGTGAGCAGGTTATCATCAAGAACGAACTTGAAGGACGAACCACCGTTCTGTATCTGATACCGGAGGCCACTCATGTCAAAAAGGGTGATCTGCTGGTGGAGCTGGACGCATCCGAACTGGAGGACCAGCGGGTGACGCAGGAAATAGACGTTCAAAATGCTCAATCATCATTCATTGGTGCACGAGAGAACCTTGCTGTTACGAAAAACCAGGCAAACAGCGACATCAAACAGGCGGAGCTCGATTATGAATTTGCAAAACTCGACCTCAACAAGTACATGGAAGGTGAGTATCCGAATCAGCTCAAGGAAAATGAGTCTAAGATTGTCCTCGCAGATGAAGAGGTGCAGCGGACAAAAGAGAAGTATGACTGGTCGGTGACCCTTCGAAAAGAGAAATATATTTCTCCCACCGAGCTCAAGAGCGATGAACTGGCGTGGAAAAAGGCCCAGCTCGAACTGCAGCTTGCAGAAAACGCACTGGAACTGCTTAAGAACTTCACACATAAGCGGAAGCTTGCTGAGCTCAATAGTGACGTCGAGCAGACAGAGATGGCCCTTGAGAGAGTCAGGAGAAAAGCATCCGCAGACGTTGTCCAGGCAGAGGCGGAATTCAAGGCCGCTGAATCTCGATACGAGCGGGAACAATCCATTCTCGAAAAACTCGAGAACCAGATCGCAAAGGCTACCATACATGCACCGGCTGACGGCATGGTCGTGTACGCGAGCAGTGCCGAGTTCAGTTGGCGCGGCGATGACGAACCCCTGCAGGAAGGCAGCGAGGTCCGCGAGAGGGAGGAGCTCATCTATCTACCCACCGCAAACGCAGTAAATGCAGAGGTGAACATCCATGAGACCAACCTTAACAAAGTTGATTTGGGGCTCCGCGTCCAGGTTGAGATCGACGCCCTGCCGGGTAAGATATATACGGGTACCGTCGCTAAGATCGCTCCTATGCCCGACGCTCGTTTTGCATGGATGAATCCGGATCTGAAAGTATATCCAACTCAGATCGAGCTCGACGGGGACAACCCGGAATTGCGGACGGGCATGAGCTGCAAGGCCACGATCCTTGTTGACAGTTTCAGCGACGCTGTTTACGTCCCGATACAGTCAGTCGTCAGGGTCGGCGACCAGCCTTGCGTTTACAAGATCGAGAACGGACAGGCGACACGCCATCCGGTTGAGATCGGCCTGGACAATAATCGAATGGTTCATGTTCTGGACGGCCTAGGTTCCGGCGACAAGGTCATGATGGCTCCTCCGCTCACTGAAGCCGCTGTGCAGGACGGCAAAGCCACCGCGACAGCGGGCACAACCAAACAGCAGCAAAAAGGCAGTGGACGGAGCAAGTCAAACGAGACAAAGCCCGACATAAAGACTATTCGGCCAGGCAGCTCAGTTGAGGGAGCGGCTAAATGAGCACCCCGCGGACCATAGACAATTCGGTCATCAACCTGCAGAACATTCGCAAGATATATGAGATGGGCGACCAGCAGGTGCGTGCGCTTGACGGCGTGGATGTCGCTTTTGAGCCCGGTTCATTCTGGGCGATCATGGGCCCCAGCGGCTCGGGCAAAAGTACGATGCTCAACATCCTGGGCTGTCTCGACAGACCCACCTCTGGCAGCTATCACCTGCACCAGGAGGACGTCAGCCGGATGGATGACGATCATCTCAGCGAGATTCGTCTGAAGCATCTCGGATTCATATTTCAGAGCTTCAACCTGATCCCGCAGTTGAGCGTGCAAAGAAATATCGAGCTGCCTCTGTTTTATCTTGGCTGGGATGAGAAAGAGAGCAGGGAACGCTCGGTCGAGCTGGCGCATAAAGTGGGACTCGAAGGGAGACTGAACCACCGCCCCGCAGAACTTTCCGGCGGTCAGCGTCAACGTGTCGCGATTGCGCGGGCACTGGCGAATGACCCGAAGATACTGTTAGCCGACGAGCCGACGGGAAATCTGGACTCTGTAACCGGTGCACAGATACTCGAACTGCTCGACGAACTCTACCAGAACGGCAAGACCGTCATCATGGTAACGCACGAATCAGAAATTGCTGCACACGCGCGAAAAATCCTGCACATGCGTGACGGCAAGGTCCAGAAGATCGAGGATACAGCATGAACTCAAAACTCTGGCGCAATGTATATCTCGGGATCGAGAACCTGCTGCTGCACAAGCTTCGTACACTACTGACCATGCTAGGCGTTGTGTTCGGCGTGGGCTCGGTGGTCGCAATGCTCTCTGTCGGTGAAGGTGCGAGCAGCCAGGCAATGGAACAGATCAAGAAAGTAGGTTCCAATAATATCATTCTCAAGTCCGTCAAATCCCAGAAAGAAGAATCAACATCCTCGACCACCCGCTCATTCATGAGCATGTACGGCCTGACATACGACGATCATCTGCGCATTGCCGAAACATTCGACACCGTGGCTCAGGCCGTGCCGGTCAAGATCGTCCGCAAAGAAGCACGCCTCGGCGACCGCTCGCTTGAGCTTCGCGTCGTAGGCACCGCACCGGAATGGTTTGAAATGCTCGACAGGCCCAAAGTCGCCGGCAGGGTCCTGACCCGGCAGGACATACAAAACCAGGCGAACGTGGCTGTACTAACCGAATACGGGTCCAGAAGGCTTCTCGCAACCACGAACACTATCGGCAACCATGTTCGAATAGGCTCGGACTTCTTTAAAGTCGTGGGCATTGTCAAAAGCGAGGGCGGCAGCGCGGGCAATATCCAGATGCCCGATGAGAGAGTCGATGCATACATACCCATCAACATCGCCCGCAAGTATTACGGTGATATCATTCAACGGCGTACAGCCGGCTCCCGCACCCGCGAGCGGGTCGAGCTCCATCAGATAATTGCCAAAGTTAAAGAGATCGAACATGTCGAGCAGACCGCTGCAGGGATCAAAGCGATGCTCGAACGATTTCATGAGGATAAGGATTACCAGATAAGCGTTCCTCTAGCCCTGCTCAAACAGGCTCGCGAAACAAAACGCACCTTCAACATAGTACTCGGCTCAATCGCTGCCATCTCACTGCTTGTCGGCGGTATCGGGATCATGAACATCATGCTCGCATCAGTAACCGAGCGCACACGCGAGATCGGCATACGCAGAGCCATTGGCGCCAAACGCAAACAGATCATCAACCAGTTCATCATTGAAACGGTAGTGCTCTCTTCCATCGGGGGACTGGTCGGAATTGGGTTGGGTATCACGATACCTAAGGTTATTACGCATTTCTCGGGCATGCCTACGATCATAACTCAGAGCAGCATACTGATATCGTTCAGCATCAGTATCGGCATAGGCATAGTCTTCGGCCTTTACCCCGCTGTCAGAGCTGCCAACGTCGACCCGATCATTGCGCTGCGACACGAGTAAACGGAGATTTTCAGGAATCGCGTTCAAGAACCGTCAGACTTCGCGGTTGACGGCAAACCGAGACAATGACAAAAGCGGCTCCATCGCTGTCTGATCGGCTTCAATGAATGTAAGAGAGTGCACAGCTTTGTCACTGTGCATTTTCGCCTGCTCGTATGCGTATTCGATGCTGCCAGCGTCACTGAGCATATCACGTATGCGGCCCCTGTCGTCCTCGTAAACGGCAGTATGGAGCAGTTCTCTGCCGTCAGCGACCGTTTGAACAAAGTGTATTAGCGGTAGTGTCGGTTTGAGTGCAAAGATATCCTTACCCACATTCTTACCCATTTTCTGCACGGAGCTCGTCACATCCAGAATGTCGTCCGCTATCTGGAACGCCGTTCCAAAATGCTCTCCGTATTGTCTTAACGAGTTGCAATCCTTTTTACAGGCTCCCGAAAGAAACGCACCCATCCAGCAAGCACTTCCGAAAAGAGCCGCCGTCTTACTGGCGATAATATTGTAATAATTCTGTTCACCAATTTCGTGATCGAGACTGATCACGTTCTGCATCATCTCCCCGTCGCATATTTTCCGGGCAACCGCGGCAACTTCGCCTGACATATCCGCCATACCTTCAGCACTGCCAAGAGCCATGACTTTACCGAGTACATACCCGCCAAGCAAGACTGCCGCCTTGTCCCCATATAAACAATTAATCGTCTCCCGCCCGCGTCTTCGCGTTGCGTGATCGATGACATCATCGTGTAGCAGCGTTGCCAAGTGAACCATTTCGACCATCGCTGCGGCACGGATATGTCTCTCGCCACTCTGATCGAAAATTCGACCGCTTAGCAGCAACAGCCCGGGCCTAAGCATCTTGCCACCAGATGTCCTAACGTTGGCGACCAGTCCCGCAATGTCACCCTCGCCAGGTTCGATTGCTCCTGCTAGCAGATAGTCAACCGCCTTCAGCTCCTCGCTCAGCGCGTTAAAAAATGGCACCGGCGAACTTTCGCCGCCGGCACCATCATTTTTGTTATCTGTGCGGTTATGACCGTGCATACTCGAAAAACTTTTTCCTGAGCTCTTTAGTCACAGCACCGGGCTTGCCGTCGCCCACAATGCGCCCGTCAATTTCAACGACGCCGATCACCTCTGCCGCGGTCCCGGTCAGGAAACACTCATCAGCAATGTAAAGGTCGAACTTTGTAAGATTTCGTTCGGTGACCGTATACCCGGACTCTCTGGCCAGTTTCATTACGACCTGCCGGGTGATACCATCAAGCGCGCCGGCCTGTATCGGAGGGGTGAACAGCTCGCCCTTGCGTATAATGAATATGTTATCCCCGCTGGCTTCGGCAACATATCCCTGAGGATTGTACATTACCACCTCGCCCACGCCGTGATCGATCGCTTCTATCTTTGCGAGAATATTGTTCAGATAATTCAGACTCTTGACCTGCGGCGGCAGTGTCAGCGGATGCGTCCGAACGGCATTTGCGCTTATAACCTTCAGGCCCGTTTCGTAAAACTCTTCAGGATAAAGCTGAATATTGGCCGCGATGATGATGACGCCCGCTTTGCCACAAACGAACGGGTTCAGGCCCAGATCGCCTACACCGCGTGTAACCAGCAGCCTGATATAGCCGTCCTCGATCTCATTGGCCTTGACAGTCTCTTCGGTCGCGTCCATCAAAGGCCTTTTGTCCATGCCGATATCCAGCCTGATAGCTTTTGCAGACTCATAAAGACGGTCAATGTGCGCTTCGAACTCGAAGATATTGCCGCTGTAAACGCGGATACCCTCAAACACGCCATCGCCGTAGAGCAGCCCATGATCAAAAACGGACACCTTGGCCTGTGCCTCGTCAACTAATTCGCCGTTCTGCCAAATCTTCAAACCCATCATATTCTCCATCAATTAAAATCTATAAACGGGCAATCTTCCCGTCCACGAGCCGTATCGTTCGATCAGCTTTTTGCGCCACACGATCGTCGTGCGTCACCATAACTATCGTCTGCCCTTCCGCGTTGAAATGCGCAAGTGATTCTAAAATACCATTTCCAGTCACAGAGTCAAGGTTTCCTGTAGGTTCATCCGCCAAAAGCAGTACCGGGTTGTTCATCAGCGCCCGTGCGATAGCTACTCGCTGTCTTTCGCCGCCGCTGAGCTGATATGCCTTGTGTTTCAAACGCTCACTGAGTCCCATTTTGTCCAGCAGCATCTCGGCTCGCTCGACAGCAGTTTTTTTCCTGGCTGCCCAGCCGAACATCCCGGTCCCGGCCATCGACGGCAGGAGGACGTTTTCCAGTACATTCAATTCGTCCAGCAAATGGTAGAACTGAAACACAAAACCCACCATCTTATTGCGAAAACGGGCATAATCCATCACAGAAAATTTGTCCAGATCCTTACCGCGAAATTGAACCCTGCCCTTATCAACCTTGTCAAGGGCGCCTAGAATATGCAAAAGCGTACTCTTGCCGCTTCCCGACGAACCGACGATGGCAACGAATTCGCCCTCCTTGATGCTCAGATCCAGCCCCTTGAGCACATCAAGCTTAGCCTGGCCCATGCGATAGGATTTATATATTGAACTCGCTTTTAGAATTTTAGGCATTGTCTTTCGATCCATTTAAATTAGAGCTGATCAACCTGTAGCACTTCGGCGATCCGTCGTCTCGCTGCCTGCATACTCGGTATCGCCGCACCGGCCAGGCACGCTGCCACCGAGCAGGCCGCAATGAAAACCATTGTCTGCCATTCGATCTGGTTCGGTATCTCGCCGATGGCGTAAACGCTGCGGTCCCACAACTGCCATTGATAGTTCTCGAACAACCAGTCCTCTATCGCATGCACCTTTACAAGCAGTGCGATGCCGCCCGCCATGCCTATCGCGGTGCCTGTCGTGCCGACGATACCCGCAAGCCCGAGAAAGACGCTCAGAACTCCGCCGGACGACACGCCCATGCTCTTGAGGATGCCGATGTCCTTGCTTTTGCTGCTGATCATCATATAGAAAACGACGAATATGATAAAGACAGTGATAAAGCCCAGCATCAAAAATACCAGCGTCATCATCGTCTCTTCCTTCTCCATGGGAGCTATCATCGCCGCCCGGTACTGCTTCCACGTCTCGACATTGACATGATCCATGAGCCCGGCCAGCCGTTTTTCATAGCTCGTTTCAGCATCCGCGGCAATGTTCGCAACATAATCATCCCATAGTCGTTTAACCCTCGCTGTCGCTGTCTCGACATCCATGCCTTTGGCATATTTGACGAAGATCGAATGGATACGAGGATACGTCCCGTCCATCCCGCAAAGAGCCTGCAGATCGTCTAGTGACATATAAATATATCCGCCGTCCTGCTCGACCAGGCCGCTGTGGCTGTCGTCGCTGTAATAGAACGCCTTGGTATTGACCAGGCCGCCGCCGATACCCGCCCGCGCTAGATTGCCCCTGGCGGTCAGCGGAAAACAGCTCACGTTCAGCTTAATATGCATCGGATTAGGCTCGTGATAGTATTCGCCCATCTTGCCTTGCCTGCTTCGCAATAGATCGATGCCGACAACCACGCCGGGCTGGTTGGGCCTGTATGTCGGTACGAAAGCCATCTCCGGCTCATCTTCGCGATAATGCAGGCTCTCCTCGAACGCTGTCACCTTCGCATGCCTTGCCGGATCAAAACCCATTATTTTCATGCCCGACTGACTGCCGGACATTTGGCTTTCGAGAATGCCCACCGTCTCGATCACCGGAGAAGCCTGCAGCACGTAATCCTTTTCGACCAGCTCTTCGAGAAAATTCTCGTAATGCGCGAAGCCCACCAGCGAATCACTGCTGATAATCGCGTCACCGAAGAACCTGTGGTTTTTTTCCTTGAACTCGCGTACAAGCCCGCTCATCACGGTCATCACGACGACGACCATGAACACGCACAACGCAACCGCGGCGACCGCCAACGCCGTCGACTTGCGTTTCACGAAATATCTGCGTGCCAGCAAAAACTTGTACATTAACTTACATCCGTATAATCAAAAACAACGGCCATCCAGCCGCTCACTCGTACCGCAGTATTTTAACGGGCCGCAAGGTCGCCGCCCTGATTGCGGGGATTATCGCTCCGATCATGCTCGCGATCACTGACGCAATGACCACCCAGCCGGCCGCGGACCAGTTCATATCATCCGGTATCGTACTGAACATGTACGTGCTGCTCTGCCACAGCTTGAGCCCGAAGGTGGAGCTGATCGCAGCTTCGATCGAGTTGATGTTCTTCGTGATCACGTAACCAGCCGCGATGCCGATGCCGCTTCCGACCACGCCGACGATGCTGCCGAAAAACAGGAATAGACCCGCTACCGAAAAACCGCCCATGCCGCAGCTTTTGACCACTGCAATATCTCGGCGTTTGGTTATCACGATCATATAGAAAATGCACGCGATCAGCAGTACAACGCCGCCGCTGACGACGCCGAAAATAACCATCAGCATGCCGAGCTGTTTCTGATACTCGCTTATCAGCCGGGCCCAGTTCTGCCGTGCGGTCTGTACCTGCACCGCCGCGATCCTGGGCAGGCTCCAGCCCAGTTCCTGATCAGCGAACCGCTCCCAGACTGATCGCACCTGGGCGACTGTGGCGGCAGGGTCATAGCCTTCGGCCACCTTTATCTGCACCATGTCCGCAACCTTGCCGCTGTCGGGGTAGAATTCATCCAGCACCCGCTCCATCGGCAGGTACACAAAATCCTTATCCGCCCAGTGAAAGCCACTGAATACTACATCCGCGACAGTGAACTTTACAAGCTGCGTCTTCGTTGACTGTCCATCACCTGTCGTCAATACGACCTTTCTGCCGATAAAGTCCTGGACCTCGGCCATGTCATACTCGTCGGTCTTTTCGTCCGGACTCGATATCACGCCTATGCCCAGAAATCCACCCGTCCCGCCCTTGACCCACTCCGGTGTAAAACTTGCACTGTCTGACCCCTTCTGCCGAACGAGCATATCGCCGAAAGGCGTTACCTTGCTTCGCCGGGGCATCTCGATCCCGTAAAGCTGGACCGCCCTGACATTACCCGGCCCAAGAAAAAGCAATCCGCCCTTGCCGCTCAGCACCGCCGTCGAACTCTCGACCTCGTCAAGCTCATCCAGCTCGGCTATCAGCCTGTCGTACTGCTCTATCAGCACTCCGCGCCTGCCGCTTATAACGACGTCGCCGACGTGGTCACTGACAGTGCTCTCGAATGAGGCGATAAAACCCGTGAACAGGCTCGCCACGACCACAAGCAGCGCACATGACATCGCCACCGAAGCAACGCTCAACAGAACGATCTTCTTCTTGCTCAGATATCTGCGGCAAAGTACCACGCTCAGATGTTTCATCGCATTCCTTCTTCAGCACGTCCGCCACGCGAACGCACACAAAAACCACATCCGCCGCCGTTTACTCCTCTTCGCTTCTGGCGGCAGGCTTGAGCAGCGGGAACAGGATCACGTCACGAATTGTCGTCGCGCCGGTCAAAAGCATCACGAGCCTGTCGATGCCCACACCCAGACCACCCGCAGGCGGCATGCCGTACTTGAGTGCGGTGACGAAATCCTCATCCATCGTCGCCATCGTATCTTCCTGACCGTCGAGCTGCGTGCGGAAGTTGTCTTCCTGCACCTTCGGGTCGTTCAGCTCTGTATAAGCGTTCGCAAGCTCCATCTTACCGATGAACAGCTCGAAACGCTCTGCATAGCGCGGATCAGCCTTGCTGCGTTTGGTCAGCGGGCAAAGCTCTGCAGGGTAATCGATAACGAACGTCGGATCAATCAGCGTATCCTCGACCGTCTCTTCGAAGACTTCGTTGATCACGACCGCGTCATCCATGTGACTTTCGCCGATCTCGAGCTCACGCGCCTTCGCGCGAACAGCCTCGATGTCGTCGATATCCACGCCCGCACATTCCTTGAGCAGGTCCGCATATCGTGCCCTTCGCCACGGCCCGGAATAATTTACCGTCATCTCGCCGAACGGCAGCTCCATGCCGTCACAGTGCTTCTCGACGAGGCTAGTGACCATCTCCTCGGTCAGGTCCATCATTGCATTGTAATCGCCGTACGCCTGGTACAGCTCCATCATCGTAAACTCGGGATTGTGCCTGGTACTCAGACCCTCGTTGCGGAAATTGCGGTTGATCTCGAAGACCCGCTCCATACCACCAACCAGCAGACGCTTGAGGAAAAGCTCGGGAGCGATCCGCAAAAACAGATCCATATCCAGAGTGTTGTGGTGCGTAATGAAAGGCTTGGCAGCCGCACCGCCTGCGATCGTCTGCATCATCGGCGTCTCGACTTCAAGGAAGCCTCGCTCCTGCAGGAAATTTCGCATGCTTGCGACGATCTCACTGCGTTTGCGGAAACGTTCGAGTACCTCCGGATTCGCCCACAGATCGACATAACGCATGCGATAGCGTGCATCCGGATCGGTCAGGCCGTGGAACTTCTCGGGCGGCTGCATGAGTGACTTCGAAAGGATCGTTACCTTCTCGGCCCAGATCGTGATCTCACCGGTGCGCGTCCTGCCGACCTCACCTTCGGCGCCTACGATATCACCGAGCTCGAGCAGCTTGCACAGCGGCCATTGATCCGCCAGCATCTTCTTGCTCAGACCGAGCTGGATCGTGCCGCTCGAATCGCGAAGCGTGACGAACATCAGCTTGCCGATATCGCGAAGCAGGACAATACGACCGGCGGCACAAGCTCGCTGGCCTTCTTTGTCATCCTCGAAATCCGCCTTGATCTTCTCGGCCGGAATAACATCATCAAATCTGCCGCCGTACGGGTCGACACCCAACTCGATCATCTTGTTCAGCTTTTCCTGCCGCTGCTGCTGGTACTGGTCCATGCTTGACTGTTCTGCCAACTTATTATCCCCTTCGAATCCGGATAAATTAACATTCTGATAAAACAAAGCAGCCAGCATGAATCCCCTAAGCTGACTGCCTGTACATTTTATTTATTGACCGGAGCAGCAGTTAGGCTGTCCGTTAACGCCGGGCGCGAACCCGTTCTTTTCTTAACTAATCGGTTTTGGTCGGTTCGCTCTCAACCTTCTCATCATCCTGGTAGGTTAGCAATTCACTGGGTTTTATATCACCGCCCTGATCGACAACCTTGCTCTTGACTACGATCATGCCGATCGCAAGCTGCGGATCAGCCTTGAGCGTTTCTTCGAGCGAATATCGCTTCAGCTCGCTTCTCTCGTTATGGTCCGACCTCGCCAGCACATCATTTGCAAGCTGGACATCCAGAAGTTCCTTAAGCTCATCGCCGCGAAGCTCAACCTCGACATCCGGCTCGATGCCCCAGTCTTTTCTGCCCTGTTTTTCGATGATATAGCGGTTCTTCACTCGCTGATTCGACGGCAGATGATAATACGCCATAGTATACTTGAGCTGCGAACCCTCGCCCGAGAAGGGCGTGATGGTCTGAACGCTTCCCTTGCCGTAGGTTCGTTCGCCAACCAGCGTTGCCCGACGGAATTCCTTGTCCTGCAGGGCGCCTGCAACGATCTCAGACGCGCTTGCGCTTTGGCCGTTGATCAGAACCACGATAGGATAATCCGGGTGGGTATCGCCTTCCTCGGCCATTTCATAGCTCGGCGGACCCCATCGCGGCTGACTCTTGACGATCAGTCCCCTGTCCACGAACAGGTCCACAACGTCCGCAGCCGTCGACAGATAACCGCCCGAGTTGAACCGCAGGTCGATTATCAGGCCCTTCATGCCCTGCTCTTCGAGATTGTCGAGGATATCACTCAGATCCGTCGCTGTGTTCTCCGTAAATGCTGTCAGCCGTACGTAACCGATCTTATTGGCAGGGTCGACCATGTGACGCCATTTCGCTTCGTTGGTCCTCTGCCAGCCGCGAATGGTCGGCACGACTATCCTGCCGCGGGTTATCGTAATTTCCTCAGTTATCCCGTCTTCTTCGCCTTCATGCTGCACCGTCAGCGTAACTTCAGTACCCGCAGGTCCCGTTATCTTGTCGACCACGCACTGCAGCGTCATGTCCTCGGTCGACTCGCCGTTGATCTTAAGGATAAGATCGTTCGCATCAAGACCCGAATTGAAAGCGGGTGTGTCGGGCAGCAGACTGCCGACCTTGACCTCGCCGCGATCCTTGGTTATCTGGACACCGATGCCGGTGAAATCCTGTGTCATGCTCTTTTGAAAATCCAGCACCCGCCACGGCCATACCAGTGTTGTAAACGGGTCAAGCGCTTCCAGCGAAGCCTCGGAAAATTGCGCAATGACAACTTCAGGCGGCAGCTTCAGGGTTTCTTCATTGATGGCAATGACCTGCTCGAATATTTCAAGGAACTTATCCCTGCTGACGGCACTTTGGGGATCCGAGATAGATTCCTCGATAGCCTCGATACCGCTGATCCAGGCCTTGGCCTGCTCGTCCGTAACCTCATAGGCGATCTCTTCAGCGCTTTTGCTGACCACCTCACCCAGCAGCCTGCTCCGCCGCAGGGCCTTTTCCACCATCTCGCCGTAATCGATCACGCTGACGTAGTTGAACTCCAGCGCCCGAATCGATTTTTCCAGCATCTGGGCGGTTATACCTTCATGCCGTTCCTCGCTGGTCTCGCAACTGTTGTCCTTGAGCGAAACCTCGATCATCGCCTTTTCGGTCAGCTTCTCGGCATGCTTTTCGTAATCCTTGTTGTCCTTGTATAAATTGGTCAGCCAGTAGTAACCGTGCGCATAGGCGTCGACCCAGTTACCCTTAGCTTCCAGTTCGTCTGCTGCTTCCTTGGCACGTTTGACAAGCTTTTTGACGAACGGCATCTCGTAGATATCGTCCTTTTTGTCCTCGGCCGCATAATCCCGTGCCTTGATCACAGCTACGAAAGCCTCGCTGATCTGATTGGGTTCGCTCGGTATTCCCTCTTCTCTGAATTTCGCTATTTCGTCAAGCTGCTCCTGATAAGCTTCTTTGCGGCTCTTGGCCCTGTGCTCTTCAATGGTATCATATTGAGATAAAATATTGATAAGTGCTTCAACATCACCATTGGTGCCGGGCTCACGGCCTGCAAGAACTCGCCTGGCTGCTGCAAAGTCTCCTTCGCATATCTGCTCAGCTACCAGATCCGGAAGCTTCTGGCCATTCTCAATATCAAGCTGCTGATCGATCTGCTGCCCTTGATTGGCCTCTGCAGATCTGCTTGCAGCATAACCGCACCCTACCAGGCCTGAAACTGCTGCCAGAGTAACCAGAATTGCAATGCTCAGTCGTTGATTAATAGATTTCACTGCTAAACCCCACATAAATTTAGTTTTTGTCGAAATAATGATCTACCGCATCACTCATAGCGGCAGTTTAAGACACCATTCGACAAAACACCACAATAATACAAAATATGAGCGGCAGAGCCCGCGACAATCCCTGCAAATGCAGAAACTGCCACGGACTCGCCCCTCTTAAGACCTACCACTGTAGGTCGATATTACTGAATTACATGCATTCAGCAGCTTTGCCGGCACAACCCAGAACATGAAGTTTACGCTTAACCATGTCCTTGATCGCTGCACGGCCCGGGCCGAGGTACTTACGCGGATCGAATTCTTCAGGCTTTGTGCTGAATACTTCGCGGATCTTCGCGGTCAATGCCATACGCAAATCCGTATCGATATTAACCTTACAGATAGCCAGCTTTACTGCCTTGCTGATCGCATCTTCTGGTACGCCGACGGCATCCGGCATGTTCCCGCCATATTTGTTGATAAGATCCTTAAATTCCTGCGGAACACTGCTGCTGCCGTGCATTACCAGCGGGAAACCAGGAAGTTTTTCATGAACCTGTTCCAAAACTTCAAAAGCAAGCTTGGGCTCACTCTTGAACTTGTAAGCGCCGTGACTGGTGCCGATAGCGATCGCGAGAGAATCGCAACCGGTCTTTTCGACAAACTCTACAACCTCATCGGGGTCGGTAAGGTGCTTAGAAACGTCGTCAGCAGCAACACCTACAACGTCTTCCTCGATACCGCCAAGCTGACCAAGTTCGGCTTCTACCGAAACGCCGTGAGCGTGTGCGTATTCTACTACCTTCTTTGTGATCTCAATGTTTTCTGCAAACGGGCTGTGAGATGCGTCGATCATCACAGATGTGAAGCCGTCATCAACGCACTGCTTGCATGTCTCGACCGTATCACCGTGGTCCAGATGCATTGCGATCGGGATGTCCGGATTCTCGGCAACTGCAGTGTCGATGATCGCCTTGAGGTAGCTCATGCTTGCGTAGGAACGTGCACCGCGAGATATCTGCAGGATCAGCGGAGCCTTTTCTTCGGCTACAGCTTCCACGATGCCCTGTGTGATCTCCATGTTATTAACGTTGAACGCGCCAACAGCATAGCCATTCTTGTAGGCCATCTCGAACATTTTCTTAGTACCAACTAATGGCATAAGTTTTCTCCTAATGAATAACTGTCTACAATTTACTATTTTTTTTCAGAAGCTCAAAGCTTCGATTCACGCAAAATTATTAATCCGCCTATATCTGCGGAATGGTCTCGGTAATTCCCACGTAATCACGCGAGCCGATCGCCAGATCATCAACTCCCTGGGGCCAGACACTGAACATTACGCTCTGCTCATCCCTTGACTCATCGATCTCAAATGTAAAACCATAATACAGCCGATGATACCGCCTGATCAATGTCAGCTCACTTCGAACATTGTGGCCGTAATCGAAATTATATTCCTGGGAGATAACAGCGGTATATCGATCGTTGAGATTGTACGTCACCGCCGCGATCAGCGAATTAGAACCTTCTTCGAATATGTCGTCAGCGGGAACATCCACGGTAACACGCTTGAGATACCGGTTGCCGATATAGTAGCTCAGATCGGGATATACGTACCGCACAAAACCGAGATCAAACTGTTCGACCGTGCCCGCGTCGATGTCATAACTTAGGTCACTCAGCAACGTCGAGACATCACTCATCCGCCACGAATAGTCAGCGTTTATCATGTCCCGCTGCAATCCGAAATCAACGCTCCGCCGCCTTGCGAACACGGGCACTGCAGGATTGTTATAGATATATTTGTCCGGCCCAACCGGATCGTCAGCCGTCTCGCTGAGGAAAGTCGCATTCAGATCCAGGCGCATCCAGTTGACCGTACGTTCGAATTCTTCGGTACCCCGGTGCGTCTGCCACCGCTGAGAAAGACCGAGATTCACATAATCACGCATCTCGAAAACATCGTCGCTGTCGTAATAACCGGCCGCCTCGATATGGGGCTGGACTATGTGCCGCATACCGTCCAGATCCCAGAATTCGGATTTGACCGTCGGGTCGACGTTCCACAGCATCGTCGAAGCACGAACGCCCGTCTCTCCGAGCCAGACCGTATCTTCACGATTGCCCGGCGTGCCATCTATATTGCGTATGAATCCGCCCTGATCCTCATAGCCGAACGTCCCCGCTGCGAATGGAACGACCTGCCACTGACCAACCGTAAGAGGCGCGTCCACCTCGTGCCGTGTCGAAGCAAACGTATAAAACTGCTCGGGCGATTGCTGACTGCTGTCCGAGCTGTATCTGTCCTTTAGCCTGCTGACCTGCGTATCGCTGTAGTACGTCAGTCTGTGATCCCAGAATGACTCGCCCAGCTTGTGATATTCAACCGTGGGCAGCTCTTCGGTTTCAGTGGCCCAATCATTTATTCGCACCTTGTTGAGAATCGAAAAGGCCCAATTCTCCTTGAGCCGCTTCAGATAAAGCAGCGTCTCCTGTGCCTTGCCGTTATCAAATTCATCCCTGTAAAACGACTCCAGGAAATTCTTGTCGCTGAGATAACTTACCTCGACCGTTGCCTGCCAGTCATAAGGCAGATAATGCCTGTGCCTCGCGGTAAATCGGCCTCGCCAGTCGGACTCCGGCTCCAGATTTTCCCGGCTGTTGATCCGCCCCAGGTCATCCTCGCCGCTGTCCTTGATCACATAAGAGCTGACCCAGCCGTAATAATCCTGCCTCTCATACTCGGCTGCAACACCGGTGCCCAGGCCCCTTTGACCATAATAGTCGACCGCCAAATCGGTTTCCACACCCTCGGGTTCCTTGATACCGAGCAGCTTGCTGAGATACCAGTTTGTCTCGACGGAAAAACCGAAATCGCTGCTGTCGCCCACACTCGCGCGTCTGATGGGCACGTCCGGCCGTTCAAAATCCGTCCTGATCTTCGGCCATGCGAAGATCGTGGCCGTCTTGTATTTCATCCTCGTGTCGTAGAGAACCGCGTCATACTTGCTCTCGGTCTCCTCACGGCTGGCTCGCTCGTCCACCGATGTCATATCCGTCAGCACCAGGCTCGACGCCGTCATAGAAACCTGCGGCAGATAAAACTCGCTCGTCGTCAGCGTAATGTCTTCCGCCTCGAAAACATTGTCCGTCACCTTCTTAAGCTTTGCCGCACGGAGATAAACCGGAATACCTCGATCCACGTCGTACTGCTGCATCTCCGCTCGAACCGCGATAGCCCGGCGGAAACGGAAATCATAGTAAACCTCTTCCGCACGGATCGTCCGAGGCCCCTCGGTCATGATTATATCGCCCTGCACATAAACAGCCTCGGCCCTTCCCGAGCCCAGACTGTCTCCGCTTGCATCATCGCCCGCGACGCTGAAATTTTCGCCAGAGTAGAATATCACTGCGTTGTCAGCCTGGAACTCAAGCAGTCCCTCGCCGTCCTCGCTACGCTGCCACATGTAAAACCGCCCGCGTATCGTAGCGATATTCATTCCGCTGGGCAGCTTGCTAGTCTCTATTCGCGGCTGCTCGCTTCCAACTGCCGCAATCTGTATGGGATACTGATAGACATCGCTGATCGGCTCAGTTTCTCTTTGAACCTGTTTTTGCCCGGCTTCGGACTTTTCACCTGCCGGCACCTGATCAGCAGACTCATCGACAACCGCCATTTCGTCCCGCATGCGATGCTGATCAACATCTTCAACGGTCGCAGGATCGACATCGCCGGGGATCTTCGCTTCCTCAGCGATACGCGGTCGAAGGACGACGGGATCTGCAGCACTTATCGCTTCATTGTAGAGTTCGGTGCCCTTGAGCTCACGAAGCCGTGCCTGGTACTGGACGTCTGCTTTCGAATAAACCTCGCCGGTCACCTTGAAACTCGTCACCAGCGAATGGCCCTGTTCGATCACCGCCTGCCGCATAGCCGTCGACTTGGCGCCCTCTCCGCGAGTCACAGAAACGTTGCCCTTGAGATATATCTTCGCATTGTAATCGACCTGCTCCACGCCCTGGTGAACCGTCCGCAGTGTGTCTATCCATACTATCGCTTGCTCACTTGAAAGATCGTTCGCTCCGATCGACAGCCGGAAGTCGCCCTCGAAAAGCAGAACGTGCCTGTCATCGGCCAGCCCGTTCCCCCCGTAAACGGTCATTTCGTCCGCTGAAAGATGCAGGTCCTGCCCGGCAAAATATTCCGCAGCCGGCGCAGCCGATACGGACCCCGCCAGAACTGGCAAGATCAACAATAGGATCGCAAGTTTGCCGCTGTGCATATCAAAAGCCCGCAAAAAAGCCAACAGAAGTAGCGAAAACCAGTCCCGGCGCACAAAATATGCAAACACACCGCAATTCCTGCCGTGCCGATCGCTTCAGCGTATCCGGGAATCTGGACTTAGACACATAATTTTGCTGTGATTATATGCATAAACGGCCGAACTTCCAGTCAAAAACGCCGCCGCCACCCAAAAACCGGCCATAAACAAGCTCATCATGCATTTTTTTAACAGCAATAAGCGATATGGACCAAATCTGCGCAGCTCACCCCCATTCAGGACCTGTTAGAGCTTCTCATAGCGGATAACAGCCCTGTAAATGCCGTTTACCCTGTCGCCTTCGACAAAACGCGGCGCGTAATTCTGGTTTCTCGGCTGCAGCCGCAGCCCCGAATCCTCGAAATAGACCCGCTTGAAGGTCGTCTCGTGCGGCATGGTGAACCGCACAAAGCAGTCATCCCCGCTGTGAACGTCCGCCGCCGGTGAAAATACCACAATATCGCCCTCGTTGAACTTCGGCTCCATCGAGTCGCCCACAACCCGCACCGCAAAAGCGTTCGGATCGTGCAGGTCCGGACACCGCACATAATCGTCCGCAAAGCCTGCCGGATAGCCCAGATCGTCAAAATCGACCGGATAACCCGCCGCTACCTTGTTTATGACCGGCACGAGCTGTCCTGCGGTCACGGGCCGCTTGGCCCCCTCCTCGATATCCAGCCCAAGCTCTTCCAGGCTCACCACGCCCCCGATAGATCCCGGATCGGTCTTTTTCTCGACGATATTCTTGATAAGCTGCCGGAACTTGCGGTTTTCAGCGTCGATCGCCTCATAATCCCGCCGAATATCCGCAGGCAGACGCTCCAGGTGCGCGATATGCTGCAGCAGCCCCTTCTCGAATTGCAGAACCTCCTCCAGCCGCTTTAAAAAATTGTCGCTGGGCGGATTTTTCACCTTCCCCGTCTCCACAGTCGAGACATAGGGCTTGGAAAAACCTATCTTCGCCGCCACCTCGTCCAGAGTGAGGTTCAGTTCAATCCGTCTTCTGCGTATTATCTGCCCAAGAGCCATAACACAATTATAGCCTCAACTAGCAACTCCGCAATATGTTTGTTTGCTAATTAATAAACAAACAAACCAAAAAACTGGACCGCCAGCCAAACCGACCAGCGATCCATGTGTCTTTTCCCTAATTTCTATTGCGACGCCGACCCATCACAAACGCCCCAACACCAAGCAAAACCAAACTGCAGGGCTCAGGAACCAGCGACACCTTGTCGATATTGAAAACATGGTCACCATTCGTCCAAAGAACATTCAATGAGCCATCTTGATCAAATTTCAGGTCACGAATGCGTATGCCATCATGCCCCTCCATAAACATCGTAAGTGTTCCGTCTGTGTCCACACTGTAAATATCCGAACCATTGGAAGCATACATTTGCTCATTGAAGAATCCATCGGTGTCAAAAGCGAAATCTCCCCAGCCAAATTTATCAGGTAGAAATTTCGTCACATCTCCATCAGGATCAATCTTTAATACACCCTTGTAATCATCAAGAACATAATTGCCAATGGCTACAAACATGCTCCCACCATAGTTTCCCGTTTCGTCAAAAGCCATATTACCGACAAATGCTCTATCACCAAGATACGGCATGTCTATGAATTCAGCCACCGAGCCATCACTGAAAATGCGGTATATTTCAGCGGACCTTCGCGTGCCCACAAACATGTCACCCCCATAGTTCCCTGTGTGATCAATAGTAAGGTTTAGGGGCTCATTTGGGACATTCACAAGTACACCTGACTGACCACTAGTAGAAACCTGCTTAATGGCTTTAGGGTAAACATCTGCCGCATACAGATTGTCTCCGTATCGTGTTCCACCAGCCCACACGATACCCTGAAGGTTTTCAAAACCACTTCCAATAAACTGTTCATTACCAGACTGGTCAATTTTGAGCACGCCGCCGGAATCATGACTCACATAAATGTTGCTGGCATCGTCAAATGTAATTTCTTTGGCATGGCCATAGGGGTAGTAGTAGTTAAAACCCGCTACTCTCTCCAACTGGTAGTCAGAGTCAACTACAGCCAAACCATAGCTATTACCTACGACACAGAAAACAAACAACAAGCAGCTAATCAAAACAGATTTCTTCATAACTTCCCTCCATATCCAAATAGTTAAATCGATTTTCGCTTCTGACACACGACCAAAGCATAATCACTTCCAACTTCGCCTATCTCAGTCAAGGTGTCTTCAAGGCAAAAACTCATTTCAAACAGTTTCTTTGTAGTCTCATCCTCATTCAAAAAATTCCCGCCAATGCCTTCAAAAGCAAGGTGCAGAATAGCCCCCGCACAAGGTCTGTACTCCGCAAAATCGAAATACTTTTTCAATAGCGGCATAATATTTTCGGATTCGATCGCCTCCGATGGATCTTTCATGATCATACTCAGACGGCTTGGCTTAATGACTTTCTTTATAGAACCATCAATATCATGCTTTCGATACTCTTCAGGAAACATTCCTCTGAGGTGATTAGCCAGTTCAAGCTGCCTGTCAGTCCACTGAAATCTCGTCGGTCCCACATACTCATTGACAATAAACAGTCCGTCGTTTTTTAACGAGGAAGATATCTTCTGGATCAATGGCTCAAGGGGACTGAAATGGTGTAGAGCATGGTCTACAAAAATAACATCATAAGTCTTTTCGGGAATATCCACCGTATAGATATCAGCAGTACGATACCTCAAAACCCTGTCCAACCCGGCAATGGTGGCTTCTTCCTTTGCAGTTTTTATGCTGTCATCCGATATATCAAACCCCTCTAAGTATTCGAAATCCACAAGTCCGGCCCAAATACGTTCCCGGCTACCCTTCCCACATCCAAGTGACAAACCCCGCAACCCTTTCTTGTCAGAAAAATATTTTCTGGACAGGTAAATATATTGCCCTATGTTTTCGTCCCCGGTCATGCATTTGTTAATTCGGCGATTTATGGCAGGTAACTCCCACCATGCAGTAGCTCTTCGTTTTTTCTTTTTCCACGCTTCTTTTACCCTCCCCACTTTTCCTTTTGTAAGTCTACGGAGAATTGTGCGGCCATAACCATGCCTGAGACCCCACAAAAATCGCGTAAAATCATGCCTGTTCACAAAATTATTAAACACAAGGTCCCCTTCAACTTACAAATATCGAACCAGAATTCTACAATACCCCAACATATAAGTCAACTAAAAAGACATAAAAGATTTAACTAACTATCCTTCATCTCCCGATCAGGTGCTCTGCCAGTATCTTTACGCCGATCCCGATCAGTATCAGCCCGCCGACGGCCTCGATCCTGTTCTCGAACCAGTGTCCGACCTTCTCGCCGATCCTGCAGCCCAGCAGCGACAGCCCGAACGTTATTACACCGATCACGATCACCGCCGCGGCCACATGGTCCGTCACCAGCGTCAGCGTGACCCCCACCGCCAGCGCATCTATACTCGTCGCCACCGAAAGCACCACCACCACCACCAGGCTCGACACATCCACGGAGGTCCCCTCGTCTTCCGTCTTGAGCTTGAACGACTCATATATCATTTTGCCCCCTATCGCCGCCAGCAAGCCGAATGCCACCCAGTGGTCGTAAGCCTGAACGACATCCTTGAAGCCCATGCCCGCTGCCCAGCCGACCAGGGGCATCAGCGCCTGAAACGCACCGAAAAACACAGCCAGCCGCAACGCATGGCCGATCTTCAGATCACGCTCAGCCGCACCGGCAGCCACCGACACCGCAAATGCGTCCATCGCCAGCCCGACCGCAATAAATATGATCGTAATTACTTCCACACTGAACATCCAAAAAAACGAGACAAAAATCAACTGCCGAAGTCTACACCAAAACCGCCCTGCTTACAACATCCCGCTGCGCACAAAAAAAGCGATGCCGACAGAACCGACACCGCTGAAAATGTTCAAAATGTCCCTTCTTACGGACAGAAATGCTCGCTCTCCTCGAACCATTCGGGCACACCCGAGATCGTCATCGCAGTATCGATCAGCGCCAGATGACTGTATCCTTGCGGGAAGTTGCCCAGAAGCCGCTTGGTCTTGAAATCCAGGTCCTCACTATAGAGCCCAAGATGATTGCTGTGTTCGAGCAGTTGTTCGAACAGCTCGCGCGCGAGCTTCTTTTCGCCTATGCGATGCAGACTCTTGACCATCCAGAACGAACAGACCGTAAACGACGACTTGGGCACGCCAAAGTCGTCCGCATCGCGGTAACGATACATCAGTCCGCCCACGCAAAGCCGCTTATACGTCTCCCGCACGGTGCTGACATAGACCGGGTCCCGCGCACCGATGAACCCGTAATGTTCCGCCATGAGATTCGCACTGTCCAGGGTGTCCCCGCCGTAATACTGCGTCAGCGCCTGCGTCTCCGGATTCGTGCCGTGTTTGAGCACGTCCGTCTTAATGTCATCACGCAGATACGCATAGTCCAGGGCATCCTCGCTCTTGCCGAGCATCCCAGCGATCTTCACCGCCCGGTCCATCGCGACCCAGCAAAGTATCTTCGAGAACGTAAAGTGCTTGCGGTCCGTGCGGAACTCCCAAATACCCGAATCCAGGTCCTCCCAGTGATACCGAACGTGTCGCGTGAGCGTCCGTACGACCGTCCAGAGGTCCTCGCGGTTATCCACCGAGCCGTTAAAGTAACGCAGACTCTGATAGATCACGTCCAGCACAACGCCGTAAATATCGTTCTGCTTCTGATGATAGGCATCGTTGCCGATCCGCACGGGCCGACTGCCCTCATAACCCTCTAGCCAGTCGAGTTCTTTTTCTTCCAGTGCACGCTGATTGTTGATCCCGTACATGATCTGAATACGCTCGTCCTTGTACGGAACGATATTCAAAATGAAATTCAAGAACCGTTTCGCAACGTTGTAATGCCCCAGCCGAACAAGTACACTGATGGTCATGGATGCATCGCGAAGCCAGCAGAAGCGGTAATCCCAGTTACGAACCTCGCCTATGGTTTCGGGCAGACTCGTCGTGATAGCCGCCAGTATCGCACCGGTCTTCTGGTATGCAAGCAGCTTTAAAACGAGTGAACTTCTCTCAACCTCTTCTTCGTAGTCGGAAAACCGCGTGGTCTTCGCAACCCACCCCATCCAGTAAACTTTGGTCCGCTCGAACTCCAGGTATATCCAGTCCAGGTCCACGTCAACGAGCTTCTGATTGTAGCTCATGACCATGTAGTGATCCGAGTCGATCGTGATCGGCTTGTGTTCGACCACCGCTTCCTTGTCAAGATCCGTATACAGGTAAACGGACTCGTAGGACCCTTCCCCTTCGGTGCAGTGCTTTATGAAATCCGCCTTTACCTCGCACCGAACACCGTATCTCGCCCACGCCGGCTTGGGGTCATAAAACATCCTGACCTGCGGCGAACCTGAAATATGTCTGATAAGGCGAATAATATCCGGCGGGTAATGATATTTTCCGGACTCCGTCTTATAACGCGGCATAAAATCGATGATCTCGAAACAATCGTGCCCCTTCTTGAACCGCGTCCGGAGCACGTTGGTCTTGCGAAGATATTTTTGCTTTATCGTGTATTCACCGACAGGCTTTACAGAAAAACTGCCTCCGCGATTCTCATCGAGCAGCTTCGCAAAAAACGATGACGAGTCGAAATCAGGCAGGCAGCACCAGTCGATGCTTCCCTCTTTGCTCACCAGTGCCGCACTCTTACAGTTGCCTATCACGCCGTAATCAAGATTGTCCATACTCATCCAGCTATACTAATCGCCTTGAAGTGAGGCCTCTTTTACTGCTCTAACAGACCTCTAAGTATTTTCCTAAGTTCATACACAGAGTCGATCCTGTACTTGGCCATCGAGGCTCCGTGCCCGATCTTGAACGAATGGGCATGGCGGGGCAGAACCGAGAACATGTCCTCATCGGTGTAATCGTCACCTGCTGCCATCACAAAATCCCATTCTTCACCACTTCCGAGCCAGTGCTCAGCGGCCGTACCTTTGGTGATGCCGATATGCTTAACTTCGAGGACCCTGTCGCCCTCAAATACGCCAATGTCCCTATTGGATGTCAGCGTAAATATGGCATCTTTCAGTTCCTGCATACGAAGCCAGGCCAGTCCGGGGTCGCTTTTTCTCCAGTGCCAGGCCAAAGAATACGATTTTTCCTCGATTGCGGCACCCGGTGTCCGGTCGACATAAAGCTCCAGAATAGGTCTCAAACTGGCCTTCCATTCGTCGCTCACGTCTCGAAAACGCCATTCCTGACCTCTCGGCCGGAAAACCGCACCGTGCTCACATACCAGATTGACATTGAGGTCACCGAACCATTTCTCGATGATGTCCTTGTCCCGGCCGCTGATAATAACCAGCTCGTTATTCTTGTCTTCGGTCAGATTGCTGATCATGCTTAGCAATTCCGAATCTGGAACCGCACCTTGCGGCTTATCGGAATAACCCACAAGCGTCCCGTCATAATCGAGCAGGAATAGTCGTTTATCAGCCTTCGCATAATCCACGTTAAAGGTCGAGGCCCGCTCAGGGCTGTACCGCCGCAGGGCGAGATCGTCCTGTGTTTTCTTGACATTTTCCATTCCTTCGATGAAGTCGTGAGCCCATCTGCCGACGGTATACCGGCTCAAACGAGCCTGCATGCTCTTGTTCCTGCGCCACTGCTCCTCTTTGGACATTTCGATCCCTTTTTTGATCGCCTCCACGACCTCCATCTTGTTGTGCGGATTTACGGGGATCGCTTCTGCAAGCTCACCGCTGGCGCCTGCCATCTCGCTGAGGATCAAAACGCCCCTGCTGTCCTCACGATTCTTCGTTGCGACATACTCTTTGGCAACCAGGTTCATGCCGTCGCGCAACGGCGTGATAAGCGCGACATCCGCAGCATTATAAAGGGCTACCAACTGATCGAACGGCAACGACCTGTACATGTATGAGATCGGCGTCCAGTTTATGTTGCCGTAAGCGCCGTTGATCCTGCCGATCAGTCTGTCAACCTTTTTACGAAGATCCGCATATCTCTTCACCTGTTCACGTGAAGGCACCGCGACAACGACCATACTCACCCTGCCGCGGTACTGAGGATATTTCGTCAAAAAGTAATCGAAAGCTTCCAGCCTGTTCAGGATACCCTTCGTGTAGTCCAGCCGATCAACCGAGATCACCAGCTTCCTGCCCTCATTGACATGATCGCTGAGCTTTTCTATCTCCGCGCGAACCTCCGGCTTTTCACGTGCATTCGCGAATTTGTCATAATCGATACCCATCGGATAGGCATCCACCCGGATAACCCGATTGCCTATATAGATGTCCGACAGCGAATGGTCATGCCCGCAGATACGATACGCACTACTAAGGAAGTGACGCATGTAGTCGTACTCATGAAAACCCACCAGATCCGCGCCTAGAATACCTTCCAGAATCTCCTTACGCCACGGCAGCAGCCGCATCAGTTCAAACGTTGGGAAAGGTATGTGCAGGAAGAATCCTATCTGAGCATCGGGCACCCTTTCACGCAGCATCTGGGGCAAGAGCATGAGCTGATAGTCATGCACCCATATCTTATCGCCGGGTTCGATCACCTTCAGCACTTCCTCACAATAGTGCCGATTTACCTGTTCGTATGCCTCCCACCCCTTCTCCTCATACGTCGTATAAAGCGGGAAATAATGGAACAAAGGCCATACGGTCTTATTACAAAAACCATAATAAAATTCATCCACCTGCGACTCCGTCAGATAAACCGGCGCAAGATTACTGCTGCGCAACTGCCTGCCGATATAATCCTTATCGGACTTATCCAGCTCCTCTTCCGCCAGACCCGGCCAGCCTATCCAGACGCTCTCACCCGGCTTGCAGATAGACGATATCCCCGTCGCAACCCCCCCCGTACTATGTGTTATGTTTATTCCCTCTTCACCTTTTGAGATCGAAACCGGCAAACGATTCGAAACAATTACTAAACGACTCATTCGAACACCTCCAGTGTGGCACTAACAAAGAATATGAGTTCCTGATTGAAGCCGGACCCCGCAAATATTCCCGAAAAAAATGGCCCGCACTTCGAAATGATACGCACATAGCATATACTAAATCTTACGACTCGTCAACTAAGGCATTCTCTGACTTCCAATCCGTCACTACCGTAATTGTTCCCTGCTAACCCGAAAGAAAAGGATCGCCCCTGCGGACGATCCTTAATTTAAGCCTGTATCATCTTTGAGGTAGCTCTAATAATTGCTTTTGAGCGGCAAGTAGAAGATTTTTGCGTTCCGGCAAGGAAGACAAATCAGCTTTAGTTGTAGCTAAAGCGGTTTTTGTCTGACGCCGCTCGGAACCAAAAAGATTCGCTTGTCCGCCAAAATGAATTGTTAGAGGTGCCCTTTACTATTACCAACCGTTACCAGGTTTTACTCCTGTCTTTCTGAGTCGCCCCATTCTTCACTGGTCGTTCTAAAGCCCCTGTTCCACTTAAAGCTCCAGAACTCAGCCAGTCCGGCAGAATCCGCATGCCCGTCCGCGAAAACAAGATTGGATTTCATCCCATGTCTGTCGATCATCAACCTTCCCATCGAAGTGCCTGCATCGCCGTCATCAAAATTGAAACTGTTCTTGTCGATCGTCTCACCCGCCAACGGCCATGCCTCGTACCAAATCGCATCCGCGAACATTGGAACGCTCGCGCTCTGGCGGATCCCGTACAGCTTGCCGCGATAACTTTTCGATGTGTCCGCGCCGACATTTCCGTTCTGGTCAGGACTGTAAAGCCAACCGTTATATGCATAGCTGCCGCATTCCGTCTCATAGCCCTGCCCCGACGAATCACCGTCACCGTTGTACTGTCCGGAATTCTGCGAAGCCGAGTTGCTCAAAACATTGACCGCCCAGCATTTTCTGGCCGTTCCGATGCTGCCTGCAGAAGCACTTTCGTCGACCTTTGCCGACCCGCAGTACCTTGACTCATCCACGTCACCAACGTAATCCGACATTCGACTGATCCACAGTCTGGCCGGCGTGCCGTTCTGCTGGACATCATACTGAACCAGCTTGCCGCCGTTCTCAGAAGCGTAGACCGTTGCCCCAAGATAAAGCTGCTTGAGATTCGTTCTGCACACCACTGAACGCGCCTTTTCCTTGACCATACCTAGAGCCGGCATCATGATCGCCAGCAGCAAAGCAATGATCGAAATTACTACAAGCAGCTCGATCAGCGTAAAACCTTTTCTTAGTCGCATCTTTTTCACTCCAGTCACAAAAACCTGCCCGGTACCGGGCTCTAATTAAGCGCACCGTATGCGCACACACATCACACAGGGACCCACCAACGCTGAAAACACGCAACGATCCCGTCAAATATGCTGGAAGCGAAAAAACACGGAATTGAAAAATACTAAGCGAACTTAGCAGTTAAGATGACTATACGCTGCCACACATAAAGCCATCAAACACACATATTCCAAATATCACTAACAGCACCCAAGAACCAAAATAGTAGACCAACAAACACACAATGTCAAGGGAAATCATTTTCGCCCGCTATCTCGCCAGGGTACAGACATCTGAATCTGCAACTGCCCAACAAAAAAGGGACAGGCCAAACGACCCATCCCTTAACAATCTTCTCAGTGAAAAAAATTACCACTTACCTGTCTTACGCTGTTCGGCTTGTGGATGGTTCTTCAAACATTCTTCCGCACGTGCGATCTCTTCGTCCGGCAAATGATACTCCGACAGCTTACCCGAAAGATAAGCGTCGTATCCCGTCATATCCATCAGGCCGTGACCGCTGTAAGTGAAGATGATCGTCTTTTCTTTGCCTTCTTCCTTGGCCTTTTTGGCTTCCCGGATAGCCGCTGCGATCGCATGGCTCGTCTCCGGCGCACAGATGCTTCCTTCGGTACGGGCCCACAGTAGTGCCGATTCATAACACTCCATCTGATCCAGCGCCTGCGGAGTATGCAGACCTTCGACAACGCACTGACATACCAGCGGCGACATACCATGATACCTCAGACCGCCCGCATGGATGGGCTCGGGTATGAACGAGTGGCCCAGACTGTGCATAGGCATCAGCGGGGTCATGCATGCGATATCGCCGTAATCATAACTGAACGGCCCTTTCGTCAGCGTCGGACACGCAGTCGGCTCAACCGGAATGATCTCGATGTCAGCACCGTTGATCTTGTCCTGAGTGAACGGGAACGCCAGACCAGCAAAATTACTTCCGCCGCCCGCACAACCGATCACAACGTCCGGCAAACCTTCACCGACCATTTCGAGCTGCTTCTTCGCTTCGAGACCAATTATCGACTGATGCAGCATCACGTGATTCAGCACGCTGCCAAGACCGTAACGAGTCTTGCCGCTCTGATCCGATACTGCTGCCTCGATCGCTTCACTGATCGCGATGCCCAGACTGCCCGGCGTATCAGGATTCGCATCCAGCACCTGTCTGCCTGCTGCGGTTTCCGTCGACGGACTCGCCACACAGTTACCACCCCATATCTGCATCATGATCTTGCGGAATGGCTTCTGGTCGAAACTGATCCGAACCATGAACACCCTGCATTCGATACCGACCAGGCTGCATGCAAAAGACAATGCACTGCCCCACTGACCGGCACCCGTCTCGGTCGTCATCCTCTCTATGCCGAACTGCTTGTTGTACCATGCCTGCGGAACGGACGTATTCGGCTTGTGACTTCCAGGAGGGCTAACGCTCTCGTCCTTATAGTAGATCTTCGCGGGTGTATCCAGGTACTTCTCCAGGTATGTCGCACGTCTCAGCGGTGCGGGTCGCCACCTGTATAGAATATCGAGCACTTCTTCGGGAATATCTATCCAACGCTCGGTACTGACCTCCTGCTCGATGAGATTCATCGGGAAAACAGGCGCCAGACTCTCAGGCGAGATCGGCGTACCGTCTGCCGTCAACGGCGGAAGCATCGGTGTCGGAAGATCAGCGGCAATATTATACCACTTCTTTGGAATGTCAGACTCACTGAGTAAAATCTTGTGATCCATACTATAAATCTCCTTAAGTGCCCAATATCAAAAACCAATCGTTGCATTATAAGCAACACACCCCTCCCATTTCAATTTATTTATCGGCATGACGCCCCCGCAACTCCATATTATACATACAGTTGCACAGCCAAACGCCTGTTTTTTGCCCTCAAAACAATATCGGACCACCAAAGCAGCCCTTCAAACTGTCAGCAAGCCGAAAATCCCTTGAGCTTTGAAGGCCGTTTAGTTACCATTGCCGCAATGCTTGTAATGTTGTTTAAGAGGCCGTCTCAAGACGGATTGGACCTCGCTTTAAGATATGAAAACGTGATCGAAACGGGTGAATAGTGGCAATAGTGGTAGGCATAGATGAAGCTGGTTACGGACCCATTCTCGGTCCGCTGGTCGTCTCCTGCGTAAGCTTTTCCATGCCCGATGACCTCGTCAAAGGCGACATGTGGGAAACGCTCAAACCCGCCGTCGGTAAGGCAAAACGCGGCCTGGCCGGACGGATCCTCATCACCGACAGCAAAAAAGCATTCACCAAGGCAACCGGCACCGAACACCTCCAAAAAGCCGTCCTCGCATCCCTCGCATGTACCGACCGGAAACCCGCCACCGCAGCCCAGCTCCTCCACCACCTCTGCCCGGACTGCTTCACCCGCGTAAAAGAATATCCCTGGTACGACTCTCTCGACAAGATAATGATCGATCAGGCCGCCGACCAGACATACATATCCGCGTCGGTCCTCCAACGCACCATGCGGTCAAAAAATATCCAGCTCAATTCGCTGCAGTCCAAATGTCTCGACGTAGCACATTACAACTCGCTCGTCGATAAGGTACAGAACAAAGCTGCCGTACTCTTCACCTGCGTCGCCCAGATGATACACAAAACGTTCACAGAAGCACCCGCCGGTCAGACAATGCAGTTCCTCATCGACCGACAGGGCGGACGGGTCAACTACTGCCAGGTACTCATGCGAATGTTCCCCCAGGCGGACTTCAAGATCATAAAAGAAAGCGAAACTTCCAGCAGCTACGAAATGACCCAGGCAGGCAAAACCGCAAAACTGCACTTCGTCGCAAAAGCTGACCTGCGCTTTCTTCCCGTAGCACTCGCATCCATGACTGCAAAGTATGTCCGAGAACTGCTCATCGGCTCGCTTAACGATCACTTCGCTGCTAAATGCGGCACCATAAAACCAACCGCCGGCTACTGGAAAGACGGCACGAGATACATAAACGAACTGAAAAATAATCTGCCCCCCGACGACCTGCCCCATAGCATGCTCGTTCGAAGCAGATGATCAACTTTTCAATTGGAGGCTTTACAAAAATGGATCGTAGAAAATTTCTTTCAACCACACTCGCTGCCGGAACCATCGCGGCCCTCAAACCCGTCAGCTCTTTCGCAGCAGAGACCGAAAAAGAACAGCCCAAAACGACCGACATGCAGTTTCTTGCAGGACCGTACCTCCAGGCCCCGACCGAGACCAGCATGACGATCATGTGGATAACCGACAAGAAAAGCACCGCCGAAGTACACTGGGGTGAAGACGAGTCACTCGGCAAAAAAGCAATAAGCATAACCGACGGCCAGATCGACGCCAACGAACGAATCCACAAAGTGACCGTCACCGGACTAGAGCCCGGCAAGAAATATTTCTACAAAGTCTCCAGCCGAGAGATCACCAATTACGGCCCCTACCGCGTCGACTTCGCAGGCACCAGAGAAAGCGGCATCCACAGCTTCACCACACTAGACACGAACAAAGAAAGCTTCACGTTTATCGTACTCAACGACATACACAGTCTCGCAGACGCAATGAAAAAACGCCTCGAGCTCCTCGACGACATCGACTGCGACCTAGTCATGCTCAACGGCGACATCATCCAGGACCCGAAATCCGAACAGCAGATCATCGATTACACCTTAAAAACCCTTACCGACGCATTCGCAAAAGAAATCCCCTTCGTCTTCATCCGAGGCAACCACGAGGCCCGAGGTGTCTACTCACGCCTTCTGGAAAAATATATCGCAACCCCAAACGACAAATATTACTTCACCTTCGAGCACGGCCCTGCACAGTTCCTCGTACTCGACGGCGGAGAAGACAAGGAAGACTCCCACTGGGCGTACAGCGGCCTCAACGCTTTCGACCAGTATCGTGTCCAGCAGGCCCACTGGCTCGAACAGAAGATCGAATTGGGCGAATTCAAGAATGCCCCCTACCGCATCTGTCTGACACACATCCCGCTGTTCGGCTCTGGCGACGCTCACGGCACACTCGACTGCCGTGACAAATGGGCCGACCTGCTCCAGCAGGCGAACATCGATCTGCACATCTCGGGCCACACCCACAGACCCAACATCCTGGCCCCTTCCGAAGAGCACAACTACCCGATATTTATCGGCGGCGCGCCCCAATACGGCCGAGGCACTATAGTCCAGGTCGATGTCACCAAAGACAAGATGCAAGTCAAAATGATAGAGGACAACGGCGAGGTATTCGGCACCTACCAGATCAAACCCGACCGCAAGCCGTTCCTCGGCATTTTCTAAGCATGATCAATCTATCCGCTCACAAAAAAGCCGCTCACTTCGAGCGGCTTTTTTAAATTCAATTTTGCGATCACACGATCAGAACGACTGCTGTTCCGTCCTCGCGATTATCTCATTTTGCAGATCCCTGCCGAGATCCACAAAGTAATCACTGTAGCCGGCAACCCGCACGATCAGATCGCGGTACTCGTCCGGCTGCTTCTGTGCCTCCCGCAGAGTCTCCGAATCTACCACGTTAAACTGAATGTGATGTCCGTCCAGCTTGAAGTACGCCCGCACCAGGTGACACAGCTTGTCCAGCCCCTCACCCTCGAGCACCTGCGGATTGAACTTCATATTCAACAGCGTCCCGCCCGTCCGCGAATGATCGATCCTCGCCGCCGACTTGACGACTCCCGTCGGCCCATGCGTATCTATACCCTGGCTCGGTGAAATGCCGTCGCTCAAAGGCACACCCGCCTTCCGCCCGCTAGGCAGTGCACCCGTAACCGACCCGAAGTAAATATGAGCAGTCGTCGGCAGCAGATTCACGCGATAATACCCGCCCTTCGTATTCCGTCTGCCGTCCAGCACATCGAAGTACGCCTCGAACAACTGCTCCGCGATCCCGTCCGCATACTCATCATCGTTACCATACTTCGGCGAAGCGTTCAGCAGCTTCTGCCGCACATCTTCTGCACCCTCGAAATCGCATTCAAGCAACCCGAGAATATCTTTCATCGACATCGCGCCGTCGTCATAGACGTGCTTCTTCACTGCCGCCATCGAATCCGTCAGCGAACCGATCCCCACGCCCTGTATATACGTCACATTGTACCTCGGCCCGCCGTCATGATAATCCAGCCCACGTTCGATGCAGTCATCCACCAGCACCGACATGAACGGGCTCGGCATATAATTCGCGTAAAGACGCTCGATGACGTTATTCGCCCTGATCTTCAGATCCACGAAATACCGCAACTGCCGCTTATACGCTTCCATCAACTGCTCGAACGATCCAAAGTTCTTCCCCTCGCCCGTCGCAAGGCCGACCTGCTCACCCGTCCGCGGATCGACACCATTGTTCAGGGTAAGCTCGAATATCTTCGGCCAGTTGCAGTACCCCGTCAACGTGCAGCTCTCCTTGCCGAACGCACTGATCGTCACACACCCGCTCGGTCCGCCGCTCCTCGCGTCCGCCATGTTCTTGCCGTCGTGCAGCATCTCGCGGATGATCACATCCGTATTGAAAATGCTCGGCTGCCCCAGTCCGGTCTTGACTACTTCGCACGCACGCTTGAGAAAACGGTTCGGATTCTTCTTGCTGATCTGAATGCACGAGCTGGGCTGAACAAGCTGCATTTCCTTGACCACGTCCAGCACGATATAAGAAAGATCGTTCACCGCGTCCGCACCCGTCGCCGGATCCACCCCGCCGACATTGATCAAAGCAAAGTCCGTATACGTCCCGCTCTGCTCTTCCGTGATCCCCACCTTCGGCGGCGCGGGCTGATTGTTGAACTTCACCCAGAAACAACCCAGCAGCTCTTTTGCACCCTCCTCGTCAAGCGTCCCTGCCGCAACCTGCTCCTTATAGAAAGGCCACAGGTGCTGATCGATCCTGCCCGGATTATACGAATCCCACGTGTTCAGCTCCGTAATAACGCCCAGGTGCACGAACCAGTACGCTTGCAGCGCTTCGTGAAAATCACGCGGTGCATTCTCCGGCACCCATCGGCAAACCTCTGCGATCTTCTCCAGCTCCATCTTGCGTTTTTCGTCAGTTTCTTTCGCCGCCAGCTTAACGGCCTCATCCGCGTACCGATTCGCAAAAGTGATCACCGCATCGATACAGACCGCCATCGCCTTGAGCTCTTCAGACTTGTCATACGCATCCGGATCATTCAAAAAATCCAGCCGTCCCAGGCTCTCACGAATATCCGCCTTGAACTCAGCCAGCCCCCGCTTGTAAATCTTATCGTCCAGTATCGCATGTCCCGGCGCACGCTGTTCCATAAATTCCGTAAACACCCCCGCCTCAAACGCCTTGTTCCATTCCTCCGTCATTGCACCGAAGACCTTCTCGCGCATCGTCTTACCCCGCCAGAACGGGATCACCTTCTCCGCGTATACCTTCTTAACCTCCGCGCTCACTGCAAAAGGCGTCCGATCCCGCGACTCCAGCACCGCGAAATCATCCAGCGAATGACAGCAAAGCTCAGGATACGTCGGCGTCGCCTTCGGAGCCGGCCCGCGCTCGCCGACTATCAGCTCACCGGGATTGATGCATACCGCCTTGTTCTCCATAAGATGCTTGAACGCAAGCGCCCTGCACATCGGCGCAGACACCTCCATCGCCTTGCCCTGCTTGTAAAAATCCGTGACCAGCTCGGCCCGCTCTGCCGTTATAAAGGGCTTGGTATTTACACTCTGCTCACGCAGCTTCCTGACTCTGTCGTTCATCCCGGCTTCCTCATAAATATAGGGCAACTATTAAATAGTAGTAGCTACTATCGCTATTATATCTAGCCTCCGACTCTCGCATCAAGCCCAAAGGCGGCAAAAACATCTAAAATCTTTGACATATCCTCATCCTGCGGCATCTCAAACCGCTCGATCCCGCCGCTATGCCCCAACCGACCGGCCTTTTCGACACCGCCCAGATTGTAAGGCAGCACATCTACGCGTCTGACCGTCTTGAGCCCGCTGACGAACTCCGCCGTCCTCGCTACATTCTCCTCATCCGCATTAAAGCCCGGCACGACCGGCACGCGCACATACATCTGCTTGCCTATCCCCGCCAGCATCTCGATATTCGCCAGTATCAGCTCGTTGCCCACCCCCGTAGAACTACGGTGCTTTCCGCTGTCCATATGTTTTATATCGCACAAAAACAGGTCCACATCTCCACTGATCGCCCGCAGCACTTCCGCATCAGCATAACAAGTAGTATCCACAGCCGTATGAATATCCTGCCGCCGCAACTGCTCCAGGCATTCCGCAAGAAACTCCGCCTGCATCAACGGCTCACCGCCGGAAAACGTGGCCCCGCCCCCGCTCTCATCATAAAAAATAATATCCTTCTCAACCTCCCGCACCACCTGCTCGACCGTCTTCTCCTCGCCGATCACCTCCCGGGCCCCGCTCGCACACGCCGTCACACAACCCCCGCAGACCGAGCAAACTTCACCGTCAACACCCCTGCCCGGTTCAGCCGCACCTTTCTCACATGCCTGCACACACGCACCGCACCGCACGCACCTGCCCGAGCGAACACCGACCTCCGGCCGCAACCGCCAGCTCTCGGGATTATGACACCACACGCACCGCAGCGGACAGCCCTTCAAAAAAACCGTCGTCCGTATCCCCGGCCCGTCATGGATCGCATACTTCTTTATGTCAAATACCACTCCCACCAACAAACCTCACAAAACCACAGACACAACCTGCCTACTATCCCAAAACAGGCATTTAAATATACTACTTCCAGCCCCGCCCCCGCAATCACAAAATAACAACAACCCGACCGGACCAAAACCGATTTCAATACTGCTGATGACTTCCAAATACCCGCGCACAAAAAAAGCCGCCACCAAAAAAGCGACGGCCATCTTAGCTTCTTTAAGCTGCCTATCTTTTGCGATCTATAGGCGTATCGTCAGTTCGCGTCACATCATGCTGGACATTCCAGCCCTTATTCCACGTTACGGACCATAACTCAGCCAATTTTATGTTTTCCGTATGGCCGTCGACAAATGCCATATCAACACTTCCATTGTGCCGGTCTGTAACACAACGTTGAATATGATTCCCTGGAGAACCTGTTGAGCCACCACCTGCATCGTAACCACCACCTCCAGTATCCAATTTATACGTCCCGGGAATTGTATCCGTATCCATGGGCCACAAATCAACCCAGATAGCATCTACAAAAAACGGAGTTTTTGATGCCTGCTTTACGGCACTCAAGTTACCCCACATTCTTCCACGTTCGCCACCTACTATATACCCCATACTATCAGTATAGGTATACATCCAACCATTCATGCCGTAGCTGCCGAATTCAGGTTCTTCCCAGGTATCATCCAGCCACCACCACCATGCCTCTGTAGAAGAACCCCATCCATTTTTACCTGCCTCGGTATTACTTTCATTAATTTTGGTGGATGGGCAATATCGAATTTCATCCATATTCCCCACATAGGGCTCCAACTGTCTGAGAAAAAGCTGGTACGCTCGATATTCCATCAACTTACCGTTGTGCTCTTCTCCATATATACTGCAGGCAAGGGAAATGCTCCTTAAATTACTTTTGCAAACAAGATTTTTCGCCTTCTCCTTAACCATCCCCAGTGCCGGCATCATGATCGCCAATAGCAATGCGATGATCGAAATGACCACCAGCAACTCGATAAGCGTAAACGCTTTACGTTTTTCCATGCTCACTGCTCTCCACAAAAAATTCACACTTTCCCTTTGCACTCTCACGATCTTGCTGCTCTTCGCACCCCGCACTTCTCATTTTATGATTTTCACCAGCAAAATTCAACTCCCCCCCTCTTCTTCACTCAGCCGGGACAAAAGCGAATAAAAAACCGCTTTTGTGCACACACTCAAATACTCTACACTGCAATATGTTCACACTTACAGGTTTAGCGCAAAAAACATAAAAATTACAAAAAAAGCCCGAGCAAGAGATTTCTCCCACGCCCGGGCATGTCGTTAAATTGCAAAAAACTAACATCTGTTTCTGAGCAGGCTTTGGTTTTAATCGGCACTGCGCGTCAGCGTCACGCACTCCGAAACCGGTATCCGCATATCCATCGGCGAACCGAAATCCTGATGATCCAAATACTCAGCACCGGCACCGCCGACCCGACCCATTGCAAAAACCATGAACGCCACATCACAAACTCTTCGAACCGTGAGCCTTTTCTCCTTCAGTGCCGGCCACAAAACTCCCAGCACAACCGATGCAATAGCACCGTCCAGATTCACCGCCCACACGTTTCGCGATATGCCAATTTCCTTTAGACGATGCGCAAGCCGGTGATAGAAATCCAGGAAAACGTTGTACTTGCCGTTCTCATCGAGGCACTCGCTGACAATCCGCTCGCGCGGATCGTAGTTCACAGCATCGTTCCTGAACACCGGATGCCCCAGACAAGGGATACGCTTGTAATCGATCCCAGCTTCCTTCGCAGCGGACCGCTCAGCCGCGAACCTGTCTGCCTCTGTCTTCACCAAAGCATCCAGATCGATCTTGTCATCCTTTGCAAACGGATCATCAACATCACTGTCCCGGAATATACCCAGCAGATACTCGACCGCCTTTCGGCCGTTACCGCCGTGCACATCACCGATGCAAGCCAGCGACGCGATCATCGCGGTATTCGGAGCGTTCCCCGCCGAAGTCGACAGCTTCGCACCCTGCGCCGAGATCGTACCCGGCCCATTCGTCAGCGACGCCACAAAACACTTCTCCAGCAGCTCCGCCTCGAACTCACTCGGCTTGATACCAGTCCAGCCGAGCATCAAAGAAGAAACGAACGAACCCGCACGCATTTCCTTCTCCACAGAATGGCCGTATATCCTCGTCACCTTACCATCATTGCTCGAAGCATGGCTGGCGTTTCTCATATCTCTCCTCGACGGATTCGCCCCCAGAGTCTCCTTCATCAACAGTTTCGCCTGCGATTTGTACGGCGCGGGTATCGTGCCCTTGTGCAGCACCAGCTTGCTTTTGAGCTTCTTGCCCGCACCCTTGTAATCCAGGAACCACGGATTCAGCGCCAACGGCTTGGAAGGCCTGAAATCCCGGTCGATCCCCAAAGCATCGCAAACCAGTCCCGCAGCAGCAGGCAGATGATGCAGCGTCCTGACACGGATGCCCTTCTTCAAACAACCGATCAGCTTTTCATCCTTCTTGTACCGCTTCTCAGGATCGAATGCCTCCACGCCGAAATAGTCATCGAACATCTGCTGTTTCGCCGTCGCACTCGTCCCCTTACCCTCGACCACCGCACCAGCATGGCCCAGCGCCAGATTGCTCCCCTGGAGAATATCGCCCGTGATATACGGTATGATCGGCTTGCCGTAATCCTGGCTGAGCAGCATCTCGATCGCTTCCTGCTCGTACAGTCCGCCCGGCTCGATATACAGCACGATCACCTTCGTCCGCTCATCATCCTTCGCCAGCTCCAGCAGATCCTTCAGCGACGTCAGTATCAAAGCATCCTTACCCGTGCTCACACCATATGAGGTCCCAACACCCGCACTCTGCAGATAGGACGCCATCGTGTTCACCATATTACCGCTGTTCGAGATCACCGTCGCGCTGCCCTTGACGAAACTCTCGAACGGATTATCCGCACCGACCGCACCCACGCGGACCTTGTCATGCACATTGATCATCCCAAGTGAATTACAGCCGACCACATCGATATCCGCCTGGCTGCACATCTTCGCTATCTTCGCCGTCACCTCGATCGAAACATGCTCGGTAATGATAAAGATCGTCTCGACACTACCCGCCCCGTGCTCCACGATCTCCTTGACCTCCCCGTACACAGCCACAGGCGGCGAATATACAACCACCTTGTTCGGCTGCTTATCATCGGGCAGCGTCTTCAACAGTTCCTGTATCGTCGGATAAACTTCGATCGGATCCCTGCCAGGTACTTCGATCTTCTGGGCCTCCTTACCAAGCGCCCAGCCGCCCACGATATTGCCGCAAAGCTTATGCGAATTAATGCTCACCGACATAGCCTCTCGGCCCGTTATATTCGAAACCGCAACGCGGTCACCTGCTTTAAGCAGTTCGTTCAGTTTTGCAGCTCTCATTTCGAACCTCCCACCATTACTTCACCCCAGTTGTTCGCAAGCTTCGCAGCATACTCAGCCACCTGTGTCACCGGCGTGTCCGGACCGAACATCACGTAAGGCATGCCCAGAGTATCCAGCGTATCCTTCAATGTCAGCAAGCCCTGCAGCAGCCTCGGACCACCACGCCCAACGACGACCGGAATATTGATCGGACCATGCTCATCAACATAATTCTGCAATGCATCCGCGATCGCCTTGAACGTCACATCGATCAGCGTATTGTTCGCCTTGCCCCCCAGTATCAAAAGCATTCCCGCCTTGCCAAGATTATGCTCGAAACAAAGCTTCGCCGTTCCGTACATCCGCTCGTAAGGAGGATTGCCCCCGAAGTCCGAAAGGAATATCGGGTCCCCGCCGTTCTGCATCAGCGTCTCGGTAATGATCGTAGACGCCCCGCCGCCAAACAGCAAAGGCAGTATCGTCTTTCCCCCAAGCTCCGAAACATGAGCCTGCCCGCGATGGCTCGATGCGTTCCACGCAGCCATCTCTTCCTCGAACAGCGTCGCGTTCGCCGGATACTCGGGCAGATCGAACCCGATGTTCTTGAACTTAAAGTTAGACTCGTCAAATATCGCCTTGAAATCGCACGCATAGGGTTTTCCCGCCGGCGTGATACGCCACGGATTCACCTCGCACATCCGCATGCCCGTGGAAATGAACATATCCCACAGATCCACAAGGCTCCGCGACAGCGGGCTGATAACCTTCCGCGGACAGCCAAGCTGCTCCAGCACCTCACTCGCCTGGTAAGCACCCAGCCCCTTGTAAATATCCAGCGGCAGCGTAACCTTCTTCTCCTCGCCGATCTCCTCGACATCCATCCCGCCGTCAAGCGAGATAGTTATCGAGGGCCCCAGGTACCGCGAGTCGTAAGTGATCGCCGAATAAACTTCCATCTCGCTCGGAATGAACTCGACCATATACGACGTCCTTGGCAACTGGCCCTGCACCTCTGTACCCTGAATGATCTTCAGCTCGCGCTGCGCATCGACATAGTCATTGACCTGTCTCAAAACGCCCGCCTTGCCCCGCTTACCCGCCAGGACATCGGGCTTGACTATCGCCTTGCCGCCCCACTTCTTCAAGAGCTCGCGTACTTTCGTCTGTCCGGACTCCGCCGTCACATACTCCGGCACCGGCAGCTTGAACCGCCCAGCCAGATGCTCCAGAAAAGTCAACTCAGTGATCTGCGCCGCCATACTAATCTCCCTTTAAGTCTTCACCATTGTCGCCATGCTGCCGCAATTCGAGAAGCGCAACACGTATACTGTTTATTGATGTCTTGTCCGGTGCGAAAAGAAACTCCACCACCGGCTTGTCCTTTGAAAACTTTTTGACCTCGTCCTTCCGCGATGGCGACACAAGCAGAGAATCCATGCGATCCACAAAATTCCGCAACGGCTCACCACCCTCGGGCCTGTGATACACCTCCATCATGTCTTCCTTCAGCTCCATATCTTCCAGCGTCCGGAACATCTCATCCAGAAACTGCTTCGAGCCCGCGACCACACCAAGCGTATGACTGCGCGGTATCCTCGCGATCTGAACGATCGTCGACATTTCCGGCTGAAGATGGATCCCCACGATAGGCGGACCCTTGTCCGGTAGAAGATTCTCCAGCTCTTCCTTGTGATAGAACGACGTCACCACGCATTCCGCATCTTTCAGCTCCGCCATCACATCCTTGTTCTTGCTGCGAATATCCCGAAGCAGCAACGGCACAACCGAAACCCCCGGATCGCTCAGCAGATGCTCGGAAAAATAAAGAAGCTGCTCGCGGTTGCACTCCACGAAGATCAGCTTTAGATGGCCGAATTTCTCCTCCTTGTCCTTGAGGAAATGCTCAACGCATTCACGATAATCCTGAAGCGTAAACCCCATCGCCAGCGATTCCTCCACCGAATGCCGGATCGTCCGCTCAAGTAGTTCACGCCTGCTGTGATCCTCAACCTCTGTAACGCCCCGTAATACTACTGTGCCCTTGCCGACGTAACTGGCAACGATACCCTCACGCTCCAGCTCCGCATAAGCCATGCTCACGGTGTTCCTGCTTACCCCCAGCCTGCTCGCAAGATCACGTTGCGGAGGCAGAACCAGCCGTTTAGTGTCCGGCGATCGCGAAATAGCCTCACATATCGCATCCTTGATCTGCGTATAAAGTGCTACACCCCGCTTACGTTCGATCGATATCTGAATTTCTTCTGCAGCCATTCTGATGTCTCCAAAAACTTTGGCCTGATATTTCAGGCCAATATTAACAATCATCGGATTTCCGGGTCAACCCCTTTCAGCCATCTTTTTGAAAAAACCGAAAAATATCTTCAACCCTCTGAGCACAACCCCGGCAACCCAACAAGCCATATGTCATAAACACCTACATATAAACAACTTACATCTTAAAGCCAAAACAGAAAGCCGTCGCAAAAAACACCTGACCAAAACCAGTTCACTTCCCTGTTTGACCACCTTGCAAACCGTTCCACAAGCCCGCAATTGGCACCCTTTGAAAGTCCAATGCACGCACCTAGGACTGGTTTACCGTGACAAATGGCACCTCAAAACACCCTCACACTCATGCCAATACACGACATCCCATTGGGAAAAGCCTTTCTCAGCGTTCCAATCACTCACAAAAGGACCTGATCCCACTATTCCTCTTCGCTATTCAATACCACCCCGGATTGCTCTTGAACCTCACCGCAAAAACCCTAAAATGCAAACCGACGATTATCTTTATCCGGAGATTAAAAATGGACGCTGCTTCGAAACACGAAAACCACTTGCCCGACCTGGCGATAACCTCACTGGGCGCCCCATCCGCCGACTCCCCGCTGACTGAGGCCCGATTCGTCAACGACGAAGAACGCGTACTCGTCCATTCACGCCTTAGTGACATAGAACCCCTGATCAAAAACAGCTCCGCCCCCTCGTTCGAGATCGCGGGCCCCCGCCGCAAGATATTCTTCGACCCAAAAGACCTCACCTGCGGCATCGTCACCTGCGGCGGCCTGTGCCCGGGCCTCAACGACGTCATCAGGTCCGTAACCCTGTCCCTGCTCTGGCAGTACAAGGTAAAACGCGTCATCGGCTTCCGCTACGGCTACAACGGTATCTCCTCCAATGCGTACGAAGACCCGATAGAACTGACCCCCGATACCGTCAGCGCCATACAGCACATCGGCGGAACCATCCTCGGCTCTTCGCGCGGCCCCCAGTCCCCCGCCGACATGGTCGATCAGCTCATAGCAAACAACGTAAGGATCCTCTACATAATAGGCGGCGACGGCACATTCGCCGGAGGCCACGACATCGCAAACGAGATCACTAAACGCCAGCTCCCCATCTCCGTCATCGGCATCCCCAAAACCATCGACAATGATATCTACTGCTCCGAAAAGACCTTCGGCTTCGGCACCGCCGTCGAGCACGCCCGCAGCGCCATCCACTCCGCCCACACCGAAGCACGCGGCGCATGGAACGGCGTAGGACTGGTAAAACTCATGGGCCGTGACTCGGGCTTTATCGCAGCCTCCGCAACCCTCGCCAACAGCGACGTAAACTTCTGCCTCGTACCCGAGGTCCCCTTCGAACTCGACGGACGCGACGGCTTCCTCGCCCGTCTTGTGGACAGAATAAACCGCAAACGCCACGCAGTAGTCGTCGCAGCCGAAGGCGCAGGAAGATACCTCGAAAAAACAGGCAGAAAAGATGCATCAGGCAACGAGATCTACCCCGACATAGGCTTTTTCCTCAAGGAACGCATCCGCCGACACTTCAGTGAACAGAACATACCCGTCACAGTCAAATACATCGACCCCAGCTATATGATCCGATCTGTCCCCGCCAACGCCGCCGACTCACAGTTCTGCATTCAACTGGGCCAGAACGCCGTCCACGCGGGCATGGCAGGCAAAACCGACATGTTCGTCGCATACTGGAACAACCACTTCACCCACGTTCCCCTCGCAGCCGCGGTCGGCAGACGCAAAAAGCTGGACCCCGCAAGCGAACTCTGGCAGGGAGTCATTGCCACCACTGACTAAAAACTTAACAGCCCCAGACAACAACTGACTCGAACTGCCGTCATCTCATCCAGACTGGAAATTCGGCATCGTCGCGGGTCATCTCATTGCTCGTGTCATAATTCCTGTGCCATTTCAACCCCCAAAGCTCGGTGAGCTTGATCTTCCCCACCGACCCGTCACAATAAACGACATTGGTATATCCGCCATGACGCAGATGACAAAGCTGTGTCATGGAACCATTTCCGCTATTATCGAATAATTCATCTTCAGGTCTGTCTGTCTCCCGCGGCCATACATCCACCCAACGGGAATCCAAAAACAATGGCACATTGGAAGCTCTCTTAATATTACTGCGCCTACCCCAGTAATTCTCCGCAAAATCTCTTCCGGCCCACGAGGGCGCACCACTCATTATCCAGGCATTCGGCGCATAGCTCGCCCACGTCCACTCACCGGCAGTCGGAGCAGGTTCCTGGTCTCTGCTGCCCCAGCATTCCGTCTCTTTACTGGGTTGAAACACATTGCTGTCAGGCACATCTTCTGGATGTTTCCGGGCCTGAGCACAAAGGAGGATTTCTGAGTTCCCTTTCATATACTGCTTAAACGGCTGTATCCACCACTGGCCGTGAATATCTCCAAGCGTGTCTCCATCCCAGTCCTTATCCGGAAAAACACCCTCATTGTCATTTAAATAGAAGTCCACAATAAGACCCCACTGTCTTATGTTAGATCCGCATACCACCGTCCGGGCAACCTCCTTGACCTTCCTCAACGAAGGCAGCAGTATCGAAAGCAGCAATGCAATAATCGCGATCACCACAAGCAGCTCGATCAATGTAAAACCGCCTGCTGATTTACGCCTCAAGATACGATCTCCACACTTCATCTTATCACCTCTTTGCCTGTTAAGACCTTTTTTAAAGATACCCGCTTCTCAAAACGCGGTGACAGTTCGACACCGGCCCGGCCCGAACATTCGATGAAGCATCAGTGCGGCAAAAAGAAATGTCCCGATTATACAGGCGCATTTATCCCGGCAACCCAGGCGAACCATTACAATGCCATATATTGCCATTATAACAATTTTTACAAAAATTGCTATTACAAATTCAGCATTTTGGTTTTTGACTGACATAATTTGTAAAATCAATCTGAGAGATACCGCTAGCCCGCACGCCTTTCAGCCTCCCCTTTGGCAGACTTTTCCCCAGTATCAGATGATCCGGGCAGCTCACCGCTCAACAGCCTCCCCACAGGTTGCAGCGTATCGAACTGCATCAGCACGATCCGTATCACAGCCGTGATCGGCACCGCAAGGAACATACCCGCAACCCCCCACAAAAGTCCCCAGAACGCCAGCGCCATCAAAACCGTCACCGGGTGCAGGTCCAGCCCACGACCCAGCAGCTTCGGCTCGATCACGTTCCCCACCGTCATCTGGACCGCACCTGGCAGCACGATAGCCAGGCTGATCATCCAGAAATTCTGAAACTGCGCGACCGCCACAGGCAACGGTAGAAAAGTCGCGATTATCGATCCAACCGACGGAATGAAATTCAGCAAAAACGCCAGCATCCCGAACACCGCCGCCAGCTCCAGCCCCAGAACCCGCAAAATGATATACACCAGCACGCCCGTGATCGACGAAATGATCACCTTCGTCCCGATATACCGCCGTATCCCGTTGTCGATATCCGCATAAACCCCCTTGCGTATCACATGCGGATTTCGTCCCGAAAGCAGGAAGATCACAAAGATCGAGACCAGCACAAAACTCGACACAAACCCCATCACCGTATCGAAGGTATCCGTCACCAGGTTCGGTATTTTCTTCCGCAGCTCCTCCATTACGCTGTCCTGGCTCAGATCCAGCCCCCACTCCTCGAACTGCACGAACACCTTGTCCGTAAACGTCTCCACGCTGTCCATATAAGGCTTGACCGTAGAAACCACCGTCTGCACCGCCTCCGACACAGCCAGACACGTCGCAACGATCACCGTCAGCACCACAAGCAAAGTAATGCAAACCGCCATCGTCCGGTTGAACTTCAGCTTTATCACCTGGTAGTCCAGCAGCGGCGACACAAGCGACACGATGAATATCGAAAGCACGAAAGGTATCATTATCGTCTGCGTATAGTGCAGAACCATCGCGATCGCAACCATTGCCAGGATCAGCAGACATATCGTCATCAGCCAGAAATGCTCTTTACGCACGCGAGTTGCCGCCTGACCATTCTTACCATTGCCTTCACTCTGCATATTGAACCTTTCGCTCAGTAATCTCTATATGATTCCCGCCCTCTATACTCACGGTAAACTCATTTGCACGTCCAAAAATTACCGTATCGGCAACATTATTGCAAGTTCTTCCTCTTTCCACCCTCGAAACATACCGCACTTGCCCTTATATTATAGGTAGGAACTATAGTGACAACTTTCTCGACGAACGCCAATTGAAAGGAATGCTATGGATATCACGAAACTAGACAAACGCAAGGTCCTCTTCTGGGACATCGACACCCAGTACGATTTTCTCAAACCCGATGGCAAACTCTATGTCCCCGACAGCCAGCCGATCATAGACCGCATAAGCCGCACCCGCAGACTCGCCCTCGACAACGGCTATTCCATCGTCGCCTCCACCGACTACCACAGCATTGACAACGAAGAGATATCCCTCGAACCGGACATGCAAAAAACTTTCCCGCCGCACTGCATGAAAGGCGAACCCGGAGCCGCCCGCGTAGGCGACCTCGGCGACCTGCCCGTCAACTACATTGAAAGCGGCGTCCTCAACCAGCCCCTCGTCGAAGACGTATGCACACGCGATCAGTTCCACATCGTCGTCCGCACCGACACCGTAAACATGTTCGACAACCCGAACACCCAGCTCATCCTCAAGACCGTACAGCCCCGGCTCAACATCGTCTTCGGCGTCGCCCTCGACATATGCGTAAATCACGCCGTCGAAGAGCTGCTCAAAGCCGGCTTCGGCCGCATCATACTGTTAACAGACGTCACCAAAGCCATCGATGACGAGGCCGGCGAAAAATACCTCCAAAGCTTTCAACAGCGAAACGTAAGACTCGCAACTCTCAACGAAATTGAACAGGAGCTCATATGTACCTGCTGAACCAAAGCCCCGCACTACTCACCGACCTCTACGAACTCACCATGGCGCAGGTTTACTGGCAGAAAGATTTCAACGACCACGCCTGCTTCGAGGTCTTCATCCGCAAGCTCCCCGACGACTGGGGTTTCTTCGTAATGAGCGGCCTGGCCGAACTCAAAAGCTATCTCCAGAATGTTCGCTTCACCGAAGACGACATCCACTACCTCCGCACGCTTGACATGTTCGATCCCGCGTTCCTCGACTACCTGCAGAACATAGACTTCGAATCCGTCGAGATCCGCGCCCTGCCCGAAGGCACGCCCTTCTTCCCCAACGAGCCCATCCTCGAAGTCAAGGGCCCCATCCTGACCGCACAGCTCCTGGAAACCTATATACTCAACATCCTCGGCTTCTCGATCATCCAGGCAACCGCCGCATCCCGCCTGCAGATCGCAGCACAGGGCCGTGCCGTCGTAGACTTCGGCATGCGCCGAGCCCAGGGCCCCGTCTCCAGCATACGTGCAGCCCGTGGAGCCGTCACCGCCGGCATGCCCGCCACCAGCAACGTCCTCGCCGCAAAACTGCTCAACGCAAAACCTTCCGGCACAATGGCACACTCCTTCATCCAGGCCTACACAAAAGAAGAAGACGCCTTCGAAAGCTTCGCCCGCACCTACAAGTCGAAAGCCGTCCTGCTCGTCGACACCTACGACACCGTCAACGGCATCAAGCTCGCCGCAAAAGTCGCCCGCAAACTCGACACCGAAGACAACATCCAAATCCGCGGCATTAGGATCGACTCCGGCGACCTCGTTAAAATGTCCAACTTCGCCCGCCGTCACTTCGACGAAAATAACGTCGAATGGATCAAGATCTTCGTCAGCGGCAACCTCGACGAATATAAGATTGACGACATCGTTCAGCAGCGAGGTCAGGTCGACGGCTTCGGCGTCGGCACCTCTCTCGCAGTCTCCAGATACGCTCCCTCTGTCGACATCGCATACAAACTCGTCCGCTACGGCGACCGCGACGTCTATAAAAAATCCGAAAACAAGGCCACCCACCCCGGCCGAAAAACCCTCCACCGAACGTTCCGAGACAACCGCTACGAACACGACGACGTCATAAAATACCAGCCATCATCCGATGACCTGCTCCGTCCCTTCAGCGAACCCGAACCGCTGCACAAAATAGCCGAACGCCTCAACACCATGCTCTACCATCTCGCCCCCGCATACAAAAAGATCCGCAACCCAGAAACCTTCCCCGTAAACTTCCACATCAAACTACCCGAATAACCCACCAACCCGGTATCTGTCAGCCGCCGCAAACGGCCCCAGCATAAATCAGCCCTCGCGCAGCAACTCCATATTCTGTCACTGCTAGGAGCAAAGCGACGTGGCAGTCTCAACCGCACAATAAAGCTGACTCATCTCCCAAACTGTATCAACGCAACGCCTTTTATCAAAAATTCAATTTGAAATCCAGAGAATGCATCGCCAGCCGCAACAACATATCACCCCCTTCCACCCGCGCAAAAGAATGGTCGAAAGCTGCATGAAGGGGGACAGCTTTCGACCGTTTCACTACTATATACTTCACCTTTGCATTCTATTTCAAAACGCACACCGCCTCGGGCCTGTTCAGCTTCAGCGCTGCCGTCTCAGAGATCGAAAACTCATACGACGTCCCCTCCGGCCCAATGAATCCGGTCATCAGATCCTGACCAAGCACGATAGACGCAAACTGCTTACCCGTCTGCATCATAACACCGCCTTTTTCAAGCGAATTAGCCTTGATGATTCCCCCCGTCGCTATCTGCTTTATATGCTCCAGCTCGGTCATATCCCCGTCAGGATAACGCCTGTAAAGATTCTCGAACAGTGTCGGCGAAAGCGCCAGCACATATGGCCCGACAAACCCCTGCTTATCCAGCAGAGTCGCACCCGAAATAACATCATCCGCAGCCTTGCCGACTTCTTGCCAATTGCCGATCTTGTGCGATCCACCCCCCTTAGCAGTCAACAGCCCCTGCGTGCCGAGCTCCTTACTGCCGTTGAACACGACAGTATCTTCCATCCTCGCACACTTGATCGCAGCCTGGGCAGCCTGCGCCATGCTAAGCGGAGCACCGTTGCTCTCAAAAGCCGCAATATCCCGAGCGGGCACCTTGAACGAGCTCGATATCATTACCAACGGCGTACAACAACCAGCATATGCGCTGATACCCTCCTGAGAAGTAACTTCGTTGTCGCCCGTGCTTATCGACTTGAGTCCCAGTCCGAATGGACCCTCCGTATGCAGCAACTTCCGTCCGCACATCTGAGCCTTCGCGGCACCAACAACTGTCTCATCTATCATCTGCCATACTGCCGGGCTGAACGGCGCTTCGTCTCGGTGCAGAAATTTTTCGCTCATTTTATCTCTCCCGTCTATAACAAGTTGGAGTTAATCTTCTCTGATATCGCCTATAGTAGGTACTTCTTTCGTCTCTTCTTCCTCTGCTGGCCCCTCTTCTTCCTCGTGCTCGCCGGCCGCCAGCTCCTCAACTTCTTCCTCACCCTCATCCAGCTTGGCCTGCTCATCGGGAAGCAGTATTTTCAGCAGCTTCTGGAACTCACCCACATGCACACGCTCTTCATCAGCCACGTCCCTCAGTACCGCTGCCGCCAGCGCATTGTCCGTCGCATCAGCATGCGCCTCGTAAAGATGTATCGCTTCGAGCTCAGCAGCAATGTTGAGTCTTATCGCCCGCGCAAGCTCTGAATCCGTCAGCTTCCTGTCCGGAACTTTACCCGAAAATGGATTTGGAAATTCTGGCATTTCAAGCCTCCTGTGATTTTCATTGATGATTTGCAACCCCGCACCGGAAAAACATAAGGCACGGATTCGTCAAACGACTCAGATGGCAATTTTAGTTCCCCAACGCAAATCCCGAAATAGGGACCATGCCTATTTGCTATTGGGAATTGCCTTATTATTACGCCCAAATATCACCCTCAGCAGGTCAGATGAAACGCCCCCGCCACCTTCACATGATGCCGTACCTTGTCGTTGAACATCTCAGCCGCCCTCTTCGTGTTCGCGGTAATCAGCTTTATTCCCCTACCCTCGATCATCCTCCGACAACCCCCGTTTATCTTCATACTGCACGACTCACCCTGCCCAACTACCAGCTCATCGATATCTCCTTCCAGAATTTCCTCCAGATCTTCACAATTGAGCACATGCCCCTCGATACGCCACCACCCGCTCACGATCTTGCCAGGCAGTATCACCAGGTCGTCATGATACTCCTTGCCGTCAACGACCATACGACCAAAACTGTAGGAATATATCTGCATGTCAAAACCCCCGAATTGATTGACTCCCGATTTCAACTCTCCATTCTATAACCGCCCCCGCCAACAGGACAACCTTGTATTCAAATAAAATACGAAAACGTCCTCTGTCAGCCGTCATGTTTTTTTATTTTTTCGCAATTTTGAACATTGCCGCAAATGAGACCGGTTCTAAAATTATATGTATGAATGATAAGCCGTTCAAAATCTTGATCGAAGGACCGCCCGGCTGCGGCAAGACCACCGCCATCAAAGAGATCACCTCCGAACTGCCCGGCTGCGCCTTCTCAGGCTTCTACACCAACGAAATGCGAGAAGAAGGCCGCCGCGTAGGCTTCACCATCACCAATTTCGCCGACCACTCCGAAGTCTTCGCACACCAGGATTTCGACACCCCCACAAAAGTCGGCAGATACAGCGTCGACGTGCAAACCTTCGAAAAGATCGCACTGCCCGCCATCGACATCGACCACACCACTGCCCCCCTGCTCATCATCGACGAAATAGGCAAAATGGAATGCCTCTCCGAACCCTTCCAGCAGCTCATCCTCAAGGCCTTCGACTCCCAGCGGGACATCATCGCCACCGTCCCCAACAAAGGCACGGGCCTCATACAGCAGATCAAAAAACACCCCAGCGTAAAGATCACCCGCCTCAGCAAGTCTAACTTCAACGAGACCATCTACCAAATCCTCAAAACCCTCCAGGTCGCATACTGACCCCGCAGACTGATCACCACTTCTAACGTTGACAAAACCGCCTCGCCCCCACAACATATGTAAATAACTTCCATCGTTATAGAAAACCAGCCATGCGAATGCAGATTAACGAACTCACACAAAAGATCATCGCCGAAAAACCGCGTACCATCCTCGTCCTCGGCGCCTGCGACACCGGCAAAACCACCTTCACCCTCGACCTCGCCAAAAGACTCGTCCAGCACTCCCCCACGGCCATCCTCGACTCCGACACAGGCCAGTCCCACATAGGCCTGCCCTCCACCATCGCATACGCCAACCTAACCCCCGGCACCACAGACTACCAAAGCCTCACCGCCAACGCCCCCGCGTTCATCGGCGACGTCACCCCAACCGGCCACCTCCTCCAGTTCTGCGCCGCCCTGCACAACTGCCTCCGATCCGCCCGCGAGCACGCTCACACCGTCCTCATCGACACTCCCGGCTACATCTCAGACTCAACCGCCCGCGCACTTTGGCACGAAACATACCGCCTGATCGCCCCCGACCTCATCATCGCCCTGCAGAAAGAGAACGAACTCGAACACATCCTCGCCTCCCTGCCCAAAAACGCCCGCATCACCCGCATAATCGCCCCCTCGCACATCCCCGCCAAAACACCCGCTGCCCGCCGGGCATACCGCAGCAACCTCTTCCGACGCTACTTCAATAACGCCCGCACCTGGACCGTCGACCTCAAAACTACCCCATACCAGTCCCGCTCAAACCTCACCCCACAAAACATCGCGAACCGCGTCCTCGCCCTGCGAAACTACAACTCCCACGACACCGCCCTCGCCATAGCAAAAGAATACGACCCACGCACCCGCCAGTTAACCATCCTCTCGCCCGCAACCCCGTGCTCCGACATCGCCGCCCTAATCTTCGGCGACTTCACCCTCGAACCCGCCGCCATCCCCTAACTCATTTGAATGATCACATCAGCATATCCCGCAGCGTCATAGCGTTCCGCACCGCGTTCCCCTCAACGTCATTATTGAAATAGGCGTACACCGCCTTAATCCCCTTCTTGTGCTTCTTCACCCAGTCCGCCCACTCGCTAAGCTGCCCATCGGTATACCCGCCGGAATACTCCCCCTGCGTCCCGTGAAACCGCAGATAGATCACATCCCCCGTCCGCTCTTTCGGCGACTCCACGCCTCCCATATCATGCACACAGAACCCGCACCCGAACTCGTCCAGCACATCCAGCACATCGTCGTCATACCAGCTCGCATGCCGAAACTCGAACACCGTATTATGCCCCTTCGGCAGCATCTCACAAAACGCCCTCAGCTTCTCCATCTTCTTGTGCAGATTCGGCGGAAGCTGATACAGCACGGGTCCCATCGTCTTCCCCAAATGCCCCATCCGCTCATAAAAATTGTCCAGCGCATCCCCCGGATCGGACAGCTTCTTGATATGGGTAATATAACGGTTCGCCTTCACCGTGTACAAAAATCCCTTCGGCGCCTCCTCCGCCCAGTCCTTCACCGTCTTCTCGTCCGGCAGCTTGTAAAAAGAATTGTTCACCTCCACCGTATCAAAGTGCTTCGCAAAAAAACCGAACCACTCCGACGTCTTCAGCTCCTCGGGATAGAACACCCCCCGCCAGTGCTTATAATGCCACCCGCTCGTCCCAACTCGTATCTCACACTTAGATTTACCCATACCCCCATCCTAACAACCAACCCAAAACCGTGAACCCAAAAAACCAAAAATTCCAGTTCATCAACATCTGATGACTGCCATCGCAACCACCACCCCGCATCAACTCAATATCTGTCATCGCGAGGAGCCTAGCGACATGGCGACCTCAACCGTGAAGATTTCAAAATAGGGACAGTCCCAATCCTGTTCGGCACGGGGATTGCTCTTTTATGATTTAACGCAGCATTTGACCATTTAGGCTGTATTATAGTCCGGCTGGGGATGTTGGCCAAGTTATTTGTGCGCAGCATTTACGCCGGCGTATCTGAGGGCAGACGCCGGCCTGGTGGGGCTAATCCTGTGGTCTGAGCCGGCCTATATGGGCCAGCAGTTCCTCTTCGTCGGCCATGCCGGTGAAGTACCAGCAGAGCATTTCATAGGTTCGGATCGTCGGTTTTTTGCCGGTCCAAAGTGAGATCAGCATGCATGCGATGATTGCCGCATAGGTTTGCAGTTCGATACCATTGTGGCAATAGCTCAGAAGGTGCCTGCAGCCAAGAACATGCTTGAAGAAGCGGAAGAATATTTCAATCGTCCACCGTTGCTTGAAGATCAGGGCGATAACGTCGGCATCGAGATCAAGTCGGTCGGTGGCTACCAGCAACGTCTGGCCCTGTTCGGGCCCGCCTCGTCCTGTCTTGGCACGCTTGATATGAGGCGTACATTTGATCGCGACCAGTCGAACCGGTGATGAGAGTTTTTGCTTCATTCTCAGGTTAGAGCCGAGACGGACGGTGCGGTCGAACAATACACTTGCATTTCTGGCATCTTCGCTGAGACTGTGCTCTTCGAGGGTTTCGTAGGCCGCATCATCATGCAGCCGACACACGAACGAACTGCCGGCATCGATGATTTGCTGGAACAACGCATAACTGGCGTATCCGCGGTCTTGAACGTATATACGGCCTTTTTCGAGATTGCCGGCAAGCGTCCGCCGTTCGTCTTCTTTACCTTCGGTGATGGTCAGTTTTAGCGGAACGTGCTTTTCCAAATCGAATTGGGCGTGGGCCTTGACCGCGTTCTTGTCGGTCTTCCAGAAGGCCCATGTCATCTTCGACAGAGCCGGGATTACCGTGCCGTCAACAGCCGTCAGTATCCCGGATAGGTCATTGAGTTTGCTGTTGAGGGAAACAGGGCCAAGCTTTGCTGCAAGGTCGTCAACAATCTCCTGCATTAGCTGGCTGTCGAAAACCCGGGCTGCTTCTGAAAGACTGCCCAGCGAAGTACGAGGACAGCCAAGCTTGCGTTGAACCTTTTTGAGCTCACTGGCCTGCTGAACAGCCCGCAGTGAGGTGCAGATCGGGTTGAACATATAGAGCAGCAATAAGGACATGTACTGGTCCATGTGCAGCAGCCGATTGCCCGCCCGGTCATTCTCGCAGCCGGCCTCATGCAGCGATTCAAGCATCCCGGAGATGGACTTGAAATACTTAAAACCAGCAAGCTGATGCTCTTTGATTTTTTTACGCTTGGCCGTCATAAACGCCATTACAACAAAGCATAAGCGATGGCGCAAGACCTAAATACGAGAAAAGTAAAAAATTAGGTTCAAGGGAAGATAACTTGACTATAGATGGCGTTAAGTTATTATCCCACAATGATTAACAAGTACAAAAAGCGTTCAAAAATTTCGGAGGCCAAATTCCGGCAGATCGTAAAGCTGTTCGCCCTGGATATCGAGGCCACCAAAATTGCTGAGCTGACTGGTCTTTCGAGAAAGACCATCAACACGATTCTTTACAAAATTCGAATACGGATCGCCGAATACTGTCAGCAGCAAAGTCCGTTTGACGTCGGCGAGATTGAGATCGACGAAAGCTATTTCGGAGCCCGAAGGGTGCGTGGCGTTCGAGGCCGTGGTGCTAAGGGCAAGCACATTGTCTTCGGCCTGATAAAACGCGGCGGTAAGGTCTACACGCAGGTGGTCAGAAACTGCTCTAAAAGCACGCTGATGCCCATTATAAAGCAAAAGGTTGATAAGGATTCGATCGTGTACACCGATGGTTTCAAAACCTATGACGGCCTGGTTGACTTTGGCTACAAGAAGCACTATCGCGTCAAACATGGAGAGAACGAATTTGCTGAAGGTCACAATCACATTAACGGAATTGAGAACTTCTGGGCGATTGCCAAAGGTCGGCTCAACAAGTTTCGAGGAATCAGCAAAGGTACCTTTGCTCTGCACCTGAAAGAATGTGAATTTAGATTTAACCATCGACACGATGACCTGTACAAGTTACTGTTAAAAATACTCAGAAAGAACCCAATTTAATCCAAGTTATCTTCCCTTGAACCAAAAATTATATACAAATCACGTGCCGAACAGGATTGTGACTGTCACCCATTTTCACCCAACTGTCGCCTCGAAAACCAAACGCCAACCGCACCCATCAACAATAACAGCACCAGACCCATCAAACTCACCAGTAAAGAAACGCGAGCGTCGACCAAGACGCGAGTCCCTACCTAACGCCAGCCGAAACTCCCTAACGCCCCAACCACCCCCTTGCAATCTCCAGCCGAACTAACTACAATCCACACCCATGACCAAAACCAGACAGCAAAATCTGACCGACTGCCACCTCCACCTCCAGGCCTTCACCGACGACCTGGACGCGGTACTCGACCGCGCCCGCGCCGCCGGCGTCAGCCGTTACATCTGCAACGCAACCCAACCCAGCGACTGGCCCGCCGTCAAACAGCTCGCTGCAACCCATCCAGACATGATCCCCGCCTTCGGCCTGCACCCGCACTTCGTCACCGACCAGCCCGAAAACTGGCTCGACCGCCTCGAACAGTACCTCACCGCAACCCCCTCCGCCGCCGTAGGCGAAATAGGCCTCGACCGCCACTTCACCAGAGAAACGTTCCAAGCCCAGCGAACCGCCTTCATCGCCCAGCTCGACCTCGCCCGCAAACTCGACCGCCCCGCTATGATCCACTGCCTCCGCGCCGACGGTCCAATGATCGACATCCTCACCGACCAGCCCAAGCAGCCCCGCCCCATCCTTATGCACGCATACTCCGCCTCCGCCGAAATGCTCCCCCGCTTCGCCCGCCTCGCCGCATACTTCTCCTTCGGCGGCGCAGCAATCCGTCAGAACGCCAAAAACGCGCACCACGCCCTAACCGCCGTCCCAGACGACCGACTCCTCATCGAAACCGACTCCCCCGATATGACACCGCCCAAAAAGTATCAATCCGCAGACATCCCAAACCCCGACCGAAACGAACCGGCCAACCTGCCGCACATCCTCACCCGCATCGCCGAAATACGAAATACCGACCCCGAAAAATTAACTGAACAAATCGCCCGCAACACCGAAAAGTTCCTTGCAAGTCTCAAACCCTGAACCATAAACAAATTTTCACCCTCAACCCCCCAATTAGTATGACCCAACAAAATTTCCACAAACGATTCGCACGAACCGCACGCCTCGTCGGACCCGAAGGCGTCAAACGCCTCTCCTCAGCCCATGTCGCCGTCATAGGCCTCGGAGCCGTCGGCAGCTATGCGGTCGAGGCCCTCACCCGTGCAGGCGTCGGCAATCTCACCCTCGTAGACTTCGACCAGATCACCCACAGCAACATGAACCGCCAGCTCTACGCCCTCGAATCCACACTCGGCCAACCCAAATCCGAGATCGCCCGCCGCCGCGTCCTCGACATCAACCCCGACTGCAATGTCCGCGCCCTGCACACCTTCATCCACCACGATACCGTCCGCTCCGTACTCGAACCGCGTCCGGACATCGTCATCGACGCCATCGACTCACTAAACCCCAAGGTCGAACTGCTCACCGCCCTGCACGAACTCGCCATCCCCACCGTCACCAGCATGGGAGCGGCCCTGCGCACCGATCCTTCCGCGATCCGCGTCGCCAAACTCAAAAAATCCTACAACTGCCCCCTCGCCCGCCTCGTCCGCAAACGCCTCCGCCGCCGCAACATCCCCCTCGACTTCACCTGCGTCTACTCCACCGAAACCACCGACAACCTCCCCGACCACGCAATAGGCTCGGACCGAGCCGACGAACACGACCACTCATTCCGCGGCCGACAACGATCCACCCTCGGCTCACTGCCCACCATAACAGGCATCTTCGGCCTCACCGCCGCAAACACCGCTATAAAGATGCTTGCCGGGGAAACGGCACAGCGGGAACCAAAGGCCCGAAAAACAGGCTGAAGGTCCAGCTCATCTATTCTTTCAACTGCATTGTCTTTTGAAGCTCCAGCATAGGACCTTGATTTACAACCATTGTACCTGTCGATGTCCGGTCGAGGTCCACAACGAGCAGTAGAATAGCGGAAAAAGTAAGTGCTACCGCAATTACTATCAAAGTACTGCCCCTGCCGGAAAGCCCCATCTGGTAGCCAACTGCCAACATTGAGAGAATCATTGCCACATAAATTATGTACCAGACAATTGCCTGGAAACGGTACCTTGTCACAACCACTCTGCTGGTATGCAGATCAAACAATTCGTTTAATGAACTTATAAACACCGCTTCAACAGGTGACTTATTGTCTGCCTCCACCATTTTTTTTGTCTGAAGCCACATCAAATCCTGCAACTGTTCAGATCTTGCAATCAACTGCTTCATCTTTTCCGGATCTGCTCGGACTGCCTCATCTGCCACCAGCGTCCGAATATCCACATATTTTTCGAGGAGTTTTTTAATTTCGCGGCCGTATGGATCTTCAAGCAAATGAGTACGAAGGTAGGCAGTCCCTATGGCATTGACTTCATCCAGAAGAAGCTGTTTGCGCGTTTCCAGACGTTCGTTCGAGAGGGCAAATGCGAACGCGATCAGGAAACCTACCATCGCCAGTGTGGCGCCGACAGCTGGACCTACCGAACTGTCAGGCTCATGTTCTGGCCGTTTAGCCTTGAATCTTCCCCAAAAAACACCTGTTGACAGTGCCAGCAGAACAAGAATAAATGTGGCTGCAAACAGCCATGGCAATGACAGATAATCCAGGAAGCTGACCTTTTCCATGGTTTCTCCAACTTGCACGGATGAAATCTGTTTCTAATGCGATCTTATTTCTGCACCAGTCTTTCCATCTTTTACCCATACCTGCAAATAAACACGGACAGAGCCATCAGAACCTGACTGCCAACCCCAAAATTGGTCCCTTAAACCTTGTATCGAGGCCGAATTTTTCAGTACCGCTGCCGTTACTGTAATCCATATCAAAAATGCGATAGCCAAACCTCACACTTGTCGTCTCGCAAAGCTCATAATCGATCCCTGCAAGTATGTTCCACGTCAGCTTTGAGGCTTCACCAACACTGAAACCGCCTATATCACCACGACAGAGAAAAGCTATATTTCTGCCCCATTCCCAGCGTAATCGCCCTCCCACCAGCGGCTCAACCCACTCGCCCCGCCTCTCAAAACTACCGCCGGAAACGACATCAGCAAGAGGGCCTGATGTCACGATATCCAGTTCACCTTTGATATTCTGATATCTGCCCCCAGCCAGCAGATCCACATCAAATCCGGCAGCTGTGCCATCCCCCCCGTCTGATTCGATCAGATGATACCCCAGACCGAACTCAAGGATCGTCCAGTCAATATCCACATCACCCGACACCAGAGCACCCGGCGTTGTGAAATCACTCTCCAGATCCAGGTACAGGCCGTCAACAAACCATCCCCACCTCTCTCGCCATCCTTCGATGCGCCCCATCAAGCCTATATTTAGATTGTCCCAGATATCGCTGAAATTCGCATCTACATCACCCGTCCGGCCTCGAAGCGTCATATCACCTTCCACCTCTGCCGCCCAAAAATAGGGAGTAAACTCAAAATCCCATCCACCTAAATCAACCTCTTCCTGTGCCCCTTGTGCCATCGCAAATGGAACAACGGAAACCAGTGTAATCGCTGTAAATATCCTCAAAAGAATCACGGCATCTCCTTTTATCTTTATTTAGAGTTTGTTTGCACCTCAAATGCTAATCGCTAAGTTGAATACTTCAGCGCATGCAGAACATTTTAAAGCAAACAGTATATTTGACCATAGGGCCCGCCAAACATTCTTGTATAAGGGTATCACGAATATAGTTCCCACCCGTGCTCTTATACACAGTGGAGCCTTCTGAACAACTCGTTAGTTTACGTTTAGTCCCATGATTTTTGCGATTTTAATATTTTCGTTGCTTGCTTTAGCTCTTTTACAATTTAATTCAGCCTATTTTATGCTGCCGAGCAGGCCGTTTGGCCCGGTCGGCGCGCACCGGTGGCGCTAAGCCCTCGCTTTGTGCAGGCTGAAGCTCCTCTTGAAGTTGTACGCAACGGCATGCATCGCAAAGTCCAGGCGGTTGCGTTCCAGCCCGCGGTAACGAACCTTACCATAGCCTGCGTTCTTCATCCACGCGAACGGATGCTCGACCACCGCACGCACTCGCGAGATGATCCGGTTGATAATCTGCCGCAGCTCATTGAGTTCTGCTTGCCCCCGCTTTCGCCGATGAACGATGCCCGCCAGCACGCCTTTTTCCCCAAGCCGCTCCTCGCGTTCAGCACTCATATAAGCGCTATCGGCCCACACGCTTTGCGTTTCATTTTCAATCAGCTCGTCAATAAACTTAGAGTCATGATGCCTCGCCGAGCTGAAGCGATAATCCTTCACCATGCCGTTCGTATCGGTCGCGATATGAGCTTTATACCCATGATAAGAGCGACCGTTCTTTTTCGTGAAACCGGCCTCTGCGTCCCGTGTATTGCTTCCGTCGGCCCTTTTGCGTCCGCGAGGGGCTTCGACGATAGTCGCATCGACACAAGTTCCTTCGGCAAGGATAACGCCGCGAGTAGATAGTATTTCCAGAGTTTTCTCAAACAGCGTACGGTCATGGCGGTGCTCGCGAAGACGTTTGCGGAAGCGAACGAACGTAGTCTCATCCGGCGTGTTGTCATCCATGCTCAGGCCTACGAACCGGCGGAACGAAAGACGGTCCAGCAGCATCTCTTCGAGCATGGGATCGGAGAGATTGAACCACTTCTGCAGCATGATACATTTGACCATCATTATTACCGGCCAGTTGCTCGCACCGCCTTTGCTCGTGTTGTTGGAGTACATGTCTTTGAGCGGCTTAGCAAGCTCGTCCCACGGGATATATTTGTCGCACTTGGCAAAAAACTTCGCAGTGCGTCTGCCGCCAAGTTCGCTGATTACGTTGTCGAGAAAAGTAGGCTGATTTCTGCTGCGTTCCATGAATGCCTCCATGCAGTAAAGATGTTATTTCAATGCAGACATTTTAAACGATTACAAAATCCGTGTCGCGCGAAAAATGGCAAGTTTTTCAGAGGCCTCAGTGGTAAAAATACCCAAATCCAAACCACGCTCACAGTGGTTCAAACAGCCCATAAAAAAAGGTTCATCACGGAATACCGGGGAAATAGACATCAACGGCAGTACTTTGTAGCTTTTAGTTACCCGACTATTAGCTCAAAGGAGACTGCCGTTGACTGGACAACATCTTATCAAAAAACTCGGCCAATGGGAAGGATATCGTGTTGGAACTGTTGGGCCTGCTAAGAAAGGCCGTGAATTCTGGGTCGAATTGATCCCGGAAAATGGATTCGGAACCTGTGACGGCTGCGGCCAGGAATGCAGCAGCGTTCACGAGACCGTCCAGCGTTGGATCCGCGATCTGCCGGTCTTCGACAAGACTACCCACCTGCTCGTTCACCGAAGGCGTCTGCTGTGCCCCAGATGCGGGCCGAAGCTTGAACGAATCTCCTGGCTGGACCGTTACAGCCGCCACACCACCCGGCTGGTAGAATCGGTCGCCCGGCTGTGTGATGTGATGAGCATAAAGCATGTGTCTGAGTATTTTTCGCTGTCCTGGTCGACCGTCAAGGACATCCACAAGCGGCATCTCAAGAAGAAGCTGGGCCCTGTCGACCTGTCGAATGTGGAGCTGCTGGCGATGGATGAATTCGCCATTCAAAAGGGCCACAGATATGCAACGGTTATCATCGATCCGACCTGCAAGAAAGTGCTCTGGGTGGGCCGAGGGCGTTCGAGAGCCTCTATCAGGCCATTCTTCGAAATGCTCGGCGACCGCTGCAAAGACATCAAAGCAGTAGCAATGGACATGAACGCCAGCTTCGAGCAGGAGGTTCAGCTGCATTGTCCGCAGGCAGAAATAGTTTATGATCTGTTCCATGTCGTGGCCAAGTACGGCCGTGAAGTTATCGATCGGGTCAGGGTCGATCAGGCCAATCGACTACGAGACGACAAGCCCGCCCGCAGGGTGATCAAGGGCTCGCGCTGGCTGCTGCTTCGCAATCGTGAGAACATCGAAAAGCCTGAGGACCTGGTTCGCCTCGATGAGCTGTTGGCCGCCAACGAGTCGCTGATGACGACCTACGTGATGAAGGATGATCTCAAGCTGCTGTGGAATCTGAGCGATCGCAAGGCCGCCGAATCGTGCTGGGGTCAGTGGCTCGATCGAGCCATGCAAAGCGGGATTGAGCCGCTGATGAAGTTTGCCAAAAGGCTGAGCAAATACGCCGCCGGAATCATCGCACACAGCAGATGGCCGCTGCATACGTCACTGCTGGAGGGGATCAATAACAAGATCAAAACCATCAAGCGACAGGCATACGGCTATCGAGACGATGAATATTTCTTCCTGAGAATAAGAGCAGCATTCCCCGGTATTCCGTGATGAACCTAAAAAAATCCCTGCCGGCCTTACACCGACAGGGACGTCCTTCTGTGCGTTTCAACCTACATGTTGAAACTGTCTATTTCTTCGCCTGCGGACACTTGCTCCGCTGCGTCACTGGCAATCGAATGAAACGTCTGATCCGAGCCCTTGAACTCAGATTCAGTCGCCCTTTGTTTTTTATGACCGGTCCCCGTCGATCCGCCGACAAGCTCCACGAGCTGCTGTACGACATGCGTCATCTGCTCGGCCTGTGCGCTCAGTTCTTCCGAAGCACTCGCGCTCTCCTCGGCATTCGCTGCGTTCTGCTGCGTAACCTTGTCCATCTGCGTCACAGCCGTATTCACCTGGTCGATACCCTGTGCCTGCTCCTGGCTAGCCGCAGCGATCTCTCCAACAAGGTCGGTCGTCTTACCAACCCGGTCAACGATCTCGTCCAGCGACTTGCTCACGAGCCCTGCGATCTCAACGCCGTTATGGCTCTTCTTGACCGATTCCTCGATCAGCGTGCTAGTATCCTTCGCAGCCTCAGCCGACCGCAATGCGAGATTGCGAACTTCCTCAGCCACAACCGCAAAGCCCTTGCCTGCCTCACCTGCTCTCGCTGCTTCGACCGCTGCATTAAGAGCCAGCAGATTAGTCTGGAACGCGATCTCGTCGATTACCTTGATTATCTTCGCCGTCTCGTTCGAAGACTTTTCGATATCCTCGATCGCGGCATTCATCTTCGACATGTTCCCGCTGCCCTCATCAGCAGCACCGCTCGCCTCGCCTGCCAGCGTACTGGCCTGCTGAGCATTGTCCGCGTTCTGCTTGGTCATGCTGCTCATCTCTTCCAGGCTCGACGATGTTTCTTCCAGACCCGCCGCCTGCTCGGTTGCACCCTCAGCCAGCGACTGAGAAGCGCTGCTGACCTGCCCCGATGCACTTGCAACCTGCTCACTGCCCTCGTTAAGCGAATCAATGATATTCTTGAGTACACCAACGATCGAACGGATCAGTACAAACGCAATACCCGTACCCGCGACAATACAGATCGCCGAGCAGATAAGCACCAGCCACGTCACTGCCCTCTGCGTCTTATCGAAACTCGCACTCGCTGCAAGAGCTTCCTCATGAAAACTCTCGGAGATTTTGTTAGCCATTTCCTCGATCACTGTCATTTGAGCATCTGACTCATGGTCATACTTTACAACCCGTCTCTCAAGCTTTCTTTCCACCTCGGGCACGATCTGTTCAAAGAACATCGCATCGAACTTGGCGTCGATCTCATTCGCCTCAGCGATCCACTCCTTCTCGGCATCCGTATCCACTGCAGCATTGAGCTTTTCTTTATACTTATCAAACTCAGCCGCAGCAGCCTCAAACTCTTCAACACCAGCCAGATCTTCGTTAATGATCGTATCAGCCTGCGCCTGGTATTGTTTGACCAGCCAGTACAGATACATATTCGCCGCATGCATATCTTCAGCACGCTTTGCGATCGCCTGCTTATCACCACCCTCTACAGCCTCGTTGAACTCTTCCAGAAGCGATTTGCGTATATTCTGCGCAAGCTCCTCGGCCCTGGACAAAAGCGCATCTGCTTCCCCATCACATTTCCTGATCAACTGCTTATTCTGATGCGCAACTTCAGGAACGACATTCTCTCTGAATATTCTGTCAAACTCAATGTCCGACTCCAGCAGCTTATTAAACCATTCCTTCTCCTCAGGCGTATCCACCATTTCGCGAACCTGCTCACGGTAAATATCCATCTGCTCTGCGGACTTGTCAAATTCCTTGGCCACTTCCAGATTACCGCTTATTATCAGATCCGCCTGGTTCTGGTACTGCTTGACCGTCCAGAACGGAACCTGAACCGCAACAGCCGCCTGCTCGTCCCGCTTACTAAGTTCATTTTTCGCACTCTCAAGCCTCTTGAGACCTGTCAGGCTAATTATGCTTATTATGACAGTAAGCACGACAACTACAGCAAACCCAAATGTCATTTTTCTTCCAATGGTCATTTCTTACCTTTCACCCTGAATTTAATTACTCAGTTTCTCACTCGCAGACTCCTCTGCAGCAGCAAACGAATTTTCGACTGTAAACAGGTTAACCTTAACGCGCACGTTGAAATTAAATCAGGAAATACACCTAAAGACGAATAGGCCCTCCTCCCCTGCGTAAACTTACGTACAAGAAGCACAGCAAATTAGTATACTTTACGACACTTTTGGATAATTATAACGAACAGGATTCAGTGCAAAATTTTTATTCGGACGTTAGACCACCCCGCGTTGAGATGTATGAAGCCCCCACTGCCCGCTAACCCCCAAACCGACCCTCAAATTCCCGCACAACCTCCCCCAGCTCCACATCAAGGCGCCTCTCCGCCTCGGCCCGAATTTCCCCCGGCACACCCCCGTAAAACGCCTCCGCAACCGCCCCCGCCATACACGCCTGCGTATCACTGTCCCCGCCCAGCGAAACCGCCTTGCGAACCGCATCCTCAAACCCCTCCGACTCCCCGAACGCGATCATCGCCTCCGGCACACTGCCCGCACAACTGGAATCGAACCCATAACCCGGACGTATCTCGTCCAGCCGCCTGTCCAGATCATACTCGAACCGTGCCCCCACCTCCGCCACTATCTCCGCCTTGCTAAACCCTCGCCTGGCCAGATACACCGCCATCGCGACAGCCTGCGCACCCTTGATTCCCTCCGGATGATCATGCGTCACCGCCGCACTTCGCTCCGCCTCTTTCAAAACCTCCTCCACGCTCTCAAACGCCCACGCCACCGGACTCACCCGCATCGCCGAACCGTTCCCCCAGCTCCCGTACGCCCCCATCGAATCGCTCCTCAGCCACTTCGCAAAGTTCCCGCCGTACCCCGCACCGGGCCACTTCCTCCCGAACCGCTTATACGCAACCCCGTAATCCTCACCCCGCAATATCGCCCACGCCGTCGCCACCGTCAAAACCGTATCATCCGTAAACCGACACCCTGCCCCGAACAATTCGAAATCCTCCCGCTTCGTCCCCCGCCACTCAAACACCGACCCGACAATATCACCAACGATCGCCCCGATCATGTTCCCTCCGCAAATCTCAAAATCACAGCAACGAACAGCACCTCGCACCTCCCCCACCATACAACCACAGCACTCCCCCGTCAAAGACTCAGCACATACTCCACCAGATCACGCACCTCCTGCTCACTCAGCCCGCTCGTCCTGCCGTGCCTGTCACCCTCGTTATGTTCCGTGAACACCTCCGCAAGCTCCGCCGCCCTGCCGTCGAACAGATACGGCGCCGTCCGCCAAAGCTCCACAAGCGTCGGCGTTTCCAACTCACCAACCGACTCCTCACCCGTCCAAACGTCATGCTTTTTCATGTCAGTAAAATATTCACCCGAATGACAGTGCCCGCACCCCGCTGTCTCAAAGATGTTCTTACCCCGTACCGCCGACTCACTGAGTTCCCCGTCCACCAGCCGCGGACTCGCCACAGGCCTAAGCGACTTCAAATACGCATCTATCGCCCGCGCCTTCTCCTCGTCCACCTCGGCAAACTGGATATGCCTGATCCCCGCGCGAACCGCAACCTCCGCACTCGCCCGCACGCCCGTTATCATCGCCGCCCCGGTCTCGTGACTCGCCAGCAGACTCTTCGTGTTCTTCGGATTCCCGATCCCGTCATTCAAAAGATCCCAGTTCAGCGCATCCGTCCTCGCCTCGCCCGGATGACAGCTCGCACAGCTCTGCCATCCCTGAAAGCAAAGCCTCGCATCGTTGAAATACATCTCGCCCTTCCGCACCAGCGACATCTCACCCGCCTCACCGAGCGACACAGATGCAGCCGCTCCGTCTGCTAGACCAACAACCGCAACACTGTCCGAAAAATACTCAGCCGCAAAAACCTTCCCCCCGCCAACCGCAACACCCCTCGGCCCAACACCCTTCAACTTGATACGCCGCCTGATCCCCCGCAAAAACGACATGTCGTTCTTGACCGCGTCCGCACTCGACGTAACCTCCGTCACCTTCATCCCCCGCTCGGCCCGACTCAGCCTCTCATGCATCGCCTGCCTGTAGATCACACTGACCTCCCCCGTCCCCGCATGACTGACGCACAAAAACTTTCCGTCATCCGAACAATCCACGCCCCACGGATTCGCCGCCCCCGCCGCGACATCGTCCAGCAAAACGGTATTCACCAGCTCGCGCTCGTCCACATCTATCACACTCACAGCGTTCGTATTCATCCACCCACGCTGCAACTGCGTCGTCGGCAACTGGAACCGCGCCAGCACATGCGTCACATAAACGAACTCCCCGTCAGGCGATAAACACATGCCATGAAGATCGACACTCCCGTTCGGCAGCGCAATGTTTTCGCACACCAACCCCCTCTTGACATCCACCACCGAAACGCACGCCGCCACATGTTCCTCATCAGCCGCTCCCGCAGGCAGTAAATTCGCAACGAAAAGATATTTCCCGTCCCGCGAAACAGCCACCGCCACCGGCTCACGCGCAACAACAACCCGCGCCCGCTCCTTCATCCTCCCCGCATCGATCACAGATACATCATCACTGAACCGATTGCACACAAACACCGTCCCCCCGTCCGCACTTACCTCAACCGCGCCCGGCGTATGACCCACCCGAACCGAACCGACTATCTCACCGCTGCCCGCATCGATCTTCAACAGCTTACCGTCAACCCCACCGACCGCGGCATACAAATACTTACCATCCGCAGACACAGCAAACCCGCCGCACTCACTGCCAATATCTATCTGCCGCTCAACCTCCAGCAACTCCGCGCCAATAACCGCGATCCGCCCCGCAGCCGACTCGTTCACATAAATCTTCCCACCCGGACCATCGACCACATCCGAAGGCGCCGAATACTCCGCCGCCGAACCAGATACTGCTGCCGCAAAAACCAAAACAATCACAAAGATCGATCTCATTTGCATACCTCTATAACTCATACCCGTCACCCAACTTAATCTTCACAAATAACCCTGAAACCAACATTATACACCTTCTGCCATGGCTCATACCCCAGCCGATACCCAGCCGTCGCCCTCTTTGGCCTGTCGCGCCACGACCCGCCGCGTACCACCTTTTTGCCCTGATCTTCACCCCCGCCATAGGGCCCCATCATACTGCTCGTCCATTCCGCGACATTGCCGTGCATATCATAAAGGCCCCACGCATTCGCCTCATACTTACCAACATCACTCGCAACCATCGCTCCGTCATCAACACTGTCCACTCTCGGCACAAAAGCATACCTCGGGCCCGGATTTGCGATCGGCTTAGGATCAACACCGCTCACCGCAAGCTTCTTCAGACTCACGTCCGCAAGATTCGCAAACTTCCCGAAGTCCGTATCGGCCGAACCGTACAACATACTCTCCGCACTGCCCGCACGACACGCCCACTCCCACTGCGCCTCGCTCGGCAATGAAAACTTCTTACCCGTCTTCTCACTAAGCCATTCACAGAACGCTCTCGCCTCTTCCCACGACACCCTGATCACGGGCTGCCCAGGCCGATTCGCCGGATAACCCGGCCGCGTATGATCCTTCCACTGCTGATCGTAATACCTGCTGTCGTGCCCCGGATCGAATACGTTGTACTGCGCATTCGTCACCTCAGTCTGGCCCATCCAGAACCCATCTTCAACCTTCGCAACCTCCCCCGGCCGGGCATCAGGATCATGAGGATCGCCCATCACAAATTCACCCGCCGGCACATACACCAGCTTCAGCTTCAACCCACCCCCAAGCTCGACAACCCTGCGAACCTCATCCCCCGCCTGCTCCTGCTGCATCTTCTCCGCAGTCTCAGCATCAAACGCCCAGTCCAACCCAGCATCGCCACCGGCCGTCTGCACCTCCGCCTTTTTCGCAGGCATTACAGGCTCAATCTCCCTTCCCTTCGCCTGCTCCACCAGCTCCAGATACTCCCCCTCAGGGTCGTCATCCACGAACGCATACTTCTTCTGCAGCTCGAGCCGGTACTGTCTCTGATCGTGCCCCTTCCACTTCCCCGGCATCCACGCCCCGCCGTGCGGCACGTTCAGATCGATCCACGCATAGATCTTCTCCCATTCCTCATCGCTCAACTCAACCCCGTGATGCCCCTTCACCAGCATCTGCACCAGCTCACTCGTGCTCGCATGATACTCCATCGGCTCGAGTATATGATAGTCACTCTCAGGACCAGGCCTACGCACATACGGATGCAGCGAATTATAAGAATCATCCGCCCAGTGATTCAGCCCGTTCCCCCGCGCGACAAACTTGGGCTTCTCCCCCTTCGTATCCTCTCCATGACAACCCGCACACTTGCGATCCAGCACAGGCTGCACCTCGTACCTGAACGTGAACGGCCTCGCCTCCCCGCCCCACGGCTCGATCATGTCAGGCTCCCGCTGAGCCGCCGCAGTCTGCTTGCCCGGCGACACCATATTCTGCGACTCATGACAGCCCACACACGAAACGTTCTCACCCGGCATACCCACGAACCAGCTCCGTATCAACTGCATCGCCCGCCCCTTCTCATCCAGCGGCTGCAGCGAAACAGGCCTGTTCGCCGGCACCTTGAACATCGCCGACCCGTCCTCCTCAACCGGCACCGTCCCAAGTATCCGCTTAACGTCCCAGCCGCCCTCATTACTTATCGCGTTATGTCCACCCGTCCCCAGGTAACAATAATGATACGAAAACAGCCGCAGCTCCTTCACCGCACCCCGCGGCACACCCGCAAGCCCTGGCCCCTCGTATATGTCCGTTATATAAACCGTCGCATACTTCTCATCCTCAACAACCCTGCTCGGAACCACCGGCGGCTTCTCCCTCGCCCGCAAGGGCAATGGCTCCAGCAATGCCGAATCCTCGACCTCCTTGATAAGCGTCACATTGTCAAACACATCAACAAGGTATATCCCCCAAAGCGAATTCCGATCCAGCTTCCCCGCCGCCAGAAAATACTTCTCGCTCAGCGGATACGGATGCAGAAACTGAGGCCACACACCGTCCACCAGTCGATCCGCGATCTTGCCCGCAACATCGTCCCTGCCCGGTATCTCCGCGATTACGCCCTTTGCCTCGCGTCTGCTCTTGCTCGGATCGAACAGCAGAAGCCTCCCAGACTTCGCCGTCCCGTGATGCCCGCTCACGATCCCCACGAACTTAGTCGCATCCCCCGGCACAGGCCTCGCAAAAAACAGCGAGTTCGGCCAGTACGAATTGCTCCCGTAAAACTCCTTCTGCTCCGTTCCGTCCGGATTACAACTGAAAAGTATCCGCGTGAAATAATGCGCCGTATCCGTATACTCCCACCGCGTAAACATCAACCGCCCATCGTTCATCACCGTCGGGTTCCATATCTGATCCTGATCGAACGTCAGACGTCGAACAGTCCCCGCCGAACTGTCCCACAGATACATGTTCCCCACAGGCGACCCGCCGCCGATACAAGGCACACCCGCGATCGGCGCCGTCGAAACGAACGCAACATTCCCGTCCGGCAGATAGCACGCGTCATGATTGTCAATATCCTTCTCGCCTATCAACGGAAGCTGCCTCAACCCCTCGCCCGAAACACTCACCTCAAATATCTGCCACGTCCCGTCATCCGCCGGCATCGAAAACAGCACCCGCTCACCCCCAAAGTGCAGATCCACATCACCAACGAACCGTCCGCCATCGGGCCGAAACACCGTCTCAACACTCCCGTCTTCAAGCGACAACGCCGCTATTTCGTTGTCCCACCCCCGCTGGGGCAGATGCGAATTGTTCAGCCAGTTGTTCACCATCCCAAGCTGATTACCCATAACTCGCCGCGCACGCTTCGGATCATACATCCGCCGAACCACCAACAGCTTATCAAAATCCAGCAGCGGATTCGCAAGCAGCGCCCCACGTCCCGCCTCGACCATCCGCTCCGCCGTCGCAACCGCCCCCGCATCCCCGCTCCGGACCTTCTGCAGCACCTCCCCCTTCTGCTCACCTGCCGCACGCAGCCGCGCAAGCACATCCTCCGCACCCTCAAACTCCTCACCGAAACTCGCCCGCATATCCTCAACACCCGCCGCGACCTTCGCAAAATCCATCCGCTCAAGCCGCCGCTCCGCCTCACGCGCACGCTGCTTCGACACCGCCCCAAACGTCACACCCGCACAATAGACCATCACCAGCCCCAGCAACCCAGCCGCGCCCATACGACCACCGGCAAAATCTCTCATCGCCTTGACTAACCCCATACCCGTAACCTTTCACAAACAATGTTCACACACACAAAACAACCTGCACAGCCCTATTGCGGCTCACCAAGTCCTTCCACATCACTGCGAATTTTCGCAATATCCGACTCCGCAAGCTCCAGCCCGCCAGCCTTCGCGTTATCCAAAGTCTGATCGACCCGCCTCGCACCGCACAGCACATGCGTCACACCTCTCTGCTGCGCCGTCCACGCGACAACCAACTGCGCCAGCGTACACGAATACTTCTCCGTCAGGCCCTTCCAGCCCGCCAGCATATCCAGTATCTTCGGCCGATTCACCTTCTTGAACCACGGATTCCAATCCTCATTGCTCCGCCACTCGTCCTCGCCGAAATCACGATCCATACCGACCTTACCCGTCAGCAGGCCCTGCTCCAGCGACATATACGTAAGCGTCGAAACGTTATTCTCCGCACAGAACGGCAGTATATTCTCCTCCGGCTCACGATACAGCATGCTGTACCGGAACTGATCGCTCACGATTTCGCCGTGCTGCATATTCTCCTTCAGCTCATCAACCGAAACGTTCGACACGCCTATCGCCCGGATCTTCCCCTGATCCTTCAGTTTGTTCAGACACGCCATTGTATCCTCTATCGGCGTCTTCTCAGGCTCAACCGCAGGCCAGTGCGTCTGATACAGATCGATCCGATCAGTCCCAAGCCGCTTCAAACTGTCCTCGATCTCTATCTCGATCGTATCAGGCCTCAGACTCTTGAACACCTTCTCACCATCGAAAGGCCCAAGCAGCGAACCCCTCTCGTCGTGCCACCACAGTCCGCATTTCGTTGCAAGTATCACCTCGTCCCTGCGTCCCTTGATCGCCTTGCCCACAACCTCCTCACTCCTGCCGAAACCATACAGCGGCGCAGTATCTACCAGATTGATCCCCTCGTCCAGCGAAGCATGCACCACCCGGATCGACTCATTATCATCCGGCTCCTTGCCCCATATACTTCCGCCCCCCATAACCCACGTACCAAGTCCGACGATCGACGCGTTCATGTCCGTATTGCCAAGCTGCCTGTACTTCATCAATATATCCCTTCAAATTGCATTATCAAAACTGATCCCGGCGATCCGCCATCCCCCACGCGCCCGGCCGGGCTTTATTACAAGTCACCGCAAGCGGTTCCAAACCGCTTGCATCATCTATATATTACTGCGCGGGCCCGTATCCAAGCCTCCGCGATATCTGCCTCGCATACTCAACCGTTTTCCTCCCGGCCTCCTCCAGACCAGCCTTTTCCATCCGTTCGCTCGGCCCGGTTGACCATATACTCGCAACCGGATACCCGTGCTGATCCAGAACCGCCGCTCCCACGCACCGCACGCCCTCCACCTCTTCCGCCCTGTCTATCGCATACCCAGCCTCCCGCACTCGATCGAGCTCCTCATGCATCGCACCCTTATCCGTGATCGTATTGTCATTATACCGTTTCAGCTCCACCCGTTCCAGCAGCATCTCCCGCTCCCTAGCCGGTAAAAAGGCCCACATCGCCTTGCCCGGCGCACTTGCATGCAGCGGAAACCGCCTGCCCGGATTGACCATAAACTTGAAAAGATGACTCCCCACGACCTGCTCCAGCACCACCCCGTAAGTGCCCGACAATATCCCGATAAGCACCGTCTCTCGCACCTCGTCCCGAAGCTCCCGCATTATGTCCAGTGATTTCTCCACCAGGCTGTACTCCGAAACCGCCCCATAACCCAGCGTAAGCATCTTATGCGTCAGCGTAAAAACCTTCGTATCATCCGCTCGCCTCAGATACCCCCGATCCAGCAAAGTCTTAGTAATCCTGAAAACGCTGTTCTTCGGATACCCCAGCTTCTCAACCACTGAAGTCAGACTCAGCCCCTCACCATGCTCCGACAGAAGCTCCAGTATCTCAAGCGCACGCTCCAGATTCGGCACATGATACTTTGATGATTCCCCGTTCCCATTCATAAATATGCTCTCAAAAAACCACCACACACAGCCAGTTTTATATAACAAACCAAGTTTGACAAGCAGTATAACATCCCACCCGCCCATGTCAACTGCATAAATAGCGGCACTCAACCAAACAGCCCCCAATGACGAATTTTTCAAAAACCCTGTAACATCCCCCACCAAACTGCGTCTATACAGTCAGCAAAATTAACTAAAAACAGGACAACAACCTCTCACAGCTCCGGAAAATGCATGACAACCCGACAAAAATCTGATATTTTCAGTGCCGCATCGTTTTTCCGAACAGAAAGGTTCACAAATGGATACGCTAAAAGATTTCCTCAAACCCGAAATAATCTGGTGCCTCGTCGGCCTCGTCCTCCTGCTCATGGAGTTCGCCGTCCCGGGCCTGATTCTGTTTTTCTTTGCGATCGGAGCATGGATCGTTGCACTCGTCTGCCTCTTCTGGGATTCCGCGGGCCTTGACGCCCAGCTCATCATCTTCCTTATCGCCAGCATAACATCTCTGCTCGCTCTTCGCCGCTACCTCAAAAATATCTTCCACGGCCACATCCGCTCCGTCCAGTCCGGCAAACAGGACCTCGATGAATTCGTCGGCCAGCGAGTCACCGTCAGGTCAGCGATCCCCGCCAACGGCACAGGCCGCGTCGAGTTCCGCGGAACAGAATGGAACGCAACTTCCGACGACCCCCTCGCACCAGGCGAACCCGCCGAGATAATCAGCAAAGACAACCTCACACTCAAAGTCAAAAAACTCGACCAATAAGCCATATTAATCAATCTTAATTCTTTTCAAGGAGTGAAGATGTCAAACGAAACAGAAAAAAGCGGCGTAGTATGTTTATTGCTTCTATTGCTGGTAGGCTTTCTCGGCGCACACAGATTCTACGTCGGTAAGATCGGCACAGCCATTCTCTTCATCTTGACTGGCGGCGGCCTCGGGATATGGGCACTTATCGACCTCATCATGATCATCACAGGCAAGTTCACCGACGCTCAGGGCAACCCGATCCCACTCGGCAACTGACAATCACAAATATACCGTTATAAGGAGACCACCAAATGTTATCAGCAGTAATTGGCCCCGTTGCCGTCATCCTCATCGTAGTCATCGTCATCGCCGCCATCGCCTTCTTCAAGACCATCCGCATCGTACCCCAGAAATCCGCCTACATCATAGAAAGCCTTGGCAAATACTCCAAAACCCTAGAAGCGGGCTTCCACATCCTCGTTCCCTTCATCGACAAAGTGGCTTATAAACACACCCTCAAGGAACAGGCCGTGGACGTCCCGCCGCAGACCTGCATCACCCGCGACAATATCGCAGTCGAAGTCGACGGCATCCTCTATATGCAGGTCGTCGACGCAAAACGAGCCTCCTATGGTATCGACAACTACCTCTTCGCCGCCAGCCAGCTCGCCCAGACCACAATGCGTAGCGTCATCGGCAAGCTCGACCTCGACAAAACCTTCGAAGAACGCGACAACATTAACAGCGTCATCGTCGAAGCCGTCGACAAGGCCTCCGACCCCTGGGGCGTAAAGGTCACTCGCTACGAAGTAAAGAACATCGTCCCGCCGCAGTCCATCAAGGACGCCATGGAAAAACAGATGCGTGCCGAACGTGAAAAACGCGCAATGATCGCCGAGTCCGAAGGTGAACGCCAGTCCCGCATCAACCGCGCCGAAGGTGAAAAACAGCAGCTCATCGCCCAGTCCGAGGGTGAAAAGCAAAAACGCATCAACGAAGCCGAAGGCCGAGCCGCCGAGATCGAAAAGGTCGCCGAAGCCACCTCGCTCGGCATCAAACGCATCGCAGCAGCTATCATCGAAGAAGGCGGCTCACAGGCTGTCGACCTCCGCATCGCCGAACAATACCTCGACGAATTCGGCAAACTCGCCAAGACAAACAACTCCATGATCATCCCCACGGACCTCTCAGACATTGCAAGCGTAATAAAATCCGCAAAAATGGCCCTCAGCCAACAGAAAACACCCACAAAATAACCACCCCAAACCTGCATATCAAAAAGCGTCCTCAGCCACCCGCTGGGGACGCTTTATTTCTCCTTACCGCGCCCCCAACCGCCTGCAACCCGGACAACCCCAAGCACCACAACGATCCCCACAACATTCGCCGCCCAGTCATCGACCCCGCAGGTCCGCCCAACCCACGGCTGCGTCAACTCGTCAACCACACCCAGTCCCGCCAGCATCATGGCAAGCCCGACATACCCTCGCCAGCCGCGCCCAAAACCGACCGCCCATATACCCACAAATGCGAGAACCCCATAAGCCCCAGCATGCAGAATTTTGTCAAAATTCCCCACACCCAGGTCAGAAGGCATATTCACCTGCGGAATATGCGTCAGCGTAAATACCACTGTAATCACAAAAACAAAAATAACCCATCGACCAACTTTGACCATTTGCTAACCTCAAAGAAACACCGAGTTAAGAATAATAAACCATTTATTGTCAATTCGCAAACACCATACTTTTTTCTTGGAATCCACAATGATATAAATTAAAATATGCTCAAATCTATGTGTTTTAAAGAGTGTTACTCAAACTAACGGAAGACCCATGAATCATAAAAAAGCCTTCACCCTCATCGAACTACTCGTAGTCATCTCAATCATCGCCCTCCTCCTCGCCATCATGATGCCGGCACTGTCCATGGTAAAAGAAAAAGCCAGAGCTGTAGTTGGCATGTCCCGTGTAAAGCAATGGGGCCTCTGCTACCAACTCTTCACCAACGACCACGACGGCAGCTTCCCCGAATTCACCCCCGAGACCACCAATACTACCTTCATGTATGACCTTAAGGACTATTACTCCGACATCGACGAAATGCGTTTCTGCCCTTCCGCAAAGAAAATCTCACAGTCCAACCCTACAGGTGTTCAGCAAGGTAGCTTTTTCGGAAGCACGCTCCAGGCCTGGAAAGTAAACGCCGGAGAAGCCAACTGGTTGGAAGACGACGACATCGGTGCAGGCAGCTACGGTGAAAATTCATATATTAGAAAACGCGCTGGCAGCTCCAAGGCATGGGGGCGAGCGAATATGCCCCGTGCAAATACTGTACCCGTGCTCATGGATGCACGCTGGAACAATGCATGGCCGGACAACAACCAGCCACTTCGAACCTCCGCGACAACTGAAGAGGAATTCTATAACTATAACAACTGGTCAACCATCTCATGCTTCGTTATGAAACGCCACGGCGACGGCATTAACATGACTATGGCAGATGGAAGCGCCATCAAAGCCGACGCCGAAGAACTCTGGCAATTCAGATGGAACCGAGACTTCGAACGCGAAGAAAACAAGGACCTAAGCTTCATGAAATGGGACAATTAATCCTCAAACCAACCCAAAGCCCTGCAACACGCGGGGCTTTTTCATGCGCAAAACCAGACCATGAAACGGGCTCAAAGATCATCATGCCAACACTCCCAAACCGTGCCCCAGCATGTATAAATAGGGACAGCCACCCGTTTCAACCTGCAAGACCTCCCGACCAACTAAACCACGATCTTCAAACACATGCACGCCGCAATTGCCCTACCGCACCATCCCCCAAAGCACCCTGCCGTAATCGCCCAGCGTGATCACAACCGCCCCCTCGGGCAGCGGCATCCGATCCGCGAACACCCGCGAATGCTCCCGAACGTTCGTATGATGCAGAACATGTTCCCGACAATCCCCGTGCACCATAAACAAAAACGCCTTCTCCCACACCGTCTCCCGCCGAAGGTTCCTACTCCTTATGTTCCGCTCCTTCACGTCTCCCTCAACGATCAGCCCCCCATGCTGCACAAGCTGATCCTGATGCACCCAGAACGCACCAAGCCAGAAACTAAGCCCGATCGCGACCACCGCCTGCCACACCGCAACACCCCACACAAACACCGCCGCCGTACCGATCCCACCGTAAAACACCGTAACCGCCGCAAGACTCACCAGCAGGCTCCTCAACCGCCACTTCTCCCGATACCGCTCATGAAACCCCAGCACCGCCGTCAACAACCCGAAGGTCCATATCACCCCCAGCAATATCTCCGCCGCATTATACATCCGCCGTCGCCAGCCCTCCCGCACCTCTCCCACCGGATGAAACTCCGTATCCTCCCAACTGTTCACCTTGCTGTGATGAAACCCGTGCACCAGCCTGTAATTCTGCGGATCCGTCCCAAGCATCCACGAATAAACCTTGTATAGCCCCTCGTTCGGCACGTTAGGCACATACTTGTGCCAGCATTCATGCATCAGACAACCGATCCACGTATACAGCCACGCTCCAGACCAAACCATCAGCAAAACCGCCCACCAGCCGAACGCATCGAACACAGCAGGTATGCAGAAAAGATAAACGGGCCACGCCAGAACCACAACCCAGTACTTCCATGCCTGCCTCCGCAGTTCCTCATCACTGATGTAGCGTTCCATCAGACACCCCCATAATAACAAACAGTACTCTCAACCCCTATTATACGAATTTTCAACCGGCACAAACCAGCTTAAATCTTGACTTTCCATGCGATAAGATTAAAAGCTTCTAAGAAACCGCCTCCCGTTCGGTCTCATTGCTCTCTTCGCCAGGCAAACATATAACAAACTCGCTGCCCTCACCGGCACTGCTCTTGATCAGCAGTGACCCCCCAAGCACATCCAGCCGTTCCCGCATACTCAAAAGCCCAAATCCCTTGTTCGCACCTCCCAGTACCGAATCAACATCGAAACCCTTCCCCTCATCGCTCACGATGATCTGTATTTGCTCCCCGCTTCTTTGCATGTTGACCCTGACCCGATCAACTCCTGCATGTTTCACCGCGTTGAAAACCAGCTCCCTCACACTCTTAAATGCAAAGGACCTTATTTCCTCTGTATCAGGCTCGGCTTCCGTACCGATTATGACCTCCAGCGTAAGATCATATAGATCACCCATCTCTACCGCCAGCCACTCAAACGCTGCACCCAGCCCATACTGACTCAATACCGGCGGACACAACTCATGCGATAAGTTCCTGCTCTTCTTGATAGCTCCGTCCAGCAGCTTGCCCGCCTCCTCGAGCTGCTCAGCAACATCCTCGTTCATATTTGACCTGCTCGCGGCAATATTTATCTGAAATTTCGCCGCCACAAGCCGTTGCTGCAGATCGTCATGCAGCACCTCGGACAGCCTCTCACGCTCCCGATCCTCCGCTGCCGAAAGAGCTGCCGACATCTTCTGAAGCTGCCTGGCTCGCTTCTCCAGTTTTTCATTCGCCTCCTTGAGCCGCTCCTTCGCCCGCGTCTCCGCAGTGACGTCCTCAAGGGTGAAAACCAGGTACTTAATAGCACCCTTATAGTCCAGAATAGGAAAAAGCTTCCAGTTCCAGTAAGTCGTACCTCGCTCAGGCTGATCGGGATGCTCAAAAGGCTTTGCCAACGCAAGATAGGGCTTCTTATTATCCACCACACTTCTGAATATCCGCTCATTCTCCTCATGCGGATACAGATCGAAATGATTCTCCCCGATAAAATCATCACTCTCCCGCGATGCTATCTTTGCGTAGGCGTCATTTACCCGGATAAAATTAAATTCGGCATCCAGTATCGCCATCGGCTCCAGCGTATGACTGAAAAATGCCTCCATAATAGGCCCGGCCTGCTCGTTCCAAAGTGCCGTATTTTTCGCTCTCATCTTTTCCCTTGAATGCATATAATCCTGCTAACAGCCCTTATCCGAGCAATCTAACCGCAAACCGATTAAAGAACCATCTTCAGCGAAGCAGCCGCAAAAACAACTTCTCAATACTACAACACTAACCCAATCAATTTACATGTCCAGACTTATCGGTGGACCTGCAGTGTCTTCTATCAATGACGATCTCACCGATTCATCCGAACACCAGCTCCCCGAAAAACTCCGGCCGATGGAAATCAGGCTCTTCGACAACGATCGGGTTCCATGTCATAAAGTGCGGCCGCGACGTCTCGTCCCCGCACTTGTAAAAATTCGCCCTCCACTTCACACCCTCACCAGGCTCATCAAACGAAGGCGCATACTTTCGGACCACCTCAAAGGGCAGCCTATACTGCAGCGACCACACAACCTCCTCCTTGATCTCAGGCTCGATGATCTTATCCAGCGAATGGTATATCTCCACCTTATCACAATCCGCCTCACCAACAGCGACATTCTCAACGCCCCTCTCCTTCTGTCGATTGAACAGCATTGTCCCCCCGCAGTTCGTCTCCACATTAAAATACCCCTCGCTCACATCCTCGCCAGGCGTAAAGAAAAACTCCACACAACTATCCTCCCACACCGGCCCGTGATACCCTCGCGCAACCGCCCGCACATACTTATCCTCCACCCGAAAATTCACATATATCGCCCCCTCATCATAAACCGCCTTCACCCTCGCACAAGGCCGATCCCGGTCCTCACCCCCAAGCCAACTGTCGATCTCCGCCGCCTCAACACCACCCCACAAACCTTTATCCCACTCCCCACACAAACCGGGCCTCTCACTAACTCTCTTCACAACATACCGCTTCATAAAAAATTCTCCTGTAAACTATCCATCAAAAATCGTCAAGCCCCCACACATCATTCCATCGTCTGCCATTTAATAGGGACAGTCACCATTTTACCCCACACGATCAATATACCACACCCAACAAACACATGCACGCCACAAAACGCAAACTGCCAAACCAACACAAGCGGCGACTAAGACGCGAGTCCCCACACAACGCCAGCCACATCGATCAACCTCTGTCATCGCGAGGAGCGCAGCGACGTGGCGATCCTATGAACCGGAGCCTGTCAACAGATTCTCGCAAACATTTCTAAACATTTTTGTATCCATTCATGCATACAGAGTATTTTCTCCTGTGTGCCCCTTCACGACAGCCATGGGGCCGCAGGGGAAAATACGGCGGGACGTATTTCGGGTTGGCTGCCCACGCTCCTATTCGTGCTCATCACGAAGACGGCACATCAAATTGCCTGCGGTAAAGAGGCCCTATTCTCTCAGACGCGATACCAAGAGGTTCGCATCGCCACGTACAGGGTCCTCTAAATTCATCCCGCCAACCTTCAATACATCCTAAGCCGATTTTCTCATATCAAAACCGCAAGACCGGCCGACAAGCTCCTCATTAAAAAGCTCACCATTGACCAGCATCGCGCGCATTATACTCAACAGTTTACGAGCCACTGCAACTGCGGCGATCTTGCCGCGACCCTTCTGCCCGTTCATTACCTTCTCATAAAACGCCTTCAGCGCAGGACTCTTCCTGATAGCCTGCCAGGCACTTTCAACCAGCAGCCAGCGGACAACGCTGGGACCCTGTTTGCTGATATGCCCGAGTCGACGAGTAGAGCCGCTCTCATCAAGCTTAGGCGTCAAACCAAAATAAGCACAGTACTGTTTCGTTCGTCTGAACCTGCGTATGTCGTCAGTATAAGCCAGAATTGCTTCAGCAGTGCGTGGCCCAACACCAGGCACACTCATCAGCAGCTTACCGCCACTCTGGCCTGCCAGATACCTGTCAAGGTAGTTCGTAACCCGCTTGAGCTGCGACTCTAGCATATTCAATTCCTCAAGCATATCCGCAAGACTCATCCGCCAAAGCTGTTCAGCATCAGCTTCAAAGCACGCAAGACCGCGCATCCATAAACGATTGGCCAACTTCCACCAGCTTCCAGACTCCACGGGCCGACTGAAGCCGTTGGCCTTTATGATCGCCCGTATGCGATTTTTGACCTGACAGACCCTGCTGACCATCTTCCTGCGGTGCTGGATCGTCACTCGCCATTGACGGACTTCCAGTCTGGGCATATGCACCTTCGGCACCTCGTCAATGCTGAGCAGAACCGCCTGCTTGCGGGCATCTATCCGGTCGTTCTTCTTGCTCGTGCGGTATATCCAGGTCATCCGTGTCGGATTCGAGACAGTCACATCCTGGACATGACCTCTGAGCTGATCGTGCAGATATCCTGCCTGACCGCTGATCTCGAAGGTCAGATGCAGCCGATCACCCCTGCTGCCTTGCTGTTTGAGAAACTGCTTCATCTTCTCAGGATCCGTCTCAAAGGTCGAGAAACAATCTTTTTTGCCTTTTTGAACCACGCATGCCACTGTTTTCTTGCTGTCGATGTCAAATCCGATATACTTGTCCATAGGAGCCTCCTGTATATAAGGTTATTGTGGCGTCCACGAGACGACCACGCGAAAATCGTAGGGCCAACAAACCCGATTATAACCAATGCACGGAGGCTCCGGTTTCATAATTTATCTCAACCGCGACAAAAAAGCTGGCACACACAAAGCAAGCATACCGTACCATCACTCAACAACCCGCTCCACATACGCCTCCGCACCGCTCGTATAAACAAGCTCCTCCGTCCCCGACCGCATCACGATCGCCTCCACACCAGCAAGCCCCTCCACAAGCTGCAAGCCCTTCTCCATCCCCATCACGCTCACCGCCGTCGCAAGCGCATCCGCCTCAACCGCTTCCCCCGCGATAACGGTCACACTCGTCAGCTCCGTCGCAGAACCGCCCTCCGCAGGCGAAAAAATATGGCTGTACCGCTTCCCGCCGATCTCCACATACCGCCGGTAATCCCCGCTCGTCGCGATCGCCGCATCCTGCAGCTTCAGCACCGCCAGCACCCCCTTCTCCACCACCGGATTCTGCAGCCCGATGTTCCACTCCCCCACCTCATCCTTCTCTCCCCGCACACCGAACACACGTATGTCCCCGCCCACATCCACCATACCGCCAACCGCCCCCGCCTCCTTCATCGCCTCCACCGCCGCATCTATCCCGTACCCCTTCGCGATCCCCCCAAGATCGATTCGCATACCCTCCACCGCGAACTCCACCGTATTCGCCTCCTCATCCACCTCCAGCTTCTCATACCCCACCCGCTCCCGCACCGTCGCGATCTCCTCATCGTTCGGCACCTCGCCCTTTTTCTCCGCCTCTCGCCACAGCTCTATCTCCGGACCAACCGTCACATCGAATGCTCCATCCGTCATCTCACTGTACCTCACCGCCTCCTCGATCACCTCCACAACCGCCTCATCCACCTTCACCGGCCCATCGCCAGCCTCGCGGTTGATCCTGCTCACATCGCTGTCCTCCTTATACCCGCTCATCAGCTCGTCCACCCGCACCAGAGCATCCCACCCCGCCTCGACCGCCTCCTTCGCAACCGCCCCATCCTCAGCAACCGCCACCACCTGCGCAAACGTCCCCATCACCTCACGATATCCGCTCTTCCGATCCACCAACCCGGGCGCAAACAAAAACCGCAGCCCAAACGCTGCCGCGATCACAACTACCGCCCCCGCCAAAGTACTCAGCCAACCAAATCGCTTACCCGATTCAGCCATCAATAATCCTCCCCGTTCAAACTGTCAACCACCGACTCCAGCCATTCCCGCAAACCAGCCTTGAACCGTTCATCCCTGCCCTCGCTCTCGCCGAATACATCCTCCTTCTCACCCGGATCCCGCTCCAGGTTATAAAGCTCAAACTTAACCGCTCCTTCCTTATTCTCTATCCGATGCAGCTTCCACGGCCACACCAGCCACGCCGCATGCCCCGCAAAACTTTCCTTCGAATACCGCTTTTCGATCTTCCCCGCATCCGCATGCAAATGCTCAAGCTCAAGCCCCTCCGCACTTCCGCTCTGCACCTTCAGCAGATTCTTCATCCATCTGTCACTGAACACCGGCTTGCCGCCAGTCGCATAATCCCAGAAACCCATCCCCTTACCTCGCTCTTCCATCTCGCCACGGATCATTCCTGCCAGGCTCACGCCGTCAAGCACCGGCTGTTTCTCCACCTTCGCCCCAACTATATCAACCAGCGTCGGATAAATATCCACCGTATTGCAGGGCACATCCGTCACCCGCCCCGCCTCGATCTTGCCGGGCCATTCCAGCACCGCAGGCACACGCAAACCGCCCTCATAAACCATGCCCTTATGCCCTCTCCCGCCTGTCGCACCATACCCCGGCAAACCTCCGTTGTCACTGCAGTACCAGAACACCGTATCTTCTTCGATACCCATATACCGCAGCTCATCCCGCAGCCTGCCTACCGCCCGGTCCATCCCGCTTATCTCAGCATAAAAGTCACTCTTCTTCCCCGCATCCGCATAATGCTCCAGATCCTCTTCCGCCCCCCTGTGCGGATTATGAGGCGACCCGAACCACACCACCGCGAAGAACGGCTCCCCCCCCCCAGCATACTTCCGCATAAAATCGATCGCCGCCTCCGCCGTCACCATAGAGCTCTCACCTTCCATCTGCACCGCGTCCCCCTCCCGACTCATCACCGGGTCATTGTCAAAAAAGTTCGGCGACGAAACCCACTCATCAAACCCGCTCGACCCCGGATTCACCTGGCTGCCCCTACGCACCGATCCGATATGCCATTTCCCGAAATGCCCCGTCACATAACCCGAATTACGCAATACTTCCGCGATCGTCACCTCCTGCGGCCGAAGCGTATACCCCCACTTAAAACACCCGAACCGGTTCGGATGCCTTCCAGTCATGACACTGCCACGCGTAGGCGAACACACCGGAGCCGCCGCATAAAACCGGTCAAACCGCAAACCGTTTTTCGACAGCTCGTTAAAATTAGGCGTCTCCAGCTCAGGATGACCATAATACTCCATATCACCCCAGCCCTGATCGTCCGCCATACAAAGCACAATATTTGGCCTCTTGCCCCTATCAGCACCAAAAACATCCACCGCCCCAGCCATCAACAAACCGGCAACTCCCCCAGCCGCCTTCAAAAATTCCCGTCGCCCTATATGCATCTTATCACCTCAATATCATAGTAAATAAAAAGCCGCAGCATAATGCCGCCCGAACCGGGCCTCACCATAAATCAGATATTACCAGTCAAAACCAGTTCTTGTCATCGCGAGGAGCCGAAGGCGACGCGGCGACCTCAAAGCCGACGATTGTCGATGGCTCGTACGCGCCGATCTGTCAGCGCGAGCGGCGACAACCCTGTCACCCCGGACTTGATCCGGGGTCCAGAGAACGAAACGCCAGGCGCATCCGCAAGCAAAAACACCTGCACATCCATAAAACGCATGCAGCCAAACCAACGCCAGCGTCGACTAAGATTGTCATCCCGGACCCCGATCCGGAACCCAGCATAAAAAAACCGTCGCGAAGCGACTCCACACGAGTCTCCACACAACGCCAGCCGCATCCACTCCAGAGTCCGCAAAAAATCCATTCTAAACTCCGCCCTAATTATATTCAACAATTCTTTATTTCATGCTATAATACCCCACTTTACGTCGCCCGCCGGGGCCGTTACACAATTAAACCCCAAGACATAACGATAACATGAACAAAAAGAATATACGCATACTCACAAACGAAGTCGAAACCCGTTTCCTCCCCGCCGTCCGCCGCCCGGCCCGCTACATCGGCGGTGAGGTCAACCAGATCAAAAAAGATCTCGCCGCCTGCGCACTCACGGTAGGCCTCTGCTTCCCCGACACCTACGAAATAGGCATGTCCTACACGGGCCTCTCCGTTCTCTACGAACTGATCAACGCCACGCCCGACTACGCAGCCGAACGAGTCTTCACTCCCGCACTCGACGCCGAAAAGGTCCTCCGAGAAGAACACATCCCGCTCTTCTCCCTCGAATCCCGCGCCGCAATCGCCGATTTCGACATCCTCGGCTTCTCACTCACCACCGAACTGTGCTACACCAACGTCCTCACCATGCTCGACCTCGCCGGTATCCCCCTCCGCGCAGCCGACCGCACAGCCGACCACCCTATCATCATAGGCGGAGGCCAGGGCGCCAACATCGCAGAACCCATCGCCCCCTTCTTCGACCTCTTCGTCCTCGGCGACGGCGAAAAAACCGTCCCCGAAATACTCTCCTTCTTCCGCGCCAAAAAAGCCGAATCCCTCCCCCGCGCAGAAACCCTAACACAGGCCGCACAAAAATTCGACTACGTCTACGTCCCCTCCCTCTACGAACCAAACTATACCGATCACAAATACACCGGCCTTACAACTAAAAGGGGTCAGACACCTTTTACCCCCTCCAACGCACCTAAAAATGGCGAAACCGAAAATAAAGGACAGTCACCTATTAATTTAAACAAAAGGGGTCAGACACCTTTATCTGCACATCCCCACATTGAAAACGCCATAATCGACGACTTCGAAAACGCTCCCCTGCCCCAAAAACCCATCGTCCCCCACGCCCAGGCCATCCACGAACGCGTCTCCATCGAGGTCATGCGAGGCTGCCCCGGCTCATGCCGTTTCTGCCAGGCCTCATTCTGCAAGGATCCCGTCCGCCACCGCTCCGTCGACACCATCGTCGCCGCCGCAAAAGCAAACTACCACGCCACCGGCTTCGACACCGTCTCCCTGCTCAGCCTCTCTACCGCCGACTACCCCCACCTCGAAGAGCTCGTCGACAGGCTCCGCGAATACTTCGAACCCCATCGCGTAGGCATCTCAGTCCCAAGCCTCCGCGTCCAGCAGCAGCTAAAGATCCTCCCCCGCCTCGTAACCTCCGTCCGAAAGTCCGGCCTCACAATCGCCGTCGAAGCAGCCAACGACCGCATGCGCAAGATCATCAACAAACACATCACCGACGCCGACCTCTTCGCCGCCGTCGAAGCCGCATACCGCGCAGGCTTCGAAAAACTCAAACTCTACTTCATGGTAGGCTTCCCCGGCGAAACCCAAAAAGACATCGAAGAAATCGTACACCTCTGCAAATCCCTCGCACGCCTCCGCCGCAAGGTCGAAGGCAAAACCGCAAACATCAACGCCGCCGTCTCCTGGTTCGTCCCCAAGGCCCACACCCCCTTCGGCTACCTCCCCCAAAAACCCCGCGAATACTTCCATGATGCAAAAAAACTCATCCTCGACAAAAAGTTCGAGCTCAAAGCCAAGTACATCAACTTCAAGTTCCACGACATCGACGCATCCGCACTCGAATCCGCAATGGGCCGCGCCGACCGCCGCCTCGCAGACGTCATCGAAACCGCCTGGCGAAACGGCGCCCGCTTCGACCTCTGGTCCGACTCCTTCGCCCCGCTCATCTGGGAAAACGCATTCAAAGCCCACAATCTCGACCTCGATACCGCCGCCCAACGCGCATTCACCCCCGAAGACATCCTCCCCTGGCAGCACCTCGGCGGCCCGCCCCGCGAACACCTGCAAAAACACTACAACCGCGCAATGGAACTAGCCAACCAACCCTAATGAACGCCTTCCTACTTTGTAATATCTGAATACAGGCAACATTTCAAGCCGCGCACATGTGCAATATATTGCCGCGGTTATGTCCCTGTGTTTCGGTGTTAATTCCGCAACAAAAAGAGGCTGGCGATGTGTCCTCTGGATCCTAATCCAAGCCTGAATAACAAATGCGGGATTTGATGTTGCATAAAGTGTAGAAAAAGTGGTTTTGTGGGGACTTGATTTTGCCGATATGGGTGATGCTGTGTTCACGTTGAACAAAGGCCGCTATTTCCGCCGATTTGTACAAGGCGTCACGTGGCCGCCCTCGGCCTCGCTTATCGCGATGGGAAGATCGAAACAGGCCGCCCATAGGGTTGATATAATGGTTTTTATCGGAGCTTGTGTATTATATGAAGCTTGCTAAGAGACATAAATATGTTTTGATGGCGTTGGGTTTTTACTGGCCCGCGATATTTATCGCGACGCATCTGCCCAAGGTGCCCAACTGGGTCGGTGAGGCACGGATGGCCGATATGACGTGGCATTTTCTGGCGTACCTTGTGCTGGTGACGCTGATCTGGCTGGCGGTGAGCCCGAACAAGCGGGTTGACTGGCGGCGGGCAAAGGCGTGGCTGATACTGGCGGGGGTGATATGGTACGGCGTGATGGATGAATGGCTGCAGGGGTTCGTCGGGCGAGGCGTGGAGATGCAGGATTTTGTGGGCGATGTCGCGGCTGCGGTGACGGCACTGGTGCTGTTTACATTGTTCGAGTTCTGGATGGGCCTGATGTGGGTGACCGCGATCATACTCTTTTCGGTGGTTAATCTCTCGCGGATCGATACGGTCTGCAACAGCGAGATGATGAACTCGGCGTTCTATTTTCTGGGATATGCGTTCATGACGCTGGTGTGGGTGCAGTGGATCGATCAGAAAACGGATCTGAGACGCGACGCGGTGAAGTGGTTCGCAGCGGGAATGGGCCTGCCCATCGCTTATGGGACGTTCGTAGAGCTGTGGTCGCTGGCGATCGGTAAAAATGTGTGGTGGATGGACTGCGTGACCGGCATCAGCGCGGTTGCGGCGGTGGTCGCAATATCGTACGCGACGTGTCACTGCGGAGAGGAATGGAAACGTATCAGCGAAGCAGCAGCGTAGGTTTTGGCTCATATGCAAAAAGCAGCTATCACTGATCGCGATCAAGTTTTCAATATAAGAAAACGCCGCGGCTTTATAGGCTCGCGGCGTTTTTTGTAAGACTTCCATTGACGGGGGTCTTCACTTGTTTTTCATTCGGCATTGTAGGCGGCTTGTTTGGTTTTGCTGGGTCCGCTGGATATGGGCTCGCCGATCTTAAAATTGCCATGCATTTAAGTAATCAGCGGGTTTCTTCCGGTTTCAGTGACCAGCATTTGTCGGCGGGTCTGAAGGATTCTACTACTTCTTCATAGTCATCGAGCCAGCATGCGTTGGGGTTGCGTTTGCAGACGAGGATGCGGCTGGAGTCGGTGTTGTCCTGTGCGCGGTGGTATTTGAAGAGTATGTAGTCACGGGTCTTGGCAGCAATCTCTATCTTGCCGGTAGAGTGCGACATGGCGAATCTTACGCGTTTGGCCAGGCCTGAGACGCGTGCCTTTGCCTGTTCGACGATATCGTATGCCTCTTCGATCGGGACCGTGAAGTCGCGGTTGCCGAGGGCGGGACGACACTGGAAGGCATAATATGGTATCACGCCCGCGAAGGAGAGTTCACGCCAGAGTTCGGCTAGCACAGCGGGGTTGTCATTGACGCCTCGCAGGACGGGACACTGGTTGTTTACGATTGCGCCGGCGTTCTGGAGTATGTTCAAGCCTTTAACGGCTGTTTCGGTCAGTTCGTTGGGGTGCATGAAATGGGTCATGACATAGATCTTGCGGTCGGGCAGGCTGTACTTTTCGACCATCTTCGCGAGTGATGGATCATCGATGATGCGGTAGGGATTGAAGACGGGGAGCTTGGAGCCGATGCGGATGATGCGGATGTGTTCGATCTTGCGCAGCTCGGCAATGATCATTTCGAGCTTCTCGGTGGACAGTGTCAGCGGATCGCCGCCTGTGAGCAGCACGTTCGATATCTCGGTATGAGTGCGAATATAGTCGAGCATCTCGTCAACGTTGTCGATGCGGTCGTCGCTTGCGTCCATGAATACGCGCTTGCGGAAACAGTACCGGCAAATGCTGTCGCAGGCTTCGCTGACAAGGATTAGTGCGGTTGAGTCGTATTTATGTTCCAGGCCGGGCATGATCTTGTATGCGGCTTCGTTGGAAGGGTCGAGATCGCCCCACTGCTCTAGTTCGGAGTTCTGGGGGATGATCATACGGCGGATCGGGTCGGCTGGGTCGTCCCAGTCGATCAGCGAGAGATAATATGAATTAGTGCGGAATACGAATTTATCGGCGACTGCTTGGAGGTCGGCCTTTTCTGCGTCGCTGAGCTGGGGGATCCGGCTCAGGTCGTTGTAGTATTTCACTTTCCTATCCATCTATTTCCTTTCCTTGCTGTGAAACCATCATTCTTCGTTGTCTGCGTTCCTGGTTTGTTCTGTTTCCGAGTATCGTTTTTCGTATATGTTCTGTCTGCCGAGGACCTGCTTGAAGGTGGCCATTATCAGCCTGAGGTCCAATGAGAGACAGGCATTGTCCACATATTCGACGTCCAGAGCGAGTTTCTGCTCGCGGGTCAGCCCTCCCCTGCCGCTGACCTGGGCCAAACCTGTCAGTCCCGGTTTTACGAGCAGGCGACGCTTCTGTGTTTCGTTCCATTCTTCCATCTGCGAAACGTACAAAGGCCGAGGCCCGACCAGTGTCATATCGCCCTTCAGTACGTTGATCAACTGGGGCAGTTCGTCCAGCGAGTGTTCCCGCAAAAATATGCCGATGCCGGTCAGTCTCGGGTCGCGACCCGATTTGGGGCTTGGCCCGTAGGGATCGGCGTCAAGTCTCATGGTCCTGAACTTGTATATCGTAAAGGGTTTGCCGTTTTTGCCTGCTCGCTCCTGCTTGAAGACAGCAGGGCCTTTACTGGACAACCTTATAGCCACTATTAGAACCAGCAAAACCGGCGAAGCGATCAGAACTGCCGGCAGGGTCAGAACTATATCCATAGCGCGCTTAACAAATAAGTACATTTACGGGCACTCCTAACAGTGTCAATCCCAGAGTTGTCCCCCGCAAACGGCCCTGCCCAAACAGGTCCTGAGCCGATTAAGTATACCGGTTTGGGCACAGCATGTCAAGAAAAGCATTACGCATGTCGGGTATTGCCGTTTTGGGCTTAAAAACGTTTTTTGCAAGGGTTGAGAGCGATTAAGTATTTGAATGAAACGGCCGATCTAGTGTATATTGTAAATTCATAATATTATTCAGGTTACAGGATCTAAAGGCGTAGAAGAAATGGCAGAAAGCGGAATTTATCCAATACTTTTCACCTGTGTGGGCAGGCGGGTTTCGCTGATCGAGCGGTTCAGAGCGTGTGTGCAAGAGTTGGGACAGGAGCCCTGTATTATCGGGGCCGATATGACGCAGATGAGCCCGGCTCTGCAGATGTGCGACAAGAAATTCCTCGTCAGCAGGGTCGACGAATCGCCATATCTTGAAGAACTGCTGAAGATCGTACGCGACAACGGCGTCAGGCTGCTGGTTCCAACGGTTGATCTGGACCTGAGGCTGCTGGCCGAGAACAGGGACCTGTTCGCCAAGGCGGGATGCTTTGTACTGATATCAAAACCCGAGGTGATAGATATCTGCCAGGACAAGCAGAAGACGTACAGGTTTCTGCACGAGAACGGTATCGATACGCCCATGACGTGGAGCAGCGAGGAGGCTCTGGAGGACGACAATGGCCTGGCATTTCCGTGTTTCTTGAAGCCGCGTGACGGATATGCAAGCAGAGGCAGCGGCAAGGTCAACAGCAGGCTCGAACTGGAGGCGTTTACGCACCGGATACCGAACTGCATCGTGCAGGAGTACATTCGCGGCAACGAGTTTACTTGCGATGTGTACATGGATATGAAAGGCAAGGCGCGGTGCGTCGTGCCTCGGATGAGGATAGAGGTTCGCAGCGGCGAGGTTAGCAAGGGGAAAGTGGTCAAGGATCGGCATATCATGGATACGGCCGCGAATGTGGTCGAGAAGCTCGGAGCAGGTCCCGGCGTCATTACACTGCAGTTGATACGAAGTTTTGAGGGCAGAATAGCTGTGATTGAAGTCAATCCCCGTTTCGGCGGAGGTGTTCCGCTGGCGATCAAGGCGGGTGCTGATTTTCCGATGTGGATATTGAAGGAGCTGCGAGGAGAAGAGCCTGAGATAGAGTTCGGCGGATTCAAGGACGGGCTCGTGATGCTCAGGTACGATGCAGAGGTATGGCTGGAGACTTGAAAAAGCTGCGGCCGAGGATGACATTTACAGGAGAATAATATGTTTCTTGACAATGCGATAGGCGATGACAGGCCTTTGAGCTGGGCTGTGCGTTTCTGGCCCGTTCTGGTGTGTGCACTGGTTGCGGGCCTTGCGGCGACATGGCTGTGCAAGAAGGTGGCGATTCGATTCAACATTGTGGATCGGCCCGACGAAACGGTGAAGACGCATAAGGAGCCCGTGGCGTATCTTGGCGGTATCGGCATGATGGTGGGGTTCGTGGTCGGCGTGATCGGAGGCATATGGCTGATACAAGGCGAGGAGTGCTTCAGGACCTGTCTGCGGTGGCTGCTTGGCGTACTGGCTGGCGGAGCGATCGCGTGCTTTACGGGGGTGGTGGACGATCTTTTTGATATCACGCCTAAGAAAAAGCTGTTCGGTCAGTTGATCGCGTCGCTGGGTCTGGTGGCAGCGGGAATACTGCCTGCATGGGAATCGCTGGTGAGCCCGCTGGGTCTGGATTTTCCGCACTGGTTTGAGGTCGCGGTTGCAGTACCCATCGTAATCGTCTTCGTTCTGGGCGCGACAAATTCGCTTAACCTGCTGGACGGTCTTGACGGACTTTGTGCGGGTGTGACGGCGATCATTGCGCTGGCGATGCTGCTGCTGGCGGTGCACCTGGGGACGTGGGAGTTCAGTGAGACAGGTGATCCGGTGCGAATGATCGTGTGCCTGGCGATACTCGGAGGAATACTCGGATTTTTGCCGTTCAATCGACACCCGGCAAAGATATTCATGGGCGATGCAGGTAGCATGCTGCTGGGCTTCGTGGTAGCGGCATTGATGATAATGTTCGCAGAGAGCACGGCCCGCTGGTGGCTGGCGTCGATCGTCGTGTTCGGTCTGCCGATACTGGATACGGCAACAGCTCTGGTGAGGCGGTATTTGAACGATCGACCTTTGATGGTTTCGGACCGCGGACATTTATACGATCAGCTCATGGACCGGGGGCTGGGGCTCCAGAAGACCGTGACGCTGTCGTATGTGCTGGCCGCGGTCTACGCGGTGATCGGGCTGATTATGAGCCAGATACGCACGCGGTATGCGCTGGCCGTTTATGTGCTGGTTTTCGCGGTGAGCGGATATGTCGTGTGGAAAAAGGGCTTCTTAAAGATGGAGGGACTGCGCGGCGCTGTTAGGAAGGAGTGAGGGGGGGGAAAAGAGAAAAAAGGCGAGTATCGCAGTTTGCAAGTCTGCTGCCAGGCCGATTAGTTTTCAGTCAGGTCGGCGACGTAGATGTTGCTTTTTGTGCCGTGGCTGTCGACCGAGGTAGCGTATTCGAAGCCGCACGTTTGGTAGAGTTTATTGGCAGGCTTGTTGTGGTCAGCAACGAGAACCTTCACCTTTTCGATCTGACGCTGCCGGCACTGCGAGAGGCCTTCTTCGATGAGTTTGCGGGCAAGACCTTTGCCGCGGGCCTGGGGTGAGACCACGACCGAGAGCAGTTCCGCTGAAGGGAGATCGCGTGTTTCAGCTTTGGCTGGATAGAACAATGTCTCAAAGATTTTTTTAAGGCGTGAAGGGGAAAGCATTTTGCCTGCCAGAAGGACTGCGAATTTAAGTCCGTGCTTGCGTAGCAGGATTTTATAGAGAGCCTTGACGTCCGTAGTGAAGGTGACGAAACCTAGCACAGTGTCGTCCTCAACCGCTACGATACCGAAACTGGCAGGACTCTGCGCGATAGCTTCGTAAAGGGCAGTAACAAAACGCGGACCAAGCGAACTGATAAAGCCTGTGCTTATACCCTGTATATGCAGATCTGCAACCTGTGAGGCATGTGTGGTAGCAATCGATTGCATATTCATGTAATTATCGCATTTCATTTAAGAGGTGGTCGTAAAACTTTAAATGCACCTTTACGAGTTGAATTGAATCAAATTTTTCATGTGTCCTTCTAAATCCATTTTGCCCTAAGCGATTGCGTTCATCTGAATTTTCTAAAAGATCTCTTAAGGCCTCAGTCAATTCAGTGAGACTTTCAGGTTCTACAAGTCTGCCAGTTACGTCTTCATCAACAGCATCCACGCAGCCAGTAACTCTTGTTGCTACAACCGGCAGCTTCATAGCTGCAGCTTCGATAAGAACCAAACCAAAACCTTCCCTTTTTGTAGGTAGAGCCAACATATCCATCGCTGCATAATATGGAACTATATCTTTTATAAATCCATTTGAGCAAGTAATATTGCCATTATCATCAATCTTCTTTGCTGTTCTTGGATCTAAAGAATCTCTGACTGTTTCAAAGTCACCAACAAGCATCAACCAGATATCATCAAAGTCCTTTTGTAAGACCTCAAACGCCCTGACTAGATGAGAAACACCTTTATCATTAACAATTCGCCCTACAAAGCCGATCACAAACGCTGAAGTAGGAATTCCCAGCTTTTTGCGAACTTCCGGCCCCCGAGCACTGTCTGGCTTAAACCTAGACAGATCTATGCCACATGCACTACCATGATTCAAAACGGTGATCTTATCCTTATTACATAGTTTTTCTTCGATCATCCGTTTTTTTAAGCTCGGGCTTACCGCAAGAACTTTAGTTGCAAGCTTACATGATAACCATTCAACGGCCCACAACAGCTTTCGCTTTAAACCGGTGGCGGTATCCATGGGAAGTCCATGCACTGTGTAAATCCGTTTCTTGCATCCCGCAAAAAAAGCTGATAGCATTCCAAGCAACCCACCCTTTGGGGTATGCGCATGCATCATGTCTGGTTTTTCCAGGAAAAGAAACTTACTTAGCTTTAAAAATGATTTTAAGTCACCAAGAACATCAATGCGACGTTTTATTTCTACCGCCTTGGTGGAACAACCACACTCATTCGAAAGCCAGCCTAATTCTTCACCCTCAGAAGCTATTACCGTGACCTTAGTCCCATCTGAGACCATATCAGCGACCAATTGTCTATAAAAGCTCCATATTGTGACCGGCACAGAAGCAAGGATGCATATATGTTTCTGAGGCTTGGTTCTCTTTACATTTGTCATTTGGGGGCAACTCTGTCGAAAATCAGCTCTGCAAATTTAGTTGGATCTTCACTTTGCACCAGCAAGCATTCTGCATTCTCAACCAATTTAGAGAGTACTTCTCTCTCCTTTTTTTCACATTCCATCAGATCAATATTATCATTGAAGTATGAGTATGCTATGAGCATAGGACTTTTCATATAACAGAATTCATAGCGATTTAAATTGAACAACATATTTTCAGCTTCTTCGTTATCAAGGACTTTGATACCACCCGGGCGACGAGCCAAAAGAGCTAAGTGTGTTAGCTTATTGTCATGCCTTATTCGTTCGGTACTGATATAGTGATCGATATTCCTGTGGTCCCCAGGAACGGGCAATAATTCGACGGGCGGGAAAATTTTGACCATTTTCATTCGAAAACGCAAAAGACGACTCATACTAAGTTCATCATAGTATCTAAACGTGGAAGTCCACGGACATCCATAGAAGGTTTGATCATCTACAATGCCCAGGTCTTCTGCCATATAATCCGCTTTTGAATCAAACACTGCCTTCATTGTGGTCAATGTTTTGCCCGTATCGCCAGGTGCGACAACAGCAACAGAAGAATTATTTATTGCAAACCCAGAACAATGTAATGGGCAAAAACCTTTCTGCAGCAGTAAAACAGAAACTAAATCAGTAAGAATATATCCAGGCGAATGCAAATTATTAAAACGAAATTTGATATATTTAATAAATGGCTTGTTTACTTTGATTTCAGGTTTCCCGCTTTTAATCCCTGAAACATGCATTCGCAACTTTGAGCCAGCAAGGAAATTGCGCTCATAGAACAGCTCGTCTGATCCAACTTCGCCGCGCCAATAGTGATACTTTTGTAAAGAAGACATTCTATTAGATTCAGCTTTCAGGTCACTTATAGTCAATCTAACCACTATTTCGCAGTCACTTATTGCCTCATCAGATGAAGACTCAGTAGGATGGCCAAATGACCACCCGATATAGTCAGAATTCGTTTGTATTCCTAAAATACCTTTACATACAACATAATTTTTATATTCCATAGCCATCCTTTAGTACTTTTCAGTATTCAGTTTTAAATGATTATAAAAATCAATCCGACGCTTGTTCAAATTTTCATGTTCATACTCACGCGCCTTTTGCCAATTCTCCAAAGACATCTTCGCAAGTTTATTAGGATTTTCAGCATAATTACAAATTTTGTTTGCCAACAGATGGCAGTTTGAAGGTGGTACAAGGTACTCCTCATCTAACAGCTCAGGGATACCGCCAACATTCGTTCCGATACAAGGTAAACCTCTAGCCATAGCTTCTATCATAGATCTTGGCAATCCTTCAGTTAACGAGGGCAGAACAAAAATATCACCTTGATCAAGCCATTTTAGTACGGGCTGGCCTGGAGGCAGCCTACCATCAAAAAAGATATAGTCCTTCACACCATGATCTCTGGCTTCTTTTTCAAATTTTGAGCGATAAGCACCGTCACCTAGTAAATGGAGGCACACATCAAGACCTCTTTTTCTACAGATCTCAACGACCCTAATCAACATATCTTGGGATTTGTATAGTGCAGACATACTACCGATATGGCAAAGTCGTAGAGGTTTATTGCTAAGCTGTCCTCCTATTCGCTTGCTTTCCAACTCTTCCTTGCTGATAAAAGCGTCAGCAGGAAGGTCAATACTCGAGTAATGTGTTGACCAGCCGCAGGAAGGATAATCTTTTTGAAGATAACTTTCTGAAACGTAAGCAGCGGCCGACGCCTCTTTGCACTGCAACTTTTGATTTCGTGTCATTAAAAACCTTATATACGGCCTAATTGCACTTTTAACCGTGCCTGGCCCAAGCGAAGCTTGTGGGTCTCCTACAACTTCTACACCATATGAAATAGATTTTTTCATTAGCGCCTTCCACAGCAACGTTGCAACTGTACCAGGAACCCGAAGTATGTACGCATCAGCTTGCTCTACCGCTGCATTAACCAGACTTTCTACTCTATGCCTGTTTTTTAGGTATTGCCATGGCCCAATAAACGAAGGCAATTCGAAGAACTCTACTCCGGGGCCATTAGCCTGCAACTTATTAAGACTAATTTCGGGGCTTGTAGCCACTCGAGCAAGAACGATTACCTTTTCAAATACTTGTAAATATCTTTTCCAAAAGTCGTAATCGCAGACAGTGGTGGAATAGATATTACCATTAGCAGTACGTATAAATCGGTTTTCCAGTGCAACCATTACTCGCACAAATTAACCCTCCAAGGATTCTTCGTAGACATCAGCCAGCTTTTCAGCGCATGTCTTCAGATCAAAAGCTTCATAAAAACGGTCATGTATATGCAGATGTTCATTTCGGCACAAAGACTTGCTTACTTCTCGTGCCAATGCATGGCTGTCCCCAAATGGTACAATTTTTACATGCGGTGCGTAATTCTGGATTTCCCTGACGCCAGGGAGATCAGTTGCAACCACCGGTAAATTCGCCATTAACGCTTCAAGAACGACCCCTGGTAAGCCTTCTCTTTTTGAGGGCAAGACAAAGCAGTCAGATGCGAGCAGAAGCTCGGGAACATCAGTCCTTGTACCGAGAAAATGAATTCGTTGTTCCAGCGATGTCCTTACCACCTTATCTGACAAAGACGACCGCTCGGGACCATCCCCAACAAAAAGCACATGAGTATCTGGGTTGCATCCAAGAATTTCTGGTGCGGCATCAATAAGGACGTTCTGAGATTTATCGGGGATTAATCTACCTACACAAACCACCAGCTTACTTTGCTGTGGCAGATTTAGATCACATCTAACTTCACTAGAGATATCCTTCTTCCGTTGAAATTTAGAAACGTCGATACCATTGTAAACTATTTTACATCTTGGATCCTGTCGCCAGTCTACTCTCCACCCAACTTCCATTGCCCCTATACAAACCGCAAGAATATCGGTGGCATATTTATCGACTAGATAATGCATGGCTTTATTATAGCCTTTTCTCGAGAAGTTTCTCTTCTTGCCACCATCAGAAGTGGTTCGGAAATGCACAACGCGGGATCGAATATTGGCTTGTTTAGCTATAAAAGCAACATAGCCGCTGAACATGAACACATGGCTATGTACAGCGTCGTAATTACCTTCCTTTAGAATATTTTTTAATCTGTGATGAAAACTCCATGGCTGCAATTTCAGGGGACACTGAAGTACGTCACCTCCATGCTGTTTTATGAGACTGTCCAAGCTCCCCGGTGCGGTGTCATTACTGAGAGTACAGAAATCAAGCCGGATACCTCTTTGACGAAGGTAAGGCATCAACTCAATCGTGCGCATTTCAGCGCCACCATGGTTCATCTTCCCAAAAATATGCAGAACTTTTATCAAGGTATTCTAACTAATAAGAATAGGATTCCAAGTCCATGTCATATGACTCAACAGGTTCATCTCCAATAAACAATTGAATAACAATTGCTATTATCACAACCAAGGTAATTTTATGGGTCAGAAGGGCTAGATGATTACGTATAACCATCATAATCGGCCCCAAGCAACCAAGCATTATCAAAGCCCAAAACATGGAAGGATTTCGACTGAATTTAACTGTTAACCACCGGGCAAAAACACCTAACAAAAACAGTTCGGCGAATGCACCAACAAAACCAAAATTAAGGTATCCCTCCGCTGCAACAGTAAAAGCACGCCCAGCACTTTCTTTTCCAAAAAAAGTCGTTGTAATCCACACAGAAGGAGACCAGGTCGAAATGCCACTTGCCAACGTGTATCTGGACAAGAATGGTACGAAGTGAATTATGGCATCTCGCCATGAGGCCCCATGCCAAAATGGTTCGCGCTCGGGAACCTCGTGAGTAGTGATATTGACTACCAGAAAAGATCCTCCCATTTCGATAAAAGGATTTGCCCAAGTAAGCTGTTCACTTTGTGCCTGATATTCAAGCTCCTCCATCATTTTTTCAGGTTCGAATGCGATAGTTCTTACTACACCAATAGCAGCAAAGACAAACAACAGCAATACCGCTAAAACAACCAAAATTTTAAGCGAAATAGGTCGAACAAAATAGTGGCGTACAAGCAGTATGGGGATTAGAATCATTAAAATAGGTCCTCTGTTACCCTCCAAAATTATCGTAAACAGAAAGAGCGAAACCAAAACAGTTACAAATTTAGAATAGAAAAGCTTACCATATCTTAATGCACTTGCTGCCGTATAAATTGTAATCCCTAGTACCATGACATGCACATTCTGACTCCAAAGCAAATTTATTAAATAGGAGTCGACATATCGGTCCAGATTTTGAACAGCGGTGTAGCCATGGCTCTTAAAGATCGACAAACCTAAAACCAAAAGAACGCCGTAATGCATTACTATTGATGTTATTATCAAAGATACACCCGCCAGCAACCAGCCCTGTTTAGGAATCCTCCGGGGTTTCTGTAAAACGGAGAAATCAAGCATCTTTGGGGCAGCAAATTCATATCCTGACAAAAAGCCAATAAACCCCAAATTTATAACAAACAATGCCTTAGATATTGATGCCTTATAAAAAATGATATCACTCTCATACGGTACAATGTTCAGTGCATATAATGTAATATAACCCAAATGGAATAAGGTATATAAAATACTAAAAAGAATATCCGGCGACAGCACATTAGCTTGCTGACGAAAGCATTTAGTACGATGGAGGACATGTAAAGCAAATATCAAATAATAAACAGCTACCATATACTTAACGGTCGCCTGGGGGCTTTCATGCAACATGCCATATACAACCCCAGAGAGCAAGGCTGTAAAAAACAACCAGCACTGGTACAGCCATGAGGTTTTTGTCAAGGCTTGTACGCGAAATATCTCAGTAGTAGACTTATTCATTGTCGTTCTCAATTATTAAAGGTTAATCGATAATTCTTTTGATCAGCTTATCCCGCATTTCGTATACTGACCTTCGAAAATGCTTTGTTTGCCAATTTGGTTCCCAAATTGCGATCTCGATGATTAAAAACAAATAACCAAGTCATAAATACGTATGTTGTTGCTACAAATAGCACACACGCAACAAGGATTTTCCAGTCCTGAAAGTTCGCATAAATGCTACATAACCAGCCCACACCACAGGCAAAAATACCAGCTATTACAGGTCGTACAATGGATTTCGAAATAAACAGCTTTTTGTCGATCTTCAAAACATACATTCCATAAGTCAAATGAATCATAGATCCAATAACCCTAGCTATTGTGATCCCAACAACTACAGCAAACAAAGAAGCATATATCCAGTGCAAATAACTCCATACAGAAATAATACCTCCTAATGCCCAAGTCAATGTGACAATAGCGGGAATTTTTACCTTTCCTACTCCAGTTAACATTTGTAAAACACAAAGAGCACTGCTTATAAATAGTTGTCCAATCAATAAGACAAGGGCAGCCAAAACAAGCGAATCTAAATATCTGCCAGAATACTCAGATCCCAACCAATACAAAAATAATGGTTTTAAAAAGAAGACAGGCACAACACAAAAGCCCACAGCAACTATCATCGAATACTTTGTCGCAGTTTGGGCCAATCGGACTTTAGCATCATGTTGACTTAAAGAATCCAACCTGCTTGTAGCAGGCACAAGCACATTGGCGATTGATCTCACTAAACTACCGACGAATGCGACCATTGTTGCGATGATAGTATAGCTCCCGACATCGATAACAGACAGTTCTGCTCCAACAACCCATTTAACAACCTCATACCCAAGCAGATTAGCAATCTGAATTATCAACATCAGACTGCCGAATCCAGCTAAAACATATAGTGCACGCAGAGAAAAACTGTTCAAATTAAAGTGCAATCCACCTGCCACTTTAATTGAAGATAGGGTCCAGATTACTCTTTCGACAACAAATGATAAGATAGAAACCACAACAAGAGGAATTACACCCGCAGTAAAAAATTCAAAACAAATTACGGTACCAAGCACTCTGAACAGCACCGCTACGGATCTTGCCAGATTTGTAAGGTCATACCGCTGATAACCCCATAAGACACCTTGAAAAGAACTAAATGGGAAACAAACAATAACTTTGAGGGCCATTAGCTGTAAGGCAATTTTTGCCGTATGAAGCTGGTCTCCGGGTATTTCAAACCAATCCCCTGCAAAAAAACTAAGTACATATACTATACTCCCTCCTAGAATACCAGCAAAAATAAACCATACGGTACTTGATGTAACATAATCTGTTATAGAACGAGAATTTTCTTTTCCGGTCTCGGCAGCGACATATTTAGTTAATGCCTGGCATATGCCCCTCCCAAAAAGGTCCACAAAAACTGTCAAAGACAGAACTAACGATACTAACCCGAAAGCCTCCTTCCCAATTTGTCTGACAACGTAGCCAACAAGAAAAACGTTAGCTACACCATATAATAAGAAGGTTGCGTAGTTGGTAATAACGTTTATGACAAGGCGATTACGCTGGTTCATTCACGCCTCTTACCTTCGCCTTGGCCGATCTTAAGCAGTATCTTGCCTGATTGTGCAGGAAGCGAAAGACTGCCTTTGAACATTTGGCTAGTAGAAGGATCTACAAACGTTTCATCTTTGGGCAGATCAATGCTTTCGGTGCTGTGATTAGGATTAACGGCCACTAAACTCTCCCGCTCAAATTTTCTCAACCAGCAATTATTTGATTTGAATTTTGGGGCTAAAGGCGAACCAAGGTCCAGTTCATATTCAGAATACCATGGAACAGTTGAATTTGCATACCCTCTTTTGCCTCTGCTTGCAGTAAAAAGGCTTCTACCATCCTGCTTCACAAGCATCCATGAGCAATAAAAGTACAAGAAATCTCTTTTTGTAAATCTACTATCTTCTCGCGGATGACAATACCACCAATCAATGAGGCCTTTTTTCAGAATTTGTTCGTGATGCTGTAAACTCGTGAGCCACTTATTTTCCCTAAAAAACTTCTTGCTGGTGATTCCCAAAGCTTTTTCATCCATAAGTCCGTCTGTGCGTGCAATAATGGAAGTCCAATCAACACCATCTCGATTTGATCCATAATCAAGTGTATGATTAACTACGAGTAGGTATCCATTACTATTGAGTGACTGCTTCAATTTTCCGAGATATTCCAAAAAACCATTTGTCCATTCTTCCTCCTTGTTTGCATATTTCCAACTAGGGTGTCTTTTGGAAATATTGTGTACCCATACATCTAGAAGAACATTATCCAAGGCAAGACCATCGAAAGAAAATCTGGATGAAGCTGCATTTTCTTCAATAAGACGAACAACATTATCAGCTGCCCAATCCTGAAAGGCTGGATTTGCAACGTCTATAAAGAAACGATCATAATAAGCGTGACTAGGATCTGACGGGTTCCAGCGAATCCGCATATCCGGATTTTTAGCTTCCAGCTTAACTTCTTTTTGTAGAAGCCAATCAGGGTGGTACTGGTTGATATAGTCATATTCAAAAGACGCAAAAGAATTTCCCTTCTGCACTGTAAAGCTACTGAAATAGAACAAAAGTAGTTGTTCTGGTTTTCTTTGCCTCAAAAGCTCCCAAGCTGGATAATTGTGCTTAGTTATTAATTGACCGCACCAAATAGCATCATATTTAACTAGATTCTGAAAAGCATCTTCCACGGCTAAGGGCCTAGATGACCAACTATCACCAACCATCAATTCCCTTTTCTTTAAGAAAATTGTAGCTGGCCCCGCAAAGGAAAATGTTACGGAAAAATTAATTAATAACGCTAAAATAATATATTTCTTCTTTATAGTCACAAAGCCCTCACGCCTTCACGATCTTCTTACGACCCTTCCTGACTTTTTCCGTGGCATTCCTGGTATCTATCACCAGTTGCGAATTCTCAACGACCCAGTTGTAGTCGTATTCGCTGTGGTCGGTGCTGATCAGGACCGCATCATATTTCTGCAGCATCTTCGGCGTCAGCTTCTTGCTCTTCATCTGCAGATCATAGTCCCGCTGTTTGTGCGTCTGCGGAATATACGGATCATTGTAGTCGACCCTGGCGCCTTTTTCCCTTAGCAATTCTATCAACTCAAGCGACGGAGATTCGCGTACATCGTCGATATCCTTCTTATACGCCAGGCCGAGCACGAGCACCTTCGAGCCCTTAAGGCTCTTCTTATGGTCGTTCAGCGCCTCAAGCGTCCGCATCACAACATAATGCGGCATATCGGTGTTGATCTCGCCTGCCAGCTCGATAAAGCGGGTCGGCATGCCGTACTGCCGGGCCTTCCACGTCAAATAGAACGGATCGATCGGAATACAGTGCCCGCCGAGCCCCGGCCCCGGGTAGAAGGCCTTGTAGCCGAACGGTTTCGTACTGGCAGCGTGGATAACTTCCCACACGTCGATGCCCATACGGTCGAAAAGCATCTTGAGTTCGTTAACCATTGCGATGTTTACGCAGCGGTAGGTATTTTCGAGTATTTTCGCGGCCTCAGCGGCTTCGCAGGACTTGACCGGAACGAGCGTATCGATAGCGTATTTGTAGATCTCCACCGCCATGTCGAGACTCTTTTTGTCATACCCCCCGACGACTTTCGGTATCGTCGCGGTGCGGAAGCTCTTGTTGCCCGGATCCTCACGTTCGGGAGAATACGCCAGGTGGAAATCTCGGCCGGCCTTGAGGCCCGACTTTTCGAGGATCGGAAGCATCAGTTCTTTTGTCGTACCCGGATAGGTAGTGCTTTCAAGTACGACGAGCTGACCCTTGCGAAGATACTTGCTGATCGTTTCGCAGGTCTTCTCGACGAACTGCATATCTGGCTCACGATTCTCAGTCAGCGGAGTCGGAACAGCGATCAGCAAAGCGTCAGGCTTGCCGAGCTGATTCATCTTCTCGGTGACCTTGAAGTTTTTGGTATCGACCATCTCCTTGACATCGCTGGATGGGATGTGCTTGAGCGGACTCTTGCCCTTGTTGAGATTGCTTACGGTCTTAGGATTAACGTCGAAGCCGAGCACCTTCGCTCCGCCCAGACAAAACTCACGTGCCAGGGGAAGACCTACATAACCCATGCCGACAATACCGACCAGCGGCACGTCACTCTTCTTGGCCGAGGTGGTTTTCTTTTTAGCAGCCTTTTTCCGTGTTGTTTTTTTGGCTGTTTTCTTTACAGCCTTCTTTGTTGTCTTCTTCTTAGCGGTCTTTTTCGCGGCTTTCTTAGTGGTCTTCTTTTTAGCGGCCATTTACGTACCTTTCTCCGAAAATCCTATTCCGTAGTGTTTGTATTTTTGAGCCAGTCGGCGAAACGCTTAAGGCCGACCGACAGTTCTGTCGTTGGATGATAGCCCAGCTCCAGCTTTGCCTTCGTGACATCAGCATAAGTCTGATTGACGTCGCCTGGCTGGAGCGGGAGCCGGTTGATAATCGCTTTTTTGCCGAGTGCATTTTCGAGCTCGGCGATGAGTTCGTCAAGTCGGATCGGCTGGGATTCACCGAGATTGTAAATATTGTAGCCCGAGCACCTGTCCATCGCCGCTCTAACGCCGTCGATGATGTCGTCGATGTATGTGTAGTCGCGTCTCATCGAACCGTCACCATAGACGGGAATGGGCTTGTCATCGAGGATCAGGCGGGCGAATTTATGTATCGCTAGGTCCGGCCTCTGCCTCGGCCCGTATGCTGTAAAAAAACGCAGGCAGGTTATGTCAATGTCATGCAGATGACTGTAAGTGTAGCAGATCAGCTCGCCTGCCTTTTTGGTGGCTGCGTATGGTGAGATCGGGTAGTCGACGTTATCGGTTTCGGCAAACGGAATTTTCTCATTATTGCCGTAGACACTCGAGCTGGAAGCGAAGATGAATTTCGGGATCTTGTAGTGCCGTGCTGCTTCGAGCATGACAGTAGTGCCCTCGACATTTACCTGGTGATACGGAACCGGAGCCAGTATCGACGGCCGAACGCCCGCTTTGGCTGCAAGGTGCACGATCATGTCCGGCTTTTGCTCTGTGCAAGCACGTTCGACGTCTTCTGGTTCGCATATGTCACCAAGCACGAAGGTGAAGTTCTCGTGCTGATTGAAATTGCTCAAATTCTGACGTTTGATCGCCATGTCGTAGAACGGATCGAGATTGTCTAGCCCGACGACTGTATGACCGTCGGCAAGGAGCCGTTCGGTCAGATGTGAACCGATAAAACCTGCTGCGCCTGTTACGAGGATATTCATGCTAAGCTGTGGGCCTTCCTATGCTGTGGTATTCGATTCCGTACTTTTTGATGAATGACGGGTCGTAAAGATTTCGGCCGTCAAAGATGACCGGTGAATTGAGCATTTCGGTGATCAGATCGAAGTTGGGATTTCGGAACTCTTGCCAGTCGGTAAAGATGACCAGTGCGTCCGCGTTTTCAAGTGCGTCATAGCTGCGGGTGGTCGTTTTGATCCTGCCTTCGAGTTCAGCAGGTTTTGCTTCCGGGTCGTATGCGTTCACCTTGAAGCCCGCATCCAAAAATTTCTGTATGCAGCGGACTGCCGGCGATTCGCGGGTGTCGTCCGTCTTGGCCTTGAACGCCAGCCCCCACGCCGCGATAGTGATGTCCTTCTTGTCTTTGAAGTAGTTCAGCACACGATCTGCAAATCTGTCCTGCTGATGGTAGTTAGCATCGCGTACCGCCTGTGCGATCGTCATCGGACAATCCTTCTGGTCACCCATGTATGTCAGTGCCCGCACGTCTTTAGGAAAGCAGCTTCCGCCGTAGCCGACGCCCGGAAACAGAAAAGCACTGCCGATCCGCGAATCGCTGCCGACTGCCCGGCGGACCTGTTCGATGTCCGCATCGAAGGTGTCGCAAAGGCCGCTGAGCTCGTTCATGAAAGAGATGCGGGTTGCGAGCATGACGTTGGCCGCGTACTTGGCCATTTCCGCACTGGCTGGATCCATGAAGATTATGCGTTTGCTCTTACGCATGAACGGTGCGTAGAGCTGTTTCATTATTTCGCGGACGGCCGGGTTTTCAGTACCGATGATCACGCGGTCAGGTTTGAGGAAGTCATCAACCGCAGAGCCCTCTTTGAGGAACTCTGGATTTGAGACATAATCGAATGGGTGGTCGGTCTTGCTTGCCATAATTTCGCTGACCAGTTTGTGCGTGCCGACTGGTACGGTGCTTTTTGTAACGATGATGCGGTAGTCGGTCATCGATTCGGCAACCTGCTCTGCCACTTCCAGCACGGCAGATATATCTGCAGAGCCGTCGGGTGCACTGGGTGTGCCGACTCCGATGAAGATCAGCAGCGATTCGTCCACGCCCTCTTTAATGGAGGTCGTGAATTTCAATCGGCCCGCGGTCACGTTTCGTTTGACGATCTCGGTAAGGCCGGGCTCATAGATCGGGATCTCGCCGTCTCTGAGCAGGTCGATCTTCTGCGGATCATTGTCGACGCACATTACATCATTGCCCGCGTCGGCAAGACATGCCGCTGCGACCAGACCAACATAACCGACTCCTACTGCTGCTACTTTCATTTGCTGCTTTCCTCTTGCGTAAAGGGCGACATTATCGGGCCTCGCCTTGATGGACTCCGTCCCTGTGGGGCGCCCTCAACCCCTGTGAGATTACTACAAGCTGTTTCAAAACAGCTTCTACATCATTTTACATGCGGTGAATGACTTCCGCACTCAGATACCGCTAAATACAGCGGTTATTTGACTATATCGGCAAAATCGGCCGCAAGTTTATATACTTTAACAACTTATGTTTGGCAATTATTGGATTCAAGTGCGTTCTTAATGTAGTCAGCTTTGAGGACAATCACTTGCCGGGTTCATAATCCTGGAACATTTTTCCCCATTCGCTGTTTTCGAGCCAGTCTTTTACCACCTTTTTGCCTTCTTTCGGGTACCAGATCTTATCGTGATACACAGCCGAGGCAAAGATGAACATGTATACGATCGGCGTGTGGAACATCAGCCGCTGGAGCCATTTCATCGGACCGAACCAGAACAGCTTGCCCACGCTCGAAGCCGCATTATCGCCTGTGCTGAACTGCCAGTCGGTGTTTTTGACGTCAAAATCGCCGATTATCTCGATCTCGTCGAGCCTTCCGGTGCCCAGCCCCCTTTCGTGTGCCAGGCGGATGAACTTGTGATCCATCGGCTCAAACCCCATCAGGCTTGCCGACACCGCGTCTATCGCAACACAGTCATCCGATGCCAGCAACACGTCCTTGCGGAGTGGGATCATTGTTCGCGGACCCGGTCCGTTACCCGCGGTCGTGCCGTCCATGACCGTGAATATGCCCGGATGGATCTCTTTCTGGATTGCAAGCAGGTCGACGAGGGTTTCGTGAATTTTTGAATGACAGTAGTGCCGGCGGTTGGAAAGCAGGCCGCCGAACGCGTTTTTCATCGCGCCGGTCATGTTTGTATAAATGTGACACTTGACGGTGGGCAGATGGACGACGTTCTTGCCGTGAAAATAGTCCGGGATGCGGATACCCTCGGGGAAGATGTCGTCGAGTACCAGCATATCCGCTTTGGGCTGGTAGGTGGTCCATTTCATGTCCGCGGGCTTGAAGTTGTACTTTATCGGAACATCGTAGTGCTCGCAGACGGGCCGTTGTTTATTGTACATCTCACCCTTTTTGGCGGAGGTTACGACGGTTTCATTTTCCACGCACACCAGGTCGTCAAAGCCCGCTTTTTGCAGGCCCTGTATGGTCCCTTCGAGCTGCCAGGGAGTGGTGTTTGCGCTGGGGTACATAAGGTGCCAGGAGATGTTATTTTTCAGTATCGTAGTGGCCGAACTGTCGAGTGCGGATGATACGTCGGCCATATCCATAAGACGCTTAACATCATCCAGAATGGTGTCTGGGGTCGTTTTTATGACAGCAACTTTGCTCATTTATTGCCCTGTTTTATGTAACTTTGTGCTATTTTTCCCTAACTTTGTGCAAGTTTCCGGCAGTTTTGAAATCGTAATTTTCGAGCATAAATTTCGGTGTATAGCCGGGAATCGGCGAAACCACGTAAATATCGTGACTTTGCAGTAACTTCTCAAGTGCCTTTACGTCGGGGAATGCTATCGGGTTCTCATAGTCGCCGTGGTTAGAGAGGACTTTTACGGATGGGGCCATATTGTGCACCGCCTGGGCATACCACAAAGCGTAAACCGTTGTGCCGTCAGCAATTATGATCGAATCCTCCGGAACCTGATTGAGTGCTGATTCTGCAAACTGCTGCGGTCCGGTGTTGCCCCCCTGCCACGGCTGCAGGAAGTATTCATAGTCGTTCCGAAACGGGATCTGACGCTTCGTACCGAGGCTCACACCCGCTTTTTGGGCCATCGCGGGTACAAAAAAGTACACCAGCGGGGGCAAAAACGCGAATATTAGTACAATAACAGGGATTGCACCGCTGCTCGTTCTTTTGAGCAGCCAGTTGGCGCCAACACCCATAAATATGGCTGAAAGGCAGTAAAACGGGATGAAAAACGCGTATCTGTCCGGAACCGTATAGCGGAACGCGAAGATAAAAAACAGTCCCAGCAGGATTGCGATCACTGTTTTGAACATTGCCGGGCCCGCGGTTTTGCGGATCGCGTAACACCCTGCGAAGATCAGCAAAATATTGGGAGTGGCGAACGAAAGCCCGATAAAAAGCACGTTTTCAAGGGCGATACGCGGGGTTATTGCGACATTCAGGGCGTCCGAGGCCCAACTGCTGCCGAACAGTGCCGAGGATATGACGGCAGGCAAATCGCGTGTTTCGAGGTATTGTTCGATTATCAGGTATTCGTAGGGAAATGCTCCCACGGTCCATGCAAGTATGAAGGCTGCGAAAACCGGCCAGGTGTTGCGGTTTTTTGCAAGTACATATATGGCCATGCAGCCGTAGACTGCGAGGGGAATGATGCCCCACATGTGATTTGCGATGGACAGGCCGTTGACAAAACCGAGCAGAATCAGGTATCGAGGCTGGTTTGTCTTGCAAAACATGTAAAGAACTATCAGTTCCGCAGAAAAAATGGCGGTGTAGAGGGTGTAGACCTCCGCGATGGCTGAGTGCTGCCAGAATGTCCACGACAGGGCCAGCGAGATTGCTGCAACCGCTGCGGGGAGCGTTTTTCTGAGCCAAATGCGGACCAGCAGAAAGATGTTTGCGATCGTCAGCGCGCCGCAGACTGCGGAGATGAGATTTACACGGTAGCCGAATTCGCCGAGCGGGATGCTCTTTACGGCGAATCCTATGAGGTGGTAGAGCGGGTGGGCCAGTGCGAGGCCTAGACCGCCTTCGATGTCGCCGTTATAAACGCGGTACTGGAACATTCCGCTGTCCTGCCAGAGTGCGCCGGGCGCGGTGGAGGGTATGTAGACGAGCAGGGCCAATACCAGGGCCGTGAGGTAGTAAAGCGTGTTTTTGCGCAGTCCGTTGTACATTTTTGAGCAGGCCTCCGGTTACATGAGCTGGCGGAACCAGGCGGCTATTTCCTTGCCGTAGAGCGTTATGATGGCTGCGAAGATAATCCAGAGCATTACGGTTGCCTGGAACGGGCGGTCCTTGAGCATTATATCCGTGGGATCGGAGTAGGCGCCCTTCATCGAGAGCAGTGCGAAACGGAAGATGCCGTAGACGACGAAAGGCAGGGAATACACGAGATAGTTCGTTCCGAAGGCGGCTGTGGTCCGCTCGCTGATGCTGTAGAGCAGGAAGGTGATTATCGCGATTCCGGCGGAGGTGGAGATCAGGTGGGTCAGCAGATCCGGAGTATACTCGATCAGCGTGGCTCGGTGGTAGTGAGCGTCCTTGCCGTTGGCGAGGGTCATCATCTCGTTGTAGCGTTTGCAGAAACCCATGAACAGGCATATGGTGAACAGGCAGATGAACAGCCAGGGGCTTATCTGGACGGAAATTGCTACCGCGCCTGCTACAGCGCGGAGTACGAAGCCGATGGCGATGACGATGACGTCGATCAGGACGAAATTTTTGAGCAGCAGTGAGTACGCCACCTGCAGGACCGCGTAAAGTATTATCATTGCGAGCAATGCGGGCGACACCGCTAGTGAGATAGCTGCAGCGAAGATCATCAGTATCACGGCTTCGATGAGGGCGTCTTTTACGCTGATCTTGCCGGCTGCAAGGGGCCTGGTCCTTTTTACGGGATGCCGGCGGTCGGCCTCGAGGTCGCGTATGTCGTTTAGGATGTAGGCGAATGAGGATACGAAGCAGAATGCGATGACTGCAGCGATGGAGTGCAGCCAGGCAGAGGGAATGTGCATGCTCATGCCGAAGATGATCGGCATGAGCACGACGACATTTTTTATCCAGTTGTGCGGACGTGCGAGTTTGAGGTAGTCCGCAACTGCTGATCTGCTAGCCATCCATTACCTATTCAAGAAAGTCCAATACCGTTTTAACGACGTGGTCCTTCATTTCGTCGGTCAGTTCAGGGTAAATCGGCAGTGCGATAGTTTCTTTCGCGGCCTGTTCGGAGACCGGGAAATCGCCCTGCTTGTAGTTTAAATCGGCAAAACAGTCCTGAAGATGAAGCGGAATCGGGTAATAAATGTTGCAGCCGATGTCGCTGGCTCGCAGATGTTCGAGCAGTGCGTCGCGTTTGGGTACGCGGATGACGTACTGGTTGAAGATGCTCTTGCAGTCGGGGCTGATGTATGGGGTCTGGACGCAGGTGCCGGCGAATTTTTTGTCGTAGTAGGCTGCGTTGTCGCGACGGCCCTGTGACCATTCGTCGAGGTGGGGCAGCTTTACGAGCAGTGCGGCGGCCTGGATGGGGTCTAGACGGAAGTTGCCGCCGACCTTTTTGTGTACGTATTGAGCCTCCATGCCGTGGTTGCGGAGGTATTGAAGCTGCTTGTAGAGCTTTTCGTCGTTGGTGACGACCATGCCGCCGTCGCCGATGCCGCCGAGGTTTTTGCTCGGGAAGAAGCTCAGGCAGCCCGCGGTGCCGATGGAGCAGGCTTTTTTGCCCTTGTATGTGCTGGTTACTGACTGGCAGGCGTCTTCGATGACGGCGAGGCCGTAGGTGCCTGCGATGGCCATGATGGGGTCCATGTCGCATATCTGGCCGAAGAGGTGGACGGGCATGATGGCTTTTGTGTTGTCCGTGATGACGGCTTCGATGCCTGCGGGGTCGATATTATAGGTCTTCGGGTCGATATCGACGAAGACGGGTTTTGCGCCTGTGCGGGCGATGCAGCCTGCGGTGGCGAAGAAGGTGTAAGGTGTGGTGATGACTTCGTCACCTTCACCTATGTCTAGGGCCATGAGGGTGGCGAGGATGGCGTCTGTTCCGCTGGAGGTGCCGACAGCGTATTTGCAGTCGCAGACTTCGGCGACGGCCTTTTCGAATTCGTCGACCTTGGGGCCGCCGATGCAGCGTTGTGTTTCGAGGACCTCGGAAACGGCGCTGAGTATATCATCCTTAATTGTGGCGTACTGAGCCTTCAAATCCAACAATGGAACCTGCATTTATCTATCTCCAAACAGAACAGTATTTCCAGAAAACGCTTCCTGCCGCCGGGTGCGACATTCAAGGATTTGGGATTGTAACCGATTTGGTTTGCGATTTACAGCATTTTGCGAAAAGTGTTTTACGTATCGCTTGTCAGGGTGGTTGGGTGGTATGCGGCAGGTGTTAGGCGGGGACCCGCAAGGAGCCGCTTTGCGACGGCTGTTTTATGCTGGGTCCGCCTGAGGCAGATAACAACCTTAGTCGCCGCTCGGGTTTGGGCGTTAAGTGGATGCGATAAAGGATGTGCTTTTGAAGCCGTCGGCTTTGAGGTCGCCACGTCGCTGCGCTCCTCGCGATGACAAAATATGCGTTCGGCGGATGCTGTTACGGGCGTGCGTTTGTGCTCGTGGTGTTCTCTGGGTCCGCCTGCGGCGGATGGCAGGGGTCGGGTTGGTGCGAATAATGGACGGGCCAGCTTTGTTGAGCGGTTGAGACTGCCACGTCGCTGCGCTCCTCGCAGTGACAAATGTGCGGCTGGCGGATGCTGTTACGGGCGTGCGCCCGTGCTCGTTATGATTTTTGGGTGGCGGCGGCTGGGTGGGGCTACTTCCTTCTATTGCGGAGCAGTAGGCCGCCCAGGCCGAGCAGGGCCAGTGTGGTTGGTTCGGGGACGGCTGCGATGCGGAAGCCTACACCGCCGTACTCGCCAGTTCGGAAAAGTTCGAATTGATATGTAGAACCTATTGCATCAGTGTGATGAGTGCCAGCGGCCCCGCCACGAAGAATTCTTTTCTCATCGAGGCCAGTTTCAGTCCATTCATAGATGTTTCCCATCATATCGAATGTGCCGTTCTGTTCCATTTTGCCCGAGCCTACGTCCCAGGGCTGAGTTTCGCGCGAATCCCAGAGGTAATTGGAATCAACGTCCTCGACGGGCAGTGTATCTGTGCCGTTTGCGTAGGTTGAGTAGCCGTCGCCGGTCCAGTAGGCGGCTTTGTACCATTCGTCTTCGGTGGGGATGACGTAGGCGGTGCCGAACTCGGTGATCGCTGTGTCGCGGTCGATGCCGAGGAACTGGCCGGGGTTGGTGTTGTCGCCTGTGAAGAGATATGCCCCGCTGCTCTTGTCGCCCGAGGTGAGATAATTGCAGAACTGGGCGGCTTCGAGCCAGCTTATGCCATTCGCTGGTATGTTCTCACCCACCCAGAATGCGTCTCCATCATACGGTCCAATAGGGCTTCCGACTGGTTTGCCTGCCAAGCCAATGAAAGTATCCCACTGGCCGTTGGTCACTTCGTACTTGCCGATGCGGTAGGTGTAGTCGACTGAGCCTGCGCCGACTGGGTTTGCCGCCGCCCGGGTGTCGCCCGGATTGCCCGCGTCACCTATCGTGACGAGTTCCATGTCGATGCCCTGGATAAGCTCAGCGGAGGCGGGGCAGGTAAGGGCGAATATGCAGAGTACGGCGGTGAGGGTGGGTTTCATCACTTCGGCTCCTGTTTTTTTGATCGTTATCGGTAGAGTTTTAATGAGGACTAAAGTATACCGGCATTAGGGTTTTATGTCAAGCATTTTTCGTTTTTTGCGGTCGGCTTTTGGGGTGGTGCGGCAGGCGTTGCGTGGGGACTCGCGGCTGGGTCGCCGCTCGCGTTGGGGCGTTAAGTGGATGCGATAAATGATGTGCTTTTGAAGCCGTCGGCTTTGAGGTCGCCACGTCGCTGCGCTCCTCGCGATGACAAAATATGCGTTCGGCGGATGCTGTTACGGGCGTGCGTTTGTGCTCGTGGTGTTCTCTGGGTCCGCCTGAGACGGATGACAGCAGTCGGGTTCATGCGGATGATGAGTGAGCCAGCTTTGTTGAGTGGTTGAGACTGCCACGTCGCTTTCGCTCCTCGCAGTGACAGGGTGTGGAGCCGCTGCAATCCTCGCGATGACAAATGTGCGGTCGGCGTTGCGTGGGGACTCGCAAGGAGTCGCTTCGCGACGGCTGTTTTATGCTGGGTCCGCCTGAGGCGGATGACAACCTGGGTCGCCGCTCGCGTTAAAGCGTGCATGCGTTTGGTGGACGTGGTAATGCGTTTGTTTGCGGCTGCGGCCGACGTTTCGTTCTCTGGATCCGCCTGCGGCGGATGACAGTAGTCGGGTTTTGCCAGCTTTGTTGAGCGGTTGAAAATCGCCGTGTCCGCCTGAGGCGGATGACATTATTTTGCTATTGCGTTCAATGAGCGCGTCAGGGTTTGCATACGTTTGCGTTTGCTGCGGGGTCGAAGGGGAGGTTTGTGAGCTGGCCGGGCAGGACGAGGTCCTCGCCGAAGACCTGTATCTCTTCGTCGAAGGCGGTGAATTCGGAATCGATGACGGCCAGGCCCAGGTTGGAGTCGAGGGTGGGGCTCGGGACCGTGAGCGGGCAGAAGCCGATCTCTGCGTCGTCGTACTGAATGCGGAGGTCGGTATGGCGGGTGCCCTTGGCGGTCTTCAGGCCTGCGACGGTTTTTGTGGTGCCCTTCTTGAAGCTGGCTTCGAGGGCGGGCTTGTGGATGAAGTCCTTATTCATGTCCACAAGGCCGGTCATGTTGAGGTCGGCGGGGGTGAGTTTCGAGCCTTCGGTGGAGTTGGTGATCGAATACGGTACGCCGGCCTGGACGAGTGCCGAATCGAGGGCGAGTGTGCCGGCGGGTACGATGTTTTCGCGGTCGCGGTATTTTGCGATGGCGGTGCCGGCCATTGAGGCTGCGCCCTTGGGGCAGATCAGTTCCAGGCCGTCGGTGCCGATGAACGAGCCGCGGACGACTTCGAGGTTCATCATGAAGAAGTTGACGCCCTTGACCTGGCCCGGCTCGAGGTCGATCTCGAAGGGCAGGATCCGCGAGAGGATGTCGGCGGCTTTAGGGCCGTAGAGAGCGAGCATCGCGGTCTTTTCGGTTATGGGCGAGACTTTGACGTCAGCGAGGCCGGCGGTCTGCTGGGCCTTTTCGGCGAGTTCGAGGACGAGTTGACGTTTTGCGGGCGAGGTGAGGATCGTGTAGGTGTTGTGCACGCGGGTAATGCGGACGAGGTCGGTGATGTTGCCGGGCTCGGCGATCAGCAGTGCCCAGATGACGCTGCCGTCGGTAAGACCTGCGGTTGGGGTCGCGGTGAGGTAGTCGATCAGTGCGGGTGCGTCGTCGCCCTTGACCTGGATGCGGCCGAAGTGCGAGAGGTCGAAAGCGGCTGCGGTTTCGTATGCGGCGGTCTGTTCGACGAGCGGATCGCCAAAATCTGCGGGCATGCGCCATGCGTTGAAGATGTCAAAATTTGCGCCGAGTTTTTCGTGTACGGATTCGAATGGTGTTGCGTTTGCCACGGTTTTGCCTCGTTATTTACATGCTGTCGATTTCTGTTGGATACCGCCCTGCCGAGCTTGTCAATGACGGGCCCACGCACACGCGGGGCTTGGGATTGCCGCGTCGCCTTCGGCTTCTCGCAATGACAAAGCGTTCAGAGCGGTCATCATTCCGCTGAAACTACGTATGACTGTAACACAAACCCGGCAGGATGGAAAGTGTGAAATGGGGGGTTGTGCGCGGACTGGAAAATGGCAGTTGAAAAGCTCATTCACTCTATTTCAGGGTAACCGCTGCCTTTCGTTAGAATTTTGACCAGTTCAGACGCAGCATGTTTGTCGAGAATCAGCGTAATATCAGAATAAAGAATATAACCCTCTCGGATTGACCATTCTGCGGCATCTGCATCGATCGGCTTCGGGTAAACATCAAAGCTCAAAACAATTTTCTTATCAGATCCGGTCAGTACGATTTCGAAATTACACGCATATTCGAGTAATTCGGATTTTACGTTTTTGACGTGGCCGATCAGAGCTTCGGAAATATTGCTGTGAAAACTTTTTATTTCATCGGGGGAGGTGAGAGTTTCAACCTCGCGATTCTGAAAAATGATATCGACTCTTTCGTCGTGGTCGGCCCATTCAACAAGTATCGGCTTCACTTTTCGATCCTGCCAGTGCTGGCGGATAGAAGACGCTAACCATACAACCAGAGCCAGAACCGCTACGGTTGCAAAGAAATATACTATGGCTTTTTTGTTCATTCTCAACTCTTCCTCACCTGTTTCACATACCTTAAGTACCGCAGCGCCTCTCCAGAAATGTTATTTAATGTTGCTTTGGAAAGATTGAACCCTCAAAAAAGTCGATCAGATCAGGATTGACGATTACACCGTCTTGGTTATATAGGGGTGTACTGGATACGGGCAATTCAGCCCATTGATTTGCAGTCAATTGCTCCAATTCTTCGGTCAACTGCTCAATGCATTCGAGCTGTGTTTTATAGTCGACTTCGCCCAAGCCGTATATCTTAAAAACAATGTCATTTCGATAATTTTCATATCTACAAAGCACCAGGCTTTTTGTGATTTCACTTGTAGTCAAAAGTACCGGTTCGATGAAGACAATTGGCCAATCGTTCCAGTCGCCAGTCAATTTCCACGGCCACTGCCCTGCTTCTCTAAGCCGTACCTCTTCACTATAAGACCTCTGCAGCTCTGCAGTCGGCGCCGACTTTATCATTTTACGTTGATGCTCAAGTTCATTTTCTTGCAGCGTTTTGAGTTCAGAAAACCTTTGCTCGGGGAATTCGGATCTGGGAAACAAAAGCATTTCGATCTCCAGGGCTTTCCCACTTTGAAGATTACATTTCCATCTGCAACTCTCTTGCTTAGAAATGGTCAACTCGTCCTCTGTCGAACATCCGTATATAAAGGCACTTATCAGCAACGTAACTGCCAGCTTTTTCATGATGCACTCCAATCTTGCTCCGTGGGATCAAATATTCGTTATTGCACAAAGTTTACACTTTTTCAGTCATTCTCTTTGACCGAATTTGCAGGCTGGATGCAACCATCTACTTCGCAAATGATCATCGGCACATTAATGCTGACATACTCAACACCCTGGATGTCAGCTTTTTGCACACAGTCACCTTCTAAATCCGCCACAACGTTACATTTCTGCTCTTCTAAGTAAATTTCCAGCTTATCCTTTTCCAGCCGAGCATCTTTTGCTAATACCATCTGCTGTCTAACCTTCTTATCAATATGGTAAAGTGCTCCATGCATCACAACAGCGGCCCCCGCAATAAAGAAGGCGAGCTCGTCAATTACAGGATTGAGCAAACAAGCACCTATGAACACAAAAATCGATATTAGTTTATACTTTCGGAATGTTTTCCCTAGCTGCGTGTGAGCGTACAAGTCATTCTTATCCACTTCTACCCTTCCAATCAAATTAAAGGATGTTTCTAAGAGGCTCGGTCGAGTATATCCAGACAAAGGCTTGCATACAAGTGTAGATTTCCGGTTAGCTACAGGTAATGACGATTCGACAAGTTTTCGAGATCCAACAAGACATCACATTGTTCAGGTCAGGGTTTTGGTATTGGAAAAGCGGGGTTGGTGGTTTGCAAATGGGGGCCGGGGTGTTATAATGCGGGCTGATTTTTGGATACCGGCAATTGGTTTATCCTTCCCGGATATTGTTATTTGTGTGAAAAGGGGCCGGATCGGCGGCGGGGTCGCGTGTTTTTGGCGGTTTTGCGGCTGAGACTGGGCATATTGATATGGACATGACGTTACTTGAAACGCGGGACCTGGTGAAGAATTACTCTGGTCGTACGGTGGTCAACGGGGTTTCGATCTCGGTGGAGCAGCGTTCGATCGTGGGTCTGCTGGGCCGAAACGGTGCGGGCAAGACGACGAGCTTTCGGATGACGATCGGAATGGTCGTGCCGGACGGCGGGACGGTGATTTTCGAGGGCCAGGAGATCACGAAGCTGCCGATGTATAAGCGGGCCAGGCTTGGGATGGGGTATCTTTCGCAGGAGCCGAGCGTATTTCAGCGGCTGACGGTGAAGGAGAACCTGATGGCGATCCTGGAGACGATGTCGGTCACGAAGAAGGAACGCAAGCACAAGGCCGAGGCGCTGATCGAGCGGTTCGGGCTTACCGAGGTCATCAACAGCCAGGCGCGGGTTCTGTCCGGCGGTGAGAGGCGAAAGCTGGAGATCGCGCGGGCGATGGTGACGAATCCGTCGCTGGTGCTGCTGGACGAGCCGTTCAGCGGTGTGGACCCGATCGCAGTGGAAGAGCTGCAGGCCGAGATCCAGCGGCTGGTGGACAGCGGCGTTAGCATCCTTATTACGGACCACAATGTCGAGCGGACGCTGGAAGTGGCGGACAAGGCGTATATCATGGACCACGGCAAGGTGATCGCGGAGGGCACGCCCAAGCAGATCATCCAGGACGAGCTGGTTCGCAAGAGCTATTTGGGGCACACGTTCCGCGGCGACGAATTTGACGACAGGGAATACAGCGAGGTGAGATAATGGTTGACGTGCAGAGCTGTGAGTTAACGAAATATCCGGCAGGCGTACTGGGCGAGAAGGCCAAGCCGGTCGAGGAGATTAACGATAACATCCGCCAGCTTGCCGAGAAGATGGTCGACATCATGATCGAGAGCAAGGGCGTCGGGCTGGCCGGTCCGCAGGCGGGTGTGAATCTGCGTATATTCGTGGCGAGCGAGGACGGTACGCGGGACAAGTCGAAGGTCTATATCAATCCGGAGATCGAGCTTTCGGGCAAGGTGATCGCGGATGAGGAGGGCTGTCTGTCGCTGCCGGGGATATATGCTAAGATGCGGCGGTACGAAAAGGCGACCGTGACCGCGACGGACCTGCAGGGCAACAGATTCACCGAGACGGGCGAGGGGCTCAAGGCGAGGATATTCCAGCATGAGTGTGATCACCTGGACGGGACGATGATCAAGGACAAGCTCAACCGCGTGCAGATGATATCGGCGAAGAAAAAGCTCAAGAGGCTGGAGGAGGATTACAGCGAATAGCAGCGGGTGCGTGCCGACGGCGGATGAGATTTGTCGGCGGGCTGAATGCGAAGGAGCGGGAGTCTGTCGGGGGTCGGGCCGTTGGAGGCAGCAGTTAGACGTTTTCATTTGACTTGCAATTTTGTTTTACATAGCCGGGGCGATCAGCGATGAAGATAACTTATTTCGGCAGTGCGGAATTCGGCATACCGTGTCTGGATGCGATCAAGAACAGCAAGCACGAACTGGCGGGGATATTCACACAACCCGCGCACGGAGCGGGACGGGGGCGGAAGCCAAGGCCCACGCATGTCGCGCAGTGGGCCGAGCGGAATGGATATGAGTGCGTGGAGGCGGAAAACATAAACAGGCCCGAGATGGTCGAACGTGTGCGCGCGTGCGGGGGCGATCTGCTGGTGGTGATCGCGTTCGGCCAGAAGATCGGGCCCGAAGTCATCGAGATGCACGAAAAGGGAGCGATCAACGTGCATGCGTCACTGCTGCCCAAGTATCGCGGGGCCGCGCCGATCAACTGGGCGATAGTCAACGGCGAGACGGAGACGGGCGTTTCGATCATTACGCTGGCAGATAAGATGGACGCCGGGTATGTGCTGGGTGAGGGCAAGGTCGCGATAGACGCGGACGACACGGCCGAGGATGTGCATGATAAGCTGGCGGAGCTTTCGCCGGGCGTGCTGATGGACGTGATCGGGCAGATCGAGGCGGGCACGGCGAAATACGTCGAGCAGGACGAGGATAGGGTGACGATCGCGCGGAAGCTGAAAAAGAGCGACGGACAGGTGGACTTTGACCGCCCTGCCGAGCAGGTGCGGAACATGGTGCGCGGGTTCTGGCCCTGGCCGGGCGCGAAGGCGGATTACGTGTCGGCGAAGACCGGCAAGAAGGACCGGGTGACACTGGCCCAGGTGCGGGTTGTCGAAGACGCAGGCAGCGATGGTGAGCCTGGGGTGATCGACGACGAATTTCATGTGCAGTGCGGTGCGGGCAAGCTGGATATCGTCAAGCTCAAGCCGGCGGGCAAGCGGCTGATGAACTGGGAGGCGTTCTGCAACGGCAGACACACGCAGCCGGGCGATAAGTTCGTGAAGATAGAGGACTAACGGCATGGGGGATTCGGGCAAGGTATCGGCCAGAGCGGTTGCGCTGCTGGTGCTGGGCAAGTTCGACCCGGCAGCGGGTGATGCGTCGGAGGTACTGTATCGGTACATCGGAAGAACGGAAGGCCGGGGGCAGGCGACGGACATCGTTTTCGGGGTGATACGGCATCGCAAGACTATCGACCATCTGCTGGCACTTATCGGGAACGTCCAGGCCAAGCGGGTGCAGAAGCGGCTTATGAATGTGCTGCGGATCGGGGTGTACGAGCTGGTTTTCGCGGCGGAGACGGCCGAATATGCTATCGTCAACGAAGCCGTCGAGCTTGCGAGGACACGGGGCGGACGCAGGCAGGCAGGGTTCGTGAACGCGGTCCTGCGAAACGTTGGGCGCGCGATAGCGGAGCGGAAATGCGGGGCTGACGAGGCGGATAAACTGGATTTCGTGCCCGTTTCGGCCCGCTGGGGGTGCAGGTTCAAGCGTGATGTGCTGCCGGACGAGGCGGAGGGCGCGGGGCGGTATCTGGGACTGAAATATTCGCTGCCGGGCTGGCTGGCGGGTAAGTGGGCCGAGCAGTTCGGGCGTGAGACGGCGGAGCGGATATGCCTGGGGAGCAACCGCAAGCCGGGGGTATGGATCCGGCCGAATCGACTGAAAACGACTCTGCGGGAGCTTTGCTCGCGGTTCGGCGAGGCGGGGGTCGAATTCGATCTCTGGCTGGAGCGGGATATGCTGCGGCTGAGGGGCGGGGTGAGCGTGCCTGAGCTGCCGGGGTACGATGAGGGGCTGTTCTCGGTGCAGGACCCGACGGCGGCGAAGGTGGGAGAGATCGTCGGGCCCAAGGCGGGCGAGGTGGTGCTGGACATGTGTGCGGCGCCGGGGGGCAAGACGACGCATATGGCGGAGCTGATGGGCGATGAGGGGCTTGTTATCGCAAGCGATGTGGATACGGAACGGCTGGGGATGGTGGTCGAGAACTGCCAAAGGCTGGGTATCAGTGCTGTTAAAGCGGTAGATATCCACAAAATGGGCGAGGCGGTCGAAAAAGCGGGCGGTGCGGATCGGGTTCTGGTGGATGTGCCGTGTTCTAACACGGGCGTAATGGCCAGACGGTGCGAGGTGCGGCTGAGGATAAACCACGAGAAAGCAGCGAGCCTGGCGGGCGTGCAGTACGGCATTCTGACAGAGGCGAGCAAATACGTAAAGCAAGGCGGCGCAATATGTTACAGCACGTGCAGCATCATGGACGAGGAGAACTGCGCGATCGTTCGGCGGTTCTTAGAAGAGCATGAAGGCTGGTCGATCGAGTCCGAAGAACTTACCCTTCCCGGGGTAGGGATTTGCGGTGAGGACGTATCGGGGGATCATGACGGCGGGTATGCGTGCCTGCTCCGGCGATATCAGTGCTGATATGGGGAATTTTATTTACCACGCAATGTGTAATCCACAGGTTTTCCACAATTGGCATTTACGCTGTGTATATCTTGTTCATAAAAGTTTTTTTTCACTCGTAAGCCCAGTGTTTGCAAGGGACAAAAGGTTGTGGAAAAGAAAGTGCCTAAAACGCCATTGAACTAAGGGCTGAGGCGCTCTATCATCTTTCATGTCGGCGGTGGTCACGGCCGACGGAATGTTCAACTTTGAAGAAATTTCGCAGCGTTCGTTTTCGGGAAATGTGTGGTTTTTAGTTCATCACTCGCTGCGGAAAAATGCCCATTGTAATCAACAGTCACAACGACTGGAGCGGGAGATCTAC